>NZ_QDFI01000073.1 GCF_003254465.1 Meridianimarinicoccus zhengii
GCTCTCGTCAAAGCTGATCGCACGTGGACCCAAAAAACGGCTTGATCACGACGGATACTCTGGGCGTGATGAAGTGGGTGAACACTATCGAGTTCATGTGGAACCTCCAGTGAGATGTGTCCGGGACGGTTGCCCGACGCCGCTTCGGAAAGGACGGCGAGAAGCGCCGCCGCGGCTGTCAAGATGGAGATCGCGAGGAGGCGACTGTGGTTGAGGTTCCGCCGTTCAGCGTTCAATCTGAATATTGGCCGTTTTTTGGCAGCGACCGGAAAAATAAACTGTTTCAGACAGCCTCCCAGGGACACCGCCTACGGGTCGGCCAAAACTACTGATTAAAGATCGCCGCTCGATCATTTTCGCACGTCAGTCCGGAACCACGCCGAGTATCGCGCGTATGTCGGGAGGTAGATGGCAGACCCCGGAAGGGGTCGCGCCGGTATGGCTTTATAGACTCCGAAGGGCATCGTCCGCGTTGATGCCCTCGTTCAGGATGATCTGGAGATGCTGGCGCATGTCATCCGGGTCCATTGGGCAGCTGGTGTAAATGTCCGCACCCTCGATCTTGTTGTATGCGGCAGCCAGGGCCGCGCATTCTGAAGCCGTGCCCCAAGCGGCGATCGGGTCGAGGTGCTTCTCGCTCTCGAGAGCGTGCCATGTCTCGCCGAAACCGGCGGCGATGTCGCCGGCCCAGAGGTCGAGCAATGCTTGAGCGTTCTCGCCATTGCAGGCAGCATCGAGCACCGAAACGCCGCGCGCTGTGAGGTCATCGGCATCGAGCTGGCGTTCGTGACGTTCGTGGGTTTCGTCGTCCTCACTGATGACGGCGAAGACGGACATGATGTGGTCTGCGTCATGCCAGCCGGACCAAGCCTCGCCATTGACCTCGTCGTCAGGGCGAACATATGCGAGTAGCCATTGGGTGGCGGCGTGGCTGGCGAGGTCTCCGCACCCTTCGAACACGAAACGTCCGTCGGCGTTGTCGTAGGTTGTTGAAACCTTCGGGCCTTCGATCATCCTGAGCATGAGGAACCTCCTTCTTGTTGCTCGATATGTGCCGGGATAGGCGCACGCATATTCAGCGGCCAATCTTCAGGCTGCGGCGGACGAGGGAGCACGATTTTGTCGCCAGGAATCTCCAACACGCACGATCTCCTTCGTCTGCGGGGCTTTGCCCCATCACGGCGCCACCGAGGGCTCGCTGTCACCCTCGATCTGCTGAAGATATTGGCTCATCGGACTTTGCCGGAAAAAGATTCCGAAGAAATTTTTACTGACTACAGATCAAGTACTTGGCCACCTCCAAGCTTCGGCGCGGCCGCACCGGCCAGAGGAGCGAGTGCCGCAGGAAATCGCTTCAGACCTGTCCCCACCGTATGGTGAAGTGAGGCGTCGGCGGATCACCGGGGGCAGGCGGGCCGGTGGCGCTCAACGACGCGGCCGGAGCAACGGCAGGTCGCAAGGGCCGCGCCCGTCGCCGGGACACGAAACACGCGCTGTCCGCTCCAGCAGACCGTGATCTTGCCAAAGCCCATGTAGTCCACGGGCCCGCCCCTTCGCTCGTGCAGCAGGAGGCACAGTGGCACAGGATGGAGCGGAAGGGCGTGACCGCACTGTGCCACGTGATTCGATCACGGGCGCATTCTCCGCACAGAGCGGGCATCGGGACCGTCCTCTCCGCGGCGGGCGTCGGACATGCGCTGCGCGGTGACGCCGTGATAGCCGGTCAGTATGTCCTCGACTGCACGCCGTTCACGCAAATCCAGCTCCGTGTGGGCCATGTCCGTTCTCCTTGCTTTTCAACAAGATAGGGGATGTGTCGCAACCCAGTTTAGAATGTGCCCCCAAACTATAAGCGCACATCTATAAGAGATATTATGGTAGTATACTTTCCGCTGCGGGAAAGTTCCGACTCCCGCTTGGGCACTGACCCACCGCAGTCGGCGCCCATGGCTGCGATGTACCGATCAACTGCATGAGTGATGGCACAAGACAACTGCGCTTGCACTTAGCCAGCGGCGCGGTTCAGAACTTCCTCTGCCCACTGATTCAAGCTTTTGCCGGACAACTCAGCTGCCATGGCAGCCTTGCGGTGCACTTCAGGGCTGACCCGGAACATGACCTGCCCCGAGTATGCCTTCTGAGGCTCTTTGCCGATCTTGGTGCAAGCCTCGATGTAATCTTCAACCGCCTCGTGAAATGCCTCTCGCAGCCCTTCTACGGTATCCGCGTGAAAGCCGACACGATCCCGGATGCCCGCGATCTGGCCCGTAAGGATCCCGTCCTCGTCGTCGTACTCGATGCGGGCGGCATAGCCTTTGTACGTCATGGTATTGCTCATGGTTTTACCCCGATCCGTTCCAGGAAATCACGGGCATCGCGCACCTGGTATCGCTTCGCTTCCTTCGCCGGGTGCGGACGGTGAAACGTCGCGACCTCGCCATCCTTTTCGAACCGCACGCGCGATCCGCGCCCTTCGATCAGCCGCGCGCCTGCGGCCAGCAGCAGACCCTCTATAGCTGCCCAGTCCAGGGTGCCGGACACCGGGTCGGCAAAGACGGCGGCAAGGGTCTTGCGATGCCTGTTGTTCATCCCGATTACATAGGAGGCGCTTGCAGAAATAGCAAGCGCTTTCAGTGGGGCATGCAGCGATGTGGGCGATGACGGGCAGGCCTCTTCCGGGAGAAGAACGCCTGGTCTCGGATGTCCCAACCCGTGTAGACACACACCTTCGTCCAGCAGGTAAGACTACGTAAGAACGCAATTTTTACGCGTTTCTTATTTTGTCCACCCGAATTTCACATGGCGAGCTTACGGGGTTCGGGCGCAGGTACCTCCCACGATCCATTGTCCGGAGGTATGATACATGGGCTTCGATCTCGTGCTCGGCGGCATCACGGCCGCGGCGCTTCTCGTCTACCTGCTGGCCGTGCTCTTGCGGCCGGAACGGTTCTGAGGGGCGTGGCATGGCACACCACCCAAACACGTCGATCTTCGCGGCGGCACTCGTGGTGCCCGCGATCCGCGACAGCTTTGCCAAGCTCGACCCGCGGCAGCTGATCCGCAACCCGGTCATGTTCACGACCGCCAGCGTGGCGACCCTCGCCACGGTCCTGCTGGCGCGCTCGATCCTTGCAGGCGGCGACGTCGCCTTCGAGGCGCAGATCGTCTTCTGGCTCTGGCTGACGGTCCTGTTCGGCAACTTCGCAGAGGCGCTGGCAGAGGGGCGCGGCAAGGCGCAGGCGGCCTCGCTGCGCTCCACCAAGGCAGAACTGAAGGGCAAGCGGGTCAAGGGCGACAGCCACAAGGTCGTCCCGGCAAGCGAGCTGCGCGCAGGCGACATCGTGCTGGTCGAAACCGGCGATCTCATCCCCGCCGATGGCGAGGTGGTCGAAGGCGTCGCATCCGTCAACGAGGCCGCGATCACCGGGGAATCCGCGCCGGTCAAGGGCGGGAACCGGATCGTCGTCGGCGATGTCGTGCTCCACCTCGACGCCGACACGTCCGCCTGATGCATTGCCGGGATCGTGCGGGCTTTCGGGTCGCTGATCCGCGACATCACCAACGCGTTCGAAGGGTATGGATACCGGCGCGTCGGTGCCGAGCTCCGTCACCGCGGCTTCATCGTAAATTCCAAGAAGGTTCGGGGGAGCATGCCGCTACGCAAGCAAACGAGGCGCATGTGTCAGCGCTAATCTCCAGCCTCGGCGCGGCGGCGCATCGCAGCTATAACGGCGCGGCGGATGTCGGTGGGTTGATCGTCAACGGCCTGCATGAGATGGGCAAGATCGCGCCGGGTGCGATACAACTGGTCGATCAACGCGAGCACGGTAGGCATGACGTCCTGTGGCAATCCGATATCCTTGCGAAGTTCGCACAGGAGCCGGAGTCGGGCCACGTCGAGATCATCAAACACCGGGCCGCGTTCACCTTGAGCCGGGCGCACCCAGCCTTCGCGCATCCAGAGCCGCAGCTCTCGAATTGTGAGACGTTCGATACGGGCGACAACGGTACTTTCGTCAAGGCTCATGTCTTCCTCCTGATGTCGGCGCGCGGGTCGAAAGCGGCCACGGCGCGCCAGCGTTCGGCAAAAGCCCGCATCTCGTCGTCCGTCTTCTTGGGCAGGACAATCTTGAGCCGCACCATCTGGTCGCCCAGATGCTCACCGCGCTTGATGCCCTTGCCCTTGAGCCGAAGACGTTCGCCCGAAGACGAGCCTCTTGGGATCGTCATCGAGACCAGCCCATTGATCGTCGGGACATCGACCTTCGCGCCGAGAACAGCCTCGTCGAAGGTGATCGGCAGTTCGATCTCGATATTGTCGCCGTCACGGGTGAAGACCGGGTGCGCGTTCACGCTGATGGTAACCAGCGCGTCTCCGGCCGGACCCTCACCGCTGCCCGGTGCACCCTTGCCGCGCAGCCGCAAGGTCTGCCCATCGCGAACGCCCGGGGGAACCGAGATCTCGATGGATTTTCCGTCGGGCATGGTGACGGTACGCTTCGCGCCACGCGCCGCGTCGAGGAAATCGACCTCAAGCTGATACCTCAGATCATGGCCCCGCCTGTGGAACGTGTTCCCAGCTGTCGCTCCGCGCGCCTTTCGCCCAAAAAGTTCGGCATAGAGATCCGAGACATCTTCCTCGGCGCGCGGACCGAAGCCGTGTCCGAAATCGGGCCTTGATCCCCGATCGTAACGCGCGCCTGCGTCCTGTCCGGCGTAGTGATGGTAGTACTGCCTTTCAGGGCGCTCGTGACCCGCGGCATCAATCTCACCCGCATCGAAGCGCCGCCGCTTCTCCGGATCGCGCAAGATGTCGTGGGCGGCCGAGACGGCCTGGAATTCGGCCTGCTTGCCCGGATCATCGGGATGAAGGTCAGGGTGCAGGGATTTCGCAAGCCGACGATAAGCTTTCTTTATGTCGTCCTGCGAGGCCGCCTGTGACACACCGAGTGTCTTGTAGGGATCGTCACTCATGGCAGGTCATCACGCTCCGTTTGCGCTGCCGATCCACGCGGCGATGTCGGGGCCGGATCTCGCACCCGTCTGGCGTCCGATTTCCTGGCCGTCGCGGAAGGCAATCAACAGTGGAATGCCGCGAATCCCGTATCGCGCACCAGCCTCCGGGAAAGCTTCGGTATCGAGCTTGGCGAAACGCGCCTTGCCCTTCATCGCGCGCGCCGCTTTCGCGAATTCGGGCGCCATCGCGCGGCACGGACCGCACCACCCGGCCCAGAAATCGACGACCAGGGGAATTGTATCAAGGCGCGCTGCCTTCTTGAGAACATCAAGCGAGACATCGGTAGGCAGGCCGCTTGCGAGCGGCGCGCCGCAAGTGCCGCACTTGGGATCCGCGCCGACACGCGTCGTGGGGAGCCTGTTGCCTTGACCACATTTGAGACAAGCAATTGTGACGTTCATCTGTGCCACCCAAACATTCACGTTTTATTGTATATAGTGAGCGCGATACAGGATAACAGTGGGAAAGCAAGGCATAGCGATGCCCGGGTGGGCACATGCGGTGAGAGCGCGAAGCGCAACTGAACAAGGGTGAATGACATGTGCTGGAGCGCGACAGCATCTTTGGCGATGGTCGCGGCCGGCGGAGCGGCAACAGCGGTCGCGCTGAAGCGCGGCGAACCGAAGGCGATCTGGGTCACACTGGGATTCTTCACCCTGATGGAAGCCCTGCAGGCAGCCGGCTACGCGGTGGTGGATCAATGTGGAAGCAGCGCCAACCAGACGATCACGGTCCTGAGCTATCTGCATATCGCGTCACAGCCGCTGTTCATCAACGCCTTCGCAATGGCGATCGCACCCACCGAGATAAGCAAAACGATGCGCCGATGGGTGTGGATTCTGGCGGGGTCTGCATCGCTCCTGCTGGTCTTGCGGCTCGTTCCGATCGACGCCATCGGGCCGTGCGTGCCAGGCGACGTGCTTTGCGGTTCCACGTGGTGTCTGCGATCGGGAGAGTGGCATATCGGATGGGAAGTCCCCTTGAACGGACTGCCCGGCTACCTCGGGATCCCGGTTCAGTTCCCGTCCTACATGGCCGCGGTATTCGTGCTGCCCCTGGTCTATGGAGCATGGCGGTTCGTGCTCTTTCACGCTTTGGTCGGCCCGCTCCTTGCCGCGCAGTTGACGAATGATCCAAACGAGTTGCCAGCAATCTGGTGCCTGTTCTCGATCGGAATACTGGTTATTTCGCTAAGCCCGTTTGTGCGACACAGGATCATGGGAGCCCATGTTCCGACGCCTGCGGTTTCGTAGCCGTTGCGATGCACAGCACACCCGAGGACGCCACCCCGAACACCGCGCACTCCGCCGCCCGGCCCCCCATCAACATCGCTACCCAGTCGAGCGTGCTGTGCCGCGTCATCACCTGCGGCGGACCATCAGGACCGCGCCGCCCTGCGCGCCTATCGCGACCCGTTCGGGCAGCGGCAGGCCGCGGGCGGAGGCAGCGAGGACAGGCCCGGCCTCATGTACCGCTATGCGCCAGGCCAGGTCCCGGGGCAGCGGCGGCGCATGCACATTTGCGGCAGATCAAGTCGGGAAGGTCCGCTCTGGGGTCAAGTGGTACGCAATGGAAGAGACAGACCGCAGATGTGCGCCACCGAGATCATCGTCGCGCATGACCGCGTGCTTGGGCGGCTCCGGTTACGACTGCCTGACGCGCATCGTGGGTGCGTCCTTCATGCGGGCTCGGGCCGCGATTGTGCCAAGCCTCGCAAATGCCGCTTTCGGCGCCACCACAGGCGGAGATCGATCGGGCAATCGGAGCGCCGGACCGTGATTTCGCGGCGACGGATACGTCACTTCAAAGAGCCGCCACGCCGCGGCGCGGCTGCGGGCCGCAGCCCTGGCGCCGCTTGCCGCGCCTGGCGCGCGAATTCTGCGCGCAAGGTCCGTGTCCCAGCCGGCCCGCCCGGTCAGGGCGACGGATCACGCCGCGATGGCCGGCAATCGCCGGGCAGCCTCGAGGACCATGTCGGGCGTTCCCGCGGCGTCCAGCCGGTGCCAGTCCAGACACCCCGCACCCGTTGCAAGCTGGCGCTGCAACACCGCCACATCCGCGTCCGAGGCGTCGCCCTGCCTGCCGCGCAAGCGGGCCTCGAGAACCGGGATCGGCGCATTCAGCCACAGCCCGAGGAACGGCACACCTGCCTGCCGCGCCGCGTCCTCGGCCGCTTCACGCAGGCGCGAGTCCATGAAGGTTGCGTCGATCAGCACGGAATGGCCCGCCGCCAGAACACTCGCGGCGCGGGAAAAGATGTGCCGATAGACCGACTCGCGGTGCCCGGCGGCATAGGCCGTCGGCGCGAGCTTCGCCGTCCCGGACAAGCCTGCTTTCCTTTCCTCGTCGGTACTCAGCAACACCGCCCCCGGAAGCGCGCCGACGATCGGTGCCAGGGCGCGGGCCAGAACGCTCTTGCCGCTACCCGAATACCCGCCGACGGCAACAAGCCGAGGCGGGGCGGGGTTCAACGTCGTGCAGGCAAGGTCAAGGTAGGCGGCCACCTCTTGGGCAGAACGGTCGGAAGATCCCTGCGCCATATCGGTCTGCAGAAGAACCATGGCGCGGATCGCGGCGCGAACGGACAGGAAAAGGGGCAACCCGGCAAGGCTGGTATCCTCGGCGCCCCGTGCGGCGCTCAGCCACGCATCGAGCACCCGGCAGGCTTGTCGGCGAAGCCCCCGATGACAGAGGTCCATCACCAGAAAGGCGATGTCGTAGAGAACGTCACACGTGCCGAGCGACTCGTCGAATTCCAGCGCATCGAAAAGCACCGGGCGGCCGTCGAGCACGACGATGTTGCGCAAATGCAAGTCGCCGTGGGCGCGCCGCACGTGACCGCCCTCGCCCCGGCGGTCCAGCAACTGGCCCACCGTCGCGAGCCGCGCCGCGGCCGTCTCGCGCCATTCGGCAACCCGTTCAGTCCCCGCGGCACCGGGAAACTCGTCGAAGACCCGTCCAAGCTCCTCCAGGATGTCGGCGACGAGGGGGCGGCCCGGGCGACGGATCACCGGGACGCCGGCGTGATACGCCGCGATCTCCTGGCCGACCTTCTTGGACAGACCGTCGTCGAGCGCCCCCCGCCCCACGATCCGGGTCAGTTCGCTTTCCGCCGGGAAACGCCACATCCGCAGAACCCAGTCGACGATCTCGCCTTGCCCGTCGAGGGCAAGACCGTACGCGCCACGGGTCACGGGCACCATGTCCCGGTAGATCTGCGGGGCCGAGGCGCGATTGAGTTCCAGTTCGCGCGCGATCATGGCCTTGCGCTGCGACACGGTACTGAGATCCATGTAGTCATACTTGACCGCGCGTTTCAGCTTCAGGGCTGTGTCGCCGGCAAGGAACACGTAAGCGCCGTGGGTTTCTATGACCTCGACCGGCCCGCCCTCCACGAAGGCTCGGCCGGATGCAAGATAGGCGACGGTCTGGGATTGGCTCATGGCGCCCTCGGGATTCGTCTGGCGCAGTCTCGGTGATCCTGGGGCCGTTGCAATGACCGGAATCAACCCCGCGCCCGCGCCGCGCGTGGCCCAGCCAAAAGACAGCAAGGTAAAGCCATCCCCCGCCATCCAGATACGGGCGATGTCCGCCCCCACGCCCGGTCAGGTCCATCGGTCGTGAGGTTCTGCCCCACCAGGATCGGGAGCGACGGGCCAGACACGTTCGCAGTCTGTCGCGCGCTTGAAACGCCGTTTCTGTTGACGTCGGCCAATGACAGCGGCTGGCTTGCGGGATTTCTATTAGCAACCCGTGATAGAGGAGCCACGAGGATGGAAATCGCGAAAGCAATGCACCCCCGGGCCGGCTAGGTCAGCGCCGACACACCGGTCAGCGAGGTCGCGAAGATGATGCAGAAGGACGATGTCGGCGCAATCCCGATAGGGCATGACGACAAGCTGATCGGCATGCTTACCGACCGCGACATAGCACTCCAGGTGGTCGCCGCGGGCCGCGACCCCCAGACGACCAGGGCCGAGGAGATCATGAGCAAGAGACTCATCTATTGCCGGAAGACCGAGACGGTCGAGGATGTCATTGACCTGATGGATCAGAAGAAGATCCGCCGCCTGCCCGTTATCGACGACAACTCGAGGCTGGTCGCCATGCTCAGTCTGGGAAACATCTCTCACGCCGTGAGTCGGGAACTGACCGGCGAACTCTTGCATGCGGTTTCTGATCATCACCCCTGAACAGAGGCGTTCCGCGTGGTATAATCAGTCGGTGGTGGAAAGGTTTGTGCCATGACATTCGACATCGAAGTCCGTCGGCGCGCGCTGTTTCTTTTTTATGACCGCTACATCCGGGCCGAACGGAGCCTGCGGCTTGCCCAAAGGGGCGCACGGGCGTTCTTCCCTGAAGGGGCGCGCCCATCGGTTGTCCTGATCGGCAATCCGGGCTCGCGCATGCGCCGCCTGAGCGATCAGCGCGACAGGAGGCTGGCGCAGCTCACACTCGCGCATCAGCGGTTCCATGAGGCACGCCGACGCGCCGCCGGGGTAGTGCGACTGCCGGCGCCCCCCGGGCATTGACACCGGGCATCACCGGGAGGTGCGGATATGCAGGGAAAAGGCTGCGGGCACGGTTCCGGTGTGACGGGCATTGATGGGTATCAATGCGACCCGCCGAAAAGGGTGCAGAAAACTGCGGCATGTTTCAGAAGGAGTGCCATCATGCCGGTTGCATTGCGCGTCCTCGCGCTTCTGGGAACTGCCCTTTGGGCGACTGCGGTCGCTTCCCCGCTGGGGGCAGAGCCGGTGGTGCAAACGAACGGCACGGATACCTTCATCGCGGCATCGGCCGGCATGCCGGAATTGCAGGCGCCGGGCGATGTCTTTGCGTCGGGCGGGGCCGTGGTGACCGCTGGCCACGTGGCGGGCGATGCCCATGTGGCGGGCTTCGATCTGGATCTCGAGGCGGAGGTTGCGGGCGATCTATACGCCGCCGGGGCCGCGGTGACGGCGCGCGCGCCGGTCGGCGGCGATCTGTCGATGATCGGCTTTTCGGTGCGCACCGCCGACACCGCCATCACCACGGGCAACGCCCGGATGCTGGGCGGCACGATCACGATCGACGGCCCGGTCGGCGGGGCGCTGGCCGCGACCGGCGGCGAGATCACGCTGAACGCCGCCGTCACCGGGGATGCGTTGCTGCAGGGGGGCGCCATCGCTTTTGGACCCGCGGCGCGGATCGCGGGAACGCTCACCTATGCCGCACCCGAACCTGTGGACATTCCGGCCCAGGTCATTCCCGCCGCGCGGGTGGTCTATACCAAGGCTGCGCCCCTACCGGGCCGGACCGAACACCTGCGAAACTGGGGGGAAGACTGGGCGGGCCGCGACAGGCTGAACTTTCCGTCCGGCATTGCGCTTCTTTCGGCGTTCCTGGTGACGTTCGGGTTCCTCGTCTTGCTGGGTAGCGCGCTGCTGGCGCTGGCCCCGGCCCGGATGGAGGCGTTACGCACGGTGGCAACCCGGCGGCCGGCGCTGACGGTGCTGTTCGGTGTGCTGGGCCTTGCGGCGCTTCTGGGGCTGGTGCCCGTCGCGATGATGACGTTGATCGGTCTGCCCTTCGTGCCGATCATCGCGCTGGCGAGCATCGTGGTCTGGACGCTGGGTTTCGTGCTTGGGGCCTATGCGGTGGCGCTGCGGTCGTATCTCGCGTTTGGCGGGCACGACGACCCGGCGCTGGGACTGCGGATCGTGCTGCTGGGCTGCGGGGTGCTGGGCTTTTCGCTCCTGAACTTCGTGCCGGTGCTGGGTTGGGTCGTGAACGTCGTGCTGGTCCTGTTCGGGATCGGCGTCCTTACGGCGGGCGCGCTGCGTGCGCTGGCCGCGCGGCTTCCTCCGGACATTATGGCGGGCGCGCCGCCGCCGGGCGGGGCGGCGTGATCGGGGCCTGTTTTGACACCGATCAAAGCGAGGTCGCGGCGCTCATGCCAGAATACAGACAGGTTGCACCTTGCAAGGGATGCCGGTTCCGGTGGCCATCCTGACAGTGGCACACCTGCACTATGGGAGGAACCTGCCATGACGACCCGATGCGAGGCACGACCCCGCACGACCACATGCGCCCGCGACACGTGCGACGCGCTCGGACCGCATCCGATGCGGGTGGTCGCGGCGCTGGCCGATCTTGGCCTGACCGATCCGGAGATCGCGGGCTATTTCCGGATCAGAGCCGAGTGTATCACGGAGATCCGGCTGACGCGCCCGCCCGCATCGCAGCTTGACCGCGCGGGCAGGGTCACGACACGTGACCGTGGCCGGGGACGGTGCCCGTGACGCCGGCCGATCCGCTGGTCCGCGCGGCGGGACACCCGGGCGGGCCGCAAGCCGTGGATGGCGTGGCGGGACGGCTCGCACCCTGAGCCCGCTGACGGACGTCTGGGTTGTGTGGGTCACATGCAGTGTTGCCGCCCCCCTGCCCCACAATCCGAACGATCGGACGGATGACCTCGATCGCAGCACCACTGGGAGAGAAACGCAATGTCCGAGAACAAGACACATTCGGAAGATCGGACCGGGCCCCGACTGTCGGGCCCGCTGTCGGCACTGGGTGGACCCGGCCTTCCCATCACCGTTGGCACCGTTGCCTTTCACGCATGGACCGACATGGTATCCGAGGCGGCGCGCTTCGTGCTCGAACGGCAGCAACAGAACGCAAGGGCCCGCAACGCGATCCTGGCATGCAAAAGTCTGGATGACATGTGGCAGGTTCAGGCTGATTTCTTCACCGTGGCCCGCGAACAGTACGCGGCCGAACCGGGCAGGATGCTGGACCTGATGAACAAGGCGGCGGCATCCGGGATGAGGGTCTCGAAACGGGCGCGGCGCTATGATGACGTGCCCCTGTAACACGCGCCGCAAGGGCCTTCACCCGGCAGCCTGCGCCGACCGCCGCACCGGCGCCGCATGCATTTCGTTGCGCGAGATCGGCACGGCGTCGGGCCGACGGCACAACTGGAACCGGAACACATTCCGCGGGCCATGCCTGGAGGTTTGCCCGGATGCGGCCAGATAGTTGCGCCTCATCCGCATTTGCGCCGAACCGAACGAACCGGTTGTTCAGAGTCATGGCATGATGCAGGCGCCGGCATGCGATATCCCAGACCCGAAGGCGGATATGGCCCGCCCCAGGCGAAGCGGCTTTCTGGCTCGGCTAATGATGGTGCAGATCATCGAACTTTCCCTGATCTTTTTCGCCTTGGGCGCGTTGCTGGCCCATGTGGCGAATAACGCGCGCAGCCTCGCAACCACGGTCGGGTGCGTGACCATCACGGCGCCGCGCTACAAGATCACCCGTTCGCACTGGATGTATACGCCGTTCGAGGGTTTGCCAGGTTTCTTTGAACGCAAGGGAAGGTTCGGTGCGACTGATATCGAAGAACGACGCCATCACATATGCGTCCGAGACGTCCCGCGAGTCCTGGATTCACCCGGCCTGTATCCGGACCCAAATGGTGGAGAACCACCTGCGCGCAACCTCGCCCGATCTGGAGGCGGCAAAGGCTGCGGCGGGGCCGGTTCACCCGGTCGGACACATGGGAGAGCCGGACGACATCGCCTTGGCCGTGGCCTGGCTCGCCTGGGCCAAGGCGAAATTCGTCATCGGTGCGGAGAACGTCATCGACGGCGGCTACACGGCGCGATGACATGCACCTGAGCGACGCCCACGCCAAGCCGGTCGCCGACTGCCTTGCCGCGCTCGGGGCCACGGCGGATGGCCTGACCGCAACGGAGGCAGTGCGTCGGCTGGCGAAGCACGGGCCGAACCAACTGACCGAAGTTCGGGTGCGCGGTCCGCTGCTGCGATTTGCGCGACAGTTCCACAACGTGCTGATCTACGTTCTCATCGGCGCGGCGGTGGTGACCGGGGTCTTGCAGCACTGGGTGGATACCGGGGTGATCCTGGCGGTGGTGTTGGCCAATGCGGTGATCGGCTTCATGCAGGAAGGCAAGGCCGAGGCGGCGATGGCCGCGATCCGCCAGATGCTGGCGCCCCGGGCCGCCGTGCTGCGCGACGGGCTGCGGGTGACGGTGGACGGCGTGGAGCTCGTCCCCGGCGACGTCGTGCTGCTGGACGCAGGCGACAAGGTGCCGGCCGACCTGCGTGTGCTGGAGGCGCGTGGCCTCGCGGCGCAGGAGGCGATCCTGACCGGGGAATCCGTGCCGGTAGAAAAGGGCGTTGATCCGGTCGCCCTGGATGCCGCGCTTGGCGACCGCCGCGCGATGCTGTGGTCGGGCACGCTGGTGACGCAGGGCACCGCGCGCGGGCTGGTCGTGGCGACCGGAGTCGGCACGGAGATCGGTCGCATCGGCGGACTTCTCGCTGGGGTCGAGCGGCTGACCACGCCGCTGGTGGCGCAGATGGACCATTTCGCACGCTGGCTGTCGTTCCTGATCCTGCTCTGCGCGGTGCTGCTGCTGATCTGGGGCTATTTCGTGGGCCACATGCCGTTCGCCGAGCTCTTCATGGCGGTGGTCGGCGTCGCCGTGGCCGCAATCCCCGAGGGACTTCCGGCAGTGATGACGATCACGCTGGCAATCGGCGTGCAGGCCATGGCCGGGCGCAACGCCATCGTCCGCCGCCTCCCCGCGATCGAAGCGATCGGGTCGGTGTCGGTGATCTGCACCGACAAGACCGGGACGCTCACCCGAAACGAGATGGTCGTAGCGGCCGCCGAAACGCCCGACGGCAGTTTTGTCATCGCAGGCGAAGGCTATGCACCCGACGGCGCGATCACCCCGGCGGGGGAGTTGGGCCGGCTCGCCCGGGCAGCGGCGCTGTGCAACGATGCAGACCTGCGGCACACGGATGGTGTCTGGACGGTCGAAGGTGACCCGATGGAGGGCGCGCTGCTGGCCTTCGCGGGAAAGGTGGGCGCGGAGATTTCGGGGCAGCGGCTCGACGCCATCCCTTTCGACAGCAAGCACCGTTTCATGGCCGTCCTCACGAAGGGGCCAACGGGCCGCGTGACCCATGTCAAGGGCGCGCCCGAGCGGGTGCTGCGGATGTGCGGCGGCATCGACCCGCAGCCTTGGCACGACCGGGCAGAGACCTTGGCGCGGCGCGGCCTGCGGATTCTGGCCCTGGCCGAGCGACCCGAGAGCGGCGACCGGATCGACCGGTCCGCACTGGACGGTGGCCTCGATTTCGTCGGCCTCGTCGGCCTGATCGACCCGCCCCGCCCCGAGGCGATTGCCGCCGTCGCGGAATGCCGGGCGGCGGGCATCCGGGTAAAAATGATCACCGGGGACCATGCCGGGACCGCCGCCGCCATCGGCGCCCAGATCGGGCTCGAAAACGCCCATCGGGTGCTTACCGGAGCCGATCTCGACAAGCTCAACGACGCGCAACTGATGCTGGAGGTGGCGGATGTCGACATCTTTGCGCGTACCAGCCCGGAACACAAACTGCGCCTCGTGAGCGCGCTTCAGGCGCGCGGCCTTTCCATAGCGATGACCGGCGACGGCGTGAACGATGCTCCGGCATTGAAGCGTGCCGACGTCGGTATCGCCATGGGATTGAAAGGATCGGAGGCCGCCAAGGAAGCCGCCGATCTGGTTCTGGCGGACGACAACTTCGCCTCCATCGCGGCCGCGGTGCGCGAAGGGCGGACAGTGTACGACAACCTCAAGAAGGTAATCAGTTGGAGCCTTCCCACCAGTACCGGCGAAGCGATGGTGATCGTGCTGGCCCTTCTCGTCGGGCTGTCGCTGCCGATCACGGCAGTCCAGATCCTCTGGGTCAACCTGATTACCGCGATCACGCTGGGCCTCGCACTGGCCTTCGAGCCGACAGAAACCGGAACCATGTCCCGCCCGCCGCGGGCCCGCCACGCCCCGGTCCTCTCGAGCGCGTTGGTCTGGCATGTCGGACTGGTCGCGGCCCTGTTCCTGGCGGCGGTATTTGGCATGTTCAACTACGCCATGGACAAGGGCTATCCGCTGGCTCTCGCGCAGACGATGGCAATGAACATGCTGGTAGTGCTCGAGATCTTCCATTTGTTCTTCATCCGAAACATCCACAGTACTTCGCTGACATGGTCCACTGTGCGGGGAACGCACGTGGTCTGGGTGGTGGTCATCGCTGTGAGCGCCGCACAATTTGCCGTCACCTACCTACCGCCATTGCAGGCCATACTGGGCACACGCCCCGTCCCACTGATGGACGGGCTGCTGATCATGACAGTCGGGGCGGCGTTCTTCGCAGTGATCGAGATCGAGAAACAGATCAGACTGGGAGTGCAATCATGAAGCTACCTCCGAAGCACAAACCTCGCGCGGCACCCGCTCCGGCGGCGGACCAGCCTCCCGCCGTCGTACCTCCCTTACGCGATCCATTGCTGGACCATCCGGAGCACGCCTTCGACCGCGCGGCCAGGGGCACCCTGGCGCGGCTCAGCGGCGGGGTGTCGCCGCATGCCTTCCTGGAGGCGTGGAGCGACTGGGCGCAGCATCTGGCACGCTCTCCCGGACGGCAGATGGAACTTGCTGAGCATGCGCAGCGCAACCTGCTGAAGGTCATGGCGCTTGCGACCGATCCGAACAGCCCGCCGCCCTTTGGGCCGAAACCCTATGACAAGCGCTTTGCCCATCGCGGCTGGCAAACCTTCCCGTTCCAGCTCTGGCAACAGGGCTTCCTGTCGGTCCAGGACTGGTGGGACCATGCCACCGAACCGACGCGGGGCCTGCGCCCCGAGGACGCGGACCGCACGAGGTTCCTGGCCCGACAGACGCTCGACGTGCTGTCGCCGTCGAACTCTCCGCTGCTCAACCCCGAGATCATTGAGGAGACCGTGAGAACCTCGGGCCGCAACCTGACCGAGGGCGCGGCGCATGTCGCGCATGACGCGGTGAAGACGTTGACCGGCCAGTGCGACCCCGCGCCCGAGGGCTACCAGATCGGCGAGGACCTGGCCTGCACTCCTGGTGAGGTGGTCTTCCGCAACGACCTGATGGAGTTGATCCAGTACGCGCCGCAGACGCCGCAGGTGCAGGCGCGCCCGATCCTTATCGTGCCGGCCTGGATCATGAAGTACTACATCCTCGATCTGTCGCACGAAAACTCGGTGGTGCGCTACCTCGTCGGCCAGGGCCTCACCGTCTTCATGATCTCCTGGACGAACCCGACCGCCACTCAGCGCGACCTCTCGCTGGAGGACTACCGCAAGCGCGGCGTGATGGCGGCGCTGGACGCGGTGACGGCCATCGTGCCTGACACGCCGGTTCACGCCATCGGCTATTGCCTCGGCGGCACAATCCTGGCGATCGCTGCGGCCACGATGGCGCGCGATGGCGACGATCGGCTGGCCTCGGTCACGCTCATGGCGGCGCAGGTAGATTTCGTCGAGGCGGGCGAGCTGCTCCTGTTCCTCGACGAGAGCCAGATCGCCTTCCTCGAGGACCTGATGTGGGAACAGGGCTATCTCGACCGCCCGCAGATGGCCCGCGCCTTCGCCACCATCCGGGCCGAGGACCTGATCTGGACCCGAGCCGTTCGCCGCTACTTCCTCGGGCGCGAGGACGTGCCGACCGACATCGGCGTCTGGCTGTCGGACACAACGCGGATGCCGGCGCGGATGCATTCTGAGTACCTGCGCGGCCTGTTCCTGGAGAACCGGCTGACGGCGGGACGCTTCGCAGTCGAAGGGCGGGTGATCGCGCTCAAGGACCTGTCGGTGCCGCTCTTCGTCGTGGCGACCGAGACCGACCACATCGCCCCCTGGCGGTCGGTCTACAAGACCCAGCTCTTCACCGATTGCGACCTCACCTTCGTGCTCACGAATGGCGGGCACAACAGCGGCATCCTCAGCGAGCCGGGCCACCGGGGGCGGCAGTACCGCCTGTCGCACCGCCCGGCACGAGCGCTCTACCTCGGTCCCGACGCCTGGCTGGCGCGGTCCACACCGAAGGCCGGCTCTTGGTGGCCCGAATGGTCGGACTGGCTGACCACACGGGGCGGCGGTGTCGCCAAGCCGCCGACCATGGGCGCCCCGGGCCGCGGGTTGCCCCCGCTCTGCGCCGCGCCCGGGACGTATGTGTTGCAAGAGTGAGCCGAGACACTGGCGTTACTCCGCATCGGAGCAGTCCAGCACTACAGAGGTTGCATCTCATTCGGGAACGTCCGCTCCGGGTGCAGCCGCAGCACAGCAAAACGCCGGCGTCGAGCGTCGTCTGTGCGTTCCTCTTGCAATGCACGAGGTTTTAGGCAATTTCAGCGGTCGCTCCGTCAGAACTGTCGTCTTTCTGGCCTCTTTGTGCGGTGGTGTTCAGCTGAGGTGGTATCCGATAGGCTACTGCGGGACGCACGGGAATCCCGACAAGGTGAAGCGCGATGGCTGGCATGACGAGAGTGTTCTCGCAGTCTCGGTCAGAGACCACCGCCTGGCCAGATACTCGGTCCGATCATTGCAGGTGGCTTCGCCGACGCCACGGGGTCCCTCGTGTCGGGCATGGCGGCGGTCGGCGCGATCCTGCTGGCCGGCGCGGCGACGGCGCTGTTACAGCGACCGCTCGCGGCGCAGTGATGTCGCGCCGGCTTGCCCCCTCAGGTGCCGAGCCTGCGCCACACGTCGAGACCGGACCAGTCGCCGAGGAAGCCGTAGGGATAGGGCGGCACTCCGATGGCCGAGGCTTGCGTCAAGGCCTCGACGTCGGTCGTGTCCAGCATGAGGTCGGCCGCGCCGAGATTGGCGGCGAGCTGGTCGGCCGTGCGCGCACCAAGAAGGACCGATGCGACCCCGGGGCGTGCCCAGAGCCACGCCAGCGCGACATGCGCCATCGGCCGACCGAGACGCCCGGCGATGCTCCGCAGCACGTCGAGCACCGCGTGCGTGCGCGGCGTGTTGCGCAGATCGTAGGCCTCGACGCCGCGATCCGGGTTCTCGCCCAGCCGTGTCGCGCCCTCGGGGCGCGCGTCGGCCGTGTATTTTCCCGTCAGCCAGCCGCCGCCGAGCGGCGACCACGGCGTGAGGCCGATCCCGTTCTCGAGCGCGCAGGGAAGCACCTCATACTCGATGCCGCGGTCGAGCAGGCTGTATTGCGGCTGGAGGGCCACGGGACGCGGCAGGCGATGGGCCTCGGCCGTCGAGACGATCTTCTGCAACTGCCAGCCGGCAACGTTCGACCAGCCGATGTGGTGCAGCTTGCCCGCACGCACGAGATCGCCGAGCGTGTCCAGCGTCTCCGCCACGTCGGTGTGGCGGTCCCAGCCATGCACGAAGTAGAGGTCGATGGCCTCGACCTGCAGCCGCCTCAGGCTCGCCTCGACCGATCGCACCAGCGCGCGGCGCGACGCCCCGTGGCTGCCCGGCGGCGGCGCGAAGCGTCCCTTGGTGGCGATGATGACGTCGCCAAGGCCGCCGCGGTTCTTTCCCCAGCGTCCGATCATCTCCTCGGAGACGCCGGCCGAATAGACGTCGGCCGTGTCGATCAGGGTGCCGCCTTGGTCCACGAAGACGTCGAGCTGCCGGTGGGCCTCGGCCTCGTCGATCTCCGCGCCGAAGGTCATCGTTCCGAGCGCGAGGCGCGAGACAAAGGGGCCGTTTCGGCCCAGCCCCGCCGTCGGCATCGTGGCACGTTGGGTCTTGTCTGTTACGGTATCGGGCATCGCTTCACCTCCGGTCCAGCAGCGTCAGCATCCGGTAGAGCACGCGCGTCCCCAGCCCCGAGTGGCTGACGAGGAAGTCGTGCTCCGACTGGTGGTGCTGATGGCCGGCGCGGCGCGTCGGGGCGGTTTCGGCCGCCTTGCGTGATCTCTGTGTCATGGGTCGCTCCTGCGAATTGCGGTCATTGGACTGCCCAAAGCTAGCTGCGGCAGCTAACGTGCGGAACGACGCGAAACGAAAGGGTCGTTTCATGGATGAACGGACTCGATCAGTTGTGCGGTGGGACGACCTCTCCGCCTTCCTCGCCGTGGCGCGCACCGGCGGTCTCTCTGCCGCCGCGCGGGAAACCGGCGCGAGCGCGCCGACGCTGGGACGCCGGATGCGCGCCCTTGAGCGCGCCGTGGGGCGCGAACTTTTCGTGCGGCGCACGCACGGATACGACCTCACAGAGGCAGGTCTCGAGATGCTGCGCGAGATCGAAGGCATCTCGGCGCGGATCGAGCGGATCACCGCGCGACCGGACGGGGATGCCCTGCCGCTGGTGAAGCTATCCGCGGGGACATGGACGACGCTGGTCCTCGTCCGGCAGGTGCGCGCGCTGGCGGGCGCCCCGCCCGACTTGCGGCTGCGCTTCCTCGCGGCCGAGGACATTCTCAGCATCGGCCGCCGAGAGGCCGCGATCGGGATCCGCAATCGGCGGCCGACCGAGGCGGGGCTCGCGGGCCGCAAGCTCGCCCGCGTCCATTTCGCAGCCTACGCCGTGCCGGACGCCCCGCAGGAGTGGATCAGGGTACAGGCCGACACGCCCTCGGCGCGCTGGGTCGCAGCGCGCGCGGGCGGCACCACACTGCACGAGGTGAGCCACCCGCGCCTCGCGCTCGACCTCGCGCTCGCGGGGACGGGGCGCGTGGTCCTGCCGACGTTCATCGGGGACGCGGAGCCGCGCCTGTCCCGCGCGGGCGAGCCCATCGAGGAGCTGTCCCACGACCAGTGGCTCGTCACCCATGACGACGACCGCAGGCTGCCGGAGGTCCGCATGGCGATCGATCGAGTGTGCCGCATCCTCGGATAGGGCCCGTCCTGCATGCCACCGATTGGTGGCCCGACCGCTGTCCTTTGCGACCGTCGAGGCAACACCGCGCAGGCTGTACGGTCCGCGGACGCCTTCATCCAGCGTCACGAAAGACAATCCTGCGGGAAATGCGCGACGCAAATCCGTTCCAAGCAAGCAACCGGAAGCCCCAATGTACTTTGCTCGAGCAATCGCCGAAAGACCCCGACGCGTCCGACCCATGCGCGTCGAGCGTTAGAGAGCGCCGCCAATGGCATCGACCAACGAAACTCCGTATCACGCATGGTCTCGCACGCGCCAGCCGAGGAGCGGCGTCGCCGCCGCGTTCATCCTCAGTGGCATGCTTCTTGAAGCATGGGCTTCGCGCATTCCCGACGTGATGGCACGTCACGGTCTGGGCGAGGCGGGTCTCGGCATGCTGCCCTCCTCTTGGGAATCGGAGCGCTGGCGTCCTACCCGGTCACCGGTCGGCTATCGGACAGCATGGTGCGATCCGCATCACGCAGGGCACTGCGTTGATGTATCTCGCCGCGCTCGTCTTGGTCGGTCTGGCGCCATCCGTGGCGCTGCTCGGCGTCGCATTCCTGTTCTTCGGGGCGACCCACGGCGTGATGAACGATTGGGCAGCAGAGGTCTAGAAGGCGCTCGGTCGTTCCGTGATGTCGTCCTTCCATGCCATATGGAGTTCGCCCTGAACAATTCCTAACCTACTGATTCTCAGCGCAGATCACGCTGGAGCGCTG
>NZ_QDFI01000074.1 GCF_003254465.1 Meridianimarinicoccus zhengii
GAGTGCTACAACTTCTTCAAGGCCGCCGGATACGGAACCGATTAAACGCGACACGCTCTAGGTTTGCAAATGATCGGGCCGCCGCTTGGCGAAGCCGGTCTGTTCGGCCTGGCGCAACTCTACGAGCGTGAAACGCCTTGGCATACGATGAAGCCCCCCGTGGGCTGAGCGACTGATAGAGCGATCGTTGCGGCAAGGTTCCTTCGAGGCTTCCGGGCCTTGTCCGCCCAGTCGAGTCCGGGCGGCGCGACGGTCGCGTGCGGTGCCAGGCGGTGATAGCTTTGGGCGATGCGATAGACGGACCGCTCGTCCTGGTGGCGGCCAACGATCTGCATCGCCAGCGGCAGGCCCGTGGCGGAGAACCCGATCGGGATCGACAGCGCGGGATGACCTGTCAGGTTGAATGGTGCGCGAGCATGGCGACCGTACTGCACGGCAAGCCTGTCGGGATCGTCAAGCCGCGCGGGTGTTTCCATGTTCGTGGCCGTGATCAAGACATCGACGTCCGCGAGTGCGGCATCGATCCGGGCCCTGAAATGGTGCTGCAAGTCCCTGGCCCTGATGTAGTCGGCGGCTGGAATGAAGGCGCCGGGAAGGAGCCGCGCGCGGGTACTTGCACTATACTCGACGGCACGGGTTCGCAGCAGGTTGCGATGAAGGGCATAGCCCTCGGAAATCAGGATGATCCGGCTGCAATCGGCCATGTCCTGCAGCGGCGGAACATCGACCTCCACAATCTCCGCGCCATGATCGGCGAGGGTTTCGATTGCTGTTTCGATGGCCTCGGTCATCTCCGGGGCGGCCTGCATGTCGGTTCGATAGAACCGCCTGATCACACCGATGCGCTGGCCCCTCAGCCCTGTCGTTGCGATGGGTGCCACGAGATCGCCCATCGGTGACCCGTTGAGGACGCGAAGGACGATTTCGTTTCCGGCCACGTCGGGTGTCAGCGGGCCGACGGTATCGAGACTGCGGGACAATTCCACGATACCGCCCACCGGGATGCTGCCATGGGTTGGCTTCATGCCGACGATGCCGCAGGCGGCGGCGGGATTGCGCACCGAGCCGCCCGTGTCGGTGCCAAGGGCGAAGGGTACCATGCGCGCGGCGACCGCCGCGCCGCTGCCGCTGGAGGAGCCTCCGGTGAAATGCGCCGGGTTCCATGGGTTGCGTGCCGGCGGCGCAGGAAGATCATAGGCAGGTCCGCCAAGGGCGAATTCATGTGTGGCGAGCTTGCCGACGAAGATCGCGCCTGCGGCCTCGAGGCGCGCGACGCAGGTGGCGCTTGTGCGGGCGACATTGCGCGCCAGCAGGCGCGACTGTGCCGTCGTGCGGAAGCCTTCGCGATCGAAGATGTCCTTGAGCGCAAAGGGGATGCCATGAAGCGGCCCGCGTGGCCCGCGACTGCGGATTTCGGCTTCCGCCTGGGCGGCCATGTCGAGGGCATGGGCCTCGGCCACCTCAAGAAAGGCGTTCAGATGCGGGTCACGTTGCCGGATGCGGTCCAGCGATCGCTGCATGATTTCGCGCGGCGAAACGGCGCCTTGGGCATAGGCGTCCGCGATCTCGGGAATGGTATCGAAGTCATCCATCCTGGTCCGCGCCCTCCGCGGGTGACACGAGGTCTGCAATGGGTTCGATCGCGTCCTGTGACCGGCCACGCCGGAAACGGTCGAGCAGTTGCGCAGCCGCCTCCCGCGCCTGCGAAACTTCCGCAGGGTCGCAACCGGGCAGGGTGAGCGCGTCCGCGCAAGGACGGTCGCCATTCTTCATCGGGGCAATGTGTCCGGTGGCGTCGTGGCCGACGACCGCGGTTCAGGCCCCTTCATCAGCGCTTGCCCCTTGCCTGTGGCTGCGCACGGCCGCCAGGACCTGGTCGGTCGGCATGACGTCGGCGCAACGGTAGTGCAGGTCGAAAAGCGTCATCGCGTGAGAAGCCTCGATCCGGTCGAAAACGCATTCCTCGGGGATGACGATCCGCAAACGGTGCGAGACGGCGTCCGTCACGGTGGAGCGGATGCAGCCCGCCGTCGTCATGCCGGCCACCAGGATGGTGTCCACCTGCAGGTATTGCAGATGCCCGATCAGCGGCGTGCCCCAGAATCCGCTGGGGGCAGATTTCTCGATGACCGGTTCGCCCGGCTTGGGCGCCACTTCGTCGATGATGCGCGTGGCGCGCCGCATCTGATCGCTTACCGGGGTGGTGACACGGGCGCTGGGGCTGGGACGATTGCGCGCCTCGATCCAGCCGACCAACCCGTCCGAAGGATCGCGCATGGTGATATGAACCACCGGAATGTCGCAGGCCCGGCAGGTATCGAGCAACTCCACGATGCGGGGCAGCGCCTTCCAGCCATTCTCGCCGCAACTCCATGGCCAGGACTTGACCGACTCCAGAAGCGGCTCGGGCTTGTCACCGAAGCCACCCCGGTAGACATCCACCATGATCAGGGCCATGCGCCGCTCCGAAAGATCGAAGGGCGGCCGTTTGCGCGCCGCGATCCATTCCTGCTCGTCTTCGGTTAGGTACTTGTCCCAGATGCGCGCCATCGGGCACCTCCATCACTATGTGTATGTTCTGCGGACCGCGGCCGCATGCGCCCCTTGTGCGCCGGTATGTCAGCCGGCCTTGTGCATCTGCTTGGCCACCTGCGAATCCGGCCTGAAGGGTTGCGCCCCGGAGATCGTGCGAATGGGTTCGCCCGCACGGTAGGCCAGCAGGTTTTCGAGGGATTCCTCGTAAAAGATCCGGTAGTTTTCCTCGGTTACGAAGCCGACATGCGGCGTCGCGATGACGTTCGGCAAAAGCCGGAATGGGTGGTCGACGGGCAGGGGCTCCACCTCGAAGACATCGAGCCCCGCGCCGCCGATCCGGTTCTCGGACAGCGCTGCGATCAGGGCGCGTTCGTCCACGATCTGCGGGCGGGATGTATTCACGATATAGCCCTGCGGTTTCATGGCAGCGATTTCGTCCGGGCCCACAAGCCCGACGGTGCGATCGCCGAGCGGGATATGCACCGTGATCGCGTCGGAGCGTTCGAACAGCTCGCGCTTGCTCACGCAGGTCACACCGAAAGGTGCCGTGCGCTCGGGCGTCAGGTTCGGGCTCCAGGCTGTTACGGACATGCCGAAGGCCTTACCGATGGCGGCCACCGGCTGACCCATGTTGCCAAGACCGACGATGCCCAGTGTCTTGCCCGCTAGCCCCCGGCCAAGGCCCACTTGCCACCCCCCGGCGCGAAGGGAGGCGCTTTCCTGCGGCATGCGGCGGAACAGGCCCAGTATCATCGCCCAAGTGATTTCCACCGTCGTCTGGTGAAGCGCGTCCGTTGTCGAAACCGTGATCCCCAGCCGGTCGCAGGCGTCAAGATCGAGCGAGCGGTTGTTGCGCATGCCCGTCGCGAGGATCAGCTTCAGGCGTGGCAACCGCTCCAGCACCGAGACGGGGAATTCGGTGCGTTCGCGGATGCGCATCACGGCATCGAAATCGGACAGCCGTCCAAGCAGCGCATCGGCATCCGGAACGTGATCGCGGAAGGGGACCACGGTCACGCCTTCGGCCCGGCTCCAGTCGACGAGACGCTCGGCCAGACCCTGGTAATCGTCGAGAATTGCAAGACGCATGTCGGAGGACTCCCTCATGGCTCTCGGATTTCTTCGATACGCACGGGGAACAGGCCCGCCGTGTCGTCGGTCTCCATCAGGTGATAGACGTTGAAGCGATAGGCGGCGCCGGCCGAGACCTCGGGCGGGGT
This sequence comes from Meridianimarinicoccus zhengii, assembly GCF_003254465.1. Taxonomy (GTDB): domain Bacteria; phylum Pseudomonadota; class Alphaproteobacteria; order Rhodobacterales; family Rhodobacteraceae; genus Meridianimarinicoccus; species Meridianimarinicoccus zhengii. The sequence goes on from NZ_QDFI01000074.1 coordinate 3,756, forward strand.
CAGGGGGAAGGCCAGGTTTCCGGCCGTCGACAGCCTCCCGTCATAGCCGTGATGCAAGAGATACTGCTTGGTCGTGCGGATCACTTCCTGCGCGCGCTCCGGCGTCGGGGCGATGCACTGGCCCAGCACGAACACCTCGCGCGGCAGGGCGGCGGGCGGCTCCGGCCACTTGATCACGCCATCCACGCCATAAACCCGGAAGCGAAGATCGTAATCGGGGGCGCTGTCCTCGCAGACGAGCCCGGCCACGATTTCCGCGACTTCGTCGAAGATGTCGACGCTGCGGGCGATGAAGCGTGGATCGGCGCTGGCCGCGAGTAGCAGGGCGCGGTGCCCTAGGAAGCGCGCGCCCTCAAGCTTGATCGTCGTTTTCGCTGCCGGGATCCATTCGGCGCCGCTGACCCGCGTGCGCCGGGCGTCGAGCGGCTCGTAGCGTGCCGCGCGAAGGTCGACGCACCCGTCCGGCTCGATAATCTCGTAGGGGCTCGATTGTTCGTAGAGACTGTGGCCCGCGACCGACGCCGGCGTGGCTGCGCGCTGCGGCGCCATGCTTTCAAGCGTGAAACTTTCGTCGTCCAGCGTTGCCAGGATCGTGTCCCGTCCTCCGGGGATGCAGCACAGCGAGGCGCATTCCACGATCTTGGCCATATGTGTCGCCAGCCCGCGTGGAAAGCCGAGCATCACCGGCAGCGTGGCGAAAATGCCGGTGTCGCAGGCACGACCGGCGATCAGCACGTCGGGATCCGTCTCGAGCGCCCGCCTGAAAGCGTCGAGCCCCATTTGCCCTACCAGCTGATCGGCGTTCTCGACATCTTCCTCGGTCAGGTCCGGCATGCCGTCGAGGGGATGCACGCGCCCCGCCCGCATTGCCGCCGTCACGGTGTCGCGCGGGATGTCCGCACCGATGCTGGCCATGCGGAACGCCAGCCCGTCTGCGGCTGCGATCTCGCGCAGCATTTCAAGCGTGGCTTCCATGTGCGGGGCTGCCCCGGCCGAACCGGCCGACCCGATGACGAGCGGAATGCCCGCGTCAAGTGCCGCGTGTAGAACCTTGCGCAGGTCACGGCGCGCCCCGATGTGCGTGGGCGCCATCGTGCCGCTTCCCAGATAGGCGGGGCCGATATCGATCGAGCCCATGTCACATCCGATCATGTCCGGCGCACGGTCGAGGCCGGCCCGCAGCGCCGGGCTCGGGATCCCATAACCCAGTTGCCCCGAGGCGCCCAGAATGCGCAGCGGACGCCGCTTTCCGCGTGCGAAGTCTTCGCGCAGGCGGGCGACGGCGTTCACAGCGTGATCTCCAGAAGTGGCGCGTGCTGCTGAGCACCGTAGACATCGCTGTCATCCGGATCGCCCGCCATGATGTCGCGGCGCAAGGCGATTTTCACAGCATTGGCGGGCGGATAGGTGATGACGCTGACCTCCTCTGCGGGTCGCCCATAGGCGCGGGCCACTTCCGTGCGCAGGCGTGCGGCGGCGGCCTCGACCTTCGCGAAGCTCGCGGCGTCGGGAAAGATCAGATCGAGCGTCAGGACTCGCGGTCCCGCGTTCTTGCTGCGGATGACGGTTGCAAGCTCGGTCAGGCGCATCCCAAGCGGCCCCCCGGCCAGTCGCGTTGTTTGGCAGGAGCCGGAGCCACTGCATTGCAGGGTGTTCGCATCCTGACTGTTCCTCCTCTGGGTCTTCACCGAGAGCTGGCGGCCTGCGCCCGTGCCGCACCCACGGGCGGTCAGTTCATCCACCAGCGATAAGCGGAATCCGATAATCAGTCAACTGTCGACATTTTACTTAGAATCTTATCGAGGCACGTGCCTGACTTTCGGGCAGGGGTCTGACGGTGTGCGATCGTGGCCAATCCCCGAGGTGAAAGGAGTTTCCGGCCCTCGGCCAGGTCGTCCGCGCTGCGCAAAGGCGAACTGTCGGCGCCTTCTGTCGCGGCGCCACGTCACGGATCTGCCAAACCGCGGCGCGCGCCGTCAGAACGACAGTCGGTGATTGCGTGCTTCGACCGCACGGTCGGGGTGGGAAAATCAGCCACACCGCGTCAACATTGAAGAAATGCGAACTGCGTCCGGATTTCACTCCGGCAGGGGCCGCACGGATAGGTCTGGCGCGTTCAGGAACCGAAAGCGCGCAGTTCCTCGGCGGTCTTCGAATAGTGTTCCGCGGTCAGGTCACAGGCCCGCGTCACGTCGCGCGCCAGTACGGCGCGGGCAATGTCAGCATGTTCCCTGGCGAGGTCGCGCCGGCTGTTCGCGCTGCTGACAGAGGCGCGGCGATAGCGTTCCGCGACGGTGTGCAGGTTGTCCCGCACGCGCAGCAACCAGTTCGAGCCACAGCCCGCAACGATGGCCTTGTGAAAGGCGGTGTTGGCCCTTTCCCATTGATCCGTCCCCGGGTTCACCTCGCGATCGGCCTTCGCCATCAGGTAGCTGGCGGATGCGACCCCGGCTTCCCAATCGTCGCTTCCGTTCAGGATCGACAGCCGAATCGCTTCGCGCTCCACGGCGATGCGGGCCACCGTCACATCGGCGAATTCCCTTGGATCGAGCGGCGTCACGGTGAAGCCGCGATTTCCTTCGGCCATGACCAGACCCTCGGCCGCCAGTCGTTGCAGCGCTTCGCGCAGCGGGCTGGGGCCGATCCCGTAGGCTTCGCGCAAACGCTCGATCCTGAGCCTTTCGCGCGGCTTGCGGACGCCGGCGATGATGTCGCGCCGCAGTTGCTGCCATGCCGTTTCGGCAAGGGTGAGAACCATCTGAGGTTCCGAGGGAGGCGGAAAGCTTTCCATGGTCTTCAACAACTCCGGAATTGACAGCTTGATCAAGTCATGTTTCATTTTATCGACAAAATAGGAATACGTCGAGAAAATGAAGTACGTGACTTTCGAAGTGGACGGGCAGGCTGCGGCGGGTGTGCTGGAAGGCGACGCGGTGCGCATCTGCGCCGAGGGGCCGACCGCAAGGGTCGCCATCGCGGACGCCATCGCGGCTGGAACGCTGGGCGACTGGCCAAGCCGTGACGGGCGCCGGGTCGATTGGGCTGACGTGACGCCGCTGGCACCGATCCCCGAACCGCGCAGCGCGATCTATTGCGTCGGCAAGAACTACCACGCCCATGCAGACGAATTTCACAGCTCCGGCTTCGACAGTTCCAGCAAGGAGTCGGTTCCGCTGCACCCGGTGGTCTTCACCAAGCCCGCCCGTAGCGTCGTCGGGCCCGATGCCATGGTCATGGGGTCACTCGACCCGACAGGCACGGTCGATTACGAAGGCGAGCTGGCGGTCGTGATCGGCAAGCCCGCTTTTCAGGTCGCCCAGTCCGACGCCTGGGATCACGTCCTAGGATACGTGATCGTCAATGACGTCACCTCGCGCGAATTGCAGCGGCAGCACGGCCAGTGGACCATCGGCAAGGGGCTGGACACGTTCTGCCCGATGGGTCCGTGGCTTGTCAGCGCGGACGAGGCGGGGGACCCGGCGCAGATGGAGCTTGTGACACGGGTCAACGGTGAGGTGCGCCAGAAGGCCAGCGTGTCGGACCTGATCTTCGACATCCCCACGCTGATCGAAACCATGAGCCGGACCATGACCCTGCATCCCGGCGACATCATCGCCACGGGAACGGCGGCGGGTGTCGGGATCGGTTTCACGCCGCCGAAATACCTCAAGGCGGGGGACGTGGTGGATGTGTCGATCACGGGCCTCGGCCAACTCAGGAACGAGATCGGGTGACAGCCATGGCCGTGGAAACAGCAACTGCCGGGGATCACGATGCGGCGACGCTGCCGGTGATCGCGGCGCACGACCTGCGCAAGACCTTCGCCGGCGGCTCGGTCGTGGCCGTCGAGGACGCGGATTTCCAGATCCGGCCGGGCGAGTTCATCTCGCTCGTCGGGCCATCCGGTTGCGGCAAGTCCACCCTTCTGCGCATGGTCGCTGGCCTGCTCGAACGGACCAGCGGCAGCCTGACCGTGCATGGCCAAGAGGTCACGGGGCCGCATCCGACCGTCGCGATGATGTTCCAGAAGCCCACGCTGCTGGACTGGCGCACGGCGGTCGAAAACGTGCTGCTTCCCACCGAGATCGCCGGTCGCGTCACCGATGCCGACCGCCGCCGGGCGATGGACCTGCTGGAATTGACCGGACTGAAGGATTTCGCCTTTTCCTTCCCGTCGCAGCTGTCGGGCGGGATGCAGCAGCGGGTGGCGCTGGCGCGGCTGCTGCAGACCGGCGCGGACATTCTGCTTCTGGATGAGCCTTTCGGTGCGCTGGACGAATTCACCCGCGAACACCTCAATGTCGAATTGCTGCGGATCGTGAACGAGGTGCGGTCCACCACCCTGTTCGTGACGCACAACATCTCCGAAGCGATCTATCTTGCCGACCGGGTCTTCGTGATGACCCCGCGTCCCGGCCGGATCGCCGGGATCGTCGAGGTGCCTTTCGAACGCCCGCGCCCGCTGTCGATCCAGCAGGGACCGGAGTTCAATGCGCTCGTGTCCAGGGTACGGGCAACATTCGAAAGCGCGGCATGAGCGAGATCGGAGATATCAGGTCGCCGCAAGGCGGACACCGCCGCACGGTCATCCTGCGCCATGTGGGGATTTTCGTATCCCTCATCTCTGCATGGGAAATCGCCTGCCGTCTTGGCTGGCTCGACCCGCTGTTCTTCCCGTTCCCCAGTGCGATCCTGACCGGGTTCTGGCGGCTCTACGTGGCCCAGGGCAACATCTGGCCCCATCTCGGCCTGACCATGGCCGAGGTTCTTGTCGGCTTCGTCGCCGGCTCGGCCTTTGGGATCGGGCTGGCGATCTGCGTGGGCATGGTGGACCGTCTGCGCCGCTACATGAAACCCTATGTCGTCATCCTCGAGGCGACACCGCGCATCGCCATCGGCCCCGTCATCATCGCCGCTTTCGGCTTCGGCTGGACCTCGAAGACGGCGATCGTGATGCTGGTGTGCTTCTTCGCGCCTTTCGTGAACACGCTCAACGGCATGGTCGGGGTCGAGGCCGAGAAGCTTTCGATGTTCCGGTCCATGCGCGCCAGCAAGACTCAGACTTTCCTGAAGCTCATGCTGCCGTCCGCGTTGCCGGAAATCTCCGCAGGTCTGCGCCTTGCCATGGCCTCGGCGCTTGGCGGTGCGCTGGTCGCGGAATTCATCGCGTCCAATGCAGGGCTCGGCGTGCTCATCAACCAGTATACGAGCACGCTCAACATGGCCTCCGCCTTCGTCTGCGTGCTGACGCTCAGCGCGCTGGGATATTTCATCTTCCGCGGCATGGAAGAACTGGATCGGATCTTGGTCTTCTGGAACGACCGCGACCGTACTGCACGGGTCGGCGAACGCCGAAAGGCGGCCTGGGCGGCAGGCAAGGGAGGCAAGTCATGAAGCGCCGCGCCATGTCCAGTGCCGTGCCGGTCGCAAAGCATCTGCTAGTCTTCGCAGCGATCATCGCGATCTGGGAAGGGGCGTCCGCCATCGGGCTGATCGACGTGATCCTGCTGCCGGAACCGCACAAGATCGCCGCCAGCATCTGGAAAATGTATGTCGAGGACGCGGTGATCTACCGCCATTTCCTCATCACCTTCTACGAGGCGCTCGCGGGATTCGTCATCGGCGGGCTGATCGGGTTGGGGTTGGCCGTCGCATCGTCGCTGAACGACGGTTTCCGCCGCTACGTGTCACCCTATGCGATCCTGCTCAACGTGACGCCCGGCCTGGCCCTGACGCCCATCGTCATCGCGTGGTTCGGCTTCGGCTTCAGTTCCAAGATCGCGCTTGGTGCCATCGTCTGCTTCTTCCCGGTCTTCGTGAACACGCTGCTGGCGCTGACCCGGACCGACAGCGAAACGCTGGAGATGTTCCAGTCGATGCGCGCCAGCAAGACCGAAATCTTCTGGAAGTTGCGTGTGCCCGCGGCCCTTCCGATGATCTTCGCGGGCTTCAAGATCGCGATCACCACGGCGCTGGTCGGCGCGGTCGTGGCCGAATTCAGCCAGGCCACGGCCGGGATCGGCGTGCTGATGCAGCGCCTGAGCTTCGCGCTCGACATGAGCGGCGCCATCGCGGCCCTGTTGAGCATGTCGCTGCTCGGGCTGATCCTGTTCACGCTCATCGAGATTCTCGACGATCGCGTCGTCTTCTGGCGCCGCGTCTCGAGGTTGGAAACCGTCAGCCGGAAACGGCGGGATCGCTGGTTTGCAGACCACGGCCCGAAATCCGGCACACCCACAGGGAGGAAAGAAACGACATGAAACATCTGGCAATGACCACGGTTCTGGGCGCGGCCCTGATCGCAGGTAACGCACCTGCGCAGGACCTGACCACTTTCAACGCCGTGATGCCGAAACAGCGCTCGGCAAACTATTTCCCGCTGATCGTGGGCGAGGCGCTGGGTTACTTCGAGGAGGAAGGGATCGAGGTGAACCTGCTTCCGTCGGATACACCGATCCCGTTCGTGAACTTCCTGCGCAACGGGCAGGCAGACATCGCCATGCTCGACTCGGCCGAAGTCCTGCAGGCCGTCGCGGCGGGTGTCGATCTGAACGTCGTCTACGAAGTGATGCAGACCGCACCCGACGGGATCGCGGTGTCGGGCGAGAGCGCCTTGAGCGATGTGTCGGAACTTGAGGGCGAGACGGTGGGCCTCGTGTCCGACCGTGACCGCGTGACCATGCAGATCGCGCTCGACGCGCGCGGACTGACCGAGGATGACGTGACCACCGTCGTCGTGGGCGAAGCCGGGCCGACCCTGGCAGCCGCATTCCGCGACCAGACCGTGGCCGCCATCGCCGGATCCGGGCCCGATTGGCTCGCCATCCAGGCAAACGGCATCCCGGTCAAGCTCATCACGCCGGAAGAGGTGTCCAACAAGCCGGGCAACACCTTCGCCGTGGTCAGCGGCACGCTGGAGGACAAGGCAGACCTGCTCGAAGGGTATTTGCGCGCGTGGTCGAAGGGCATGTACGTGGCGACATTCGCGCCTGACGTGGTGGCCAAAATCGCCCGAGACACGGTGCCCGAGGAATGGGAAAACCCTGAGTTCGGCCAGCAATACCTGAACAATGCGATCCGGTTGAATGTGTCCGTCACGGACACGCTGGGCGGCCTGAACACGGATACCTGGTCGGCGATCCAGCCCGGCATGCAGAAATTCGGGCTGATCGAGGAACAGGTGGATCCGGCTGAATTCCTGGCCCCCGGCCCGGTCGAGGCCGCCAACGATTTCGACCGTGCCGAGGTCGAGGCCGAGGTCGAAGCCTGGCGCGCCGACAACATGTAAGCGGGTCTCCGGCACGCGCCGGTTGCCTGGAGGCCCCTTGGGGCCTCCATTTTTCGTTGGAAACACGCCATGACCGATCTTGTCGCCGTCTACGCGGAACGGGTTGCCAAAGGTCTGCAGGCCGACCCGGCGCAGCAGGGGGTCGTCGAGCGGCTTGACCGTCTGCGGAGGGAACTGCACCGCAAGCCTGGTGTTCTGGACCGGCTTGCGCGCCGACGTGCCGCGCCCGAGGGCGTCTATGTCTGGGGCGATGTGGGGCGAGGCAAGTCGATGCTGGTCGATCTGCTCATGGCGAACCGCGGCGGCATCGCGGCACGTCGGACCCATTTCCAGACCTTCATGCGGGATCTGCACCATGGGCTGCACAGTGCCCGACAGGGCGGGGCGGATGATCCCGTTTCCGCGGCGACAGATCGGCTGACGGGGGACCTGTCGCTCCTCGTGCTGGACGAACTGGAGATTGGCGACATCACCGATGCGATGATCGTCGGGCGCGTGTTCCGACGTGTTTTCGACAGGGGGATCGCCGTCGTGGCCACTTCGAACCGTGCGCCGGGCGACCTTTACCGGGACGGGCTCAAACGCGAACTGTTCCTGCCCTTCGTGCGCCTGATGGAAGAGCACACAGAGGTCCTGCATCTTGCAGGTGGGCGGGATTATCGCAGGGGCGGTGCGGTGGACGGCGATCTTTATCGCGTCGACGCCGACATGGACGCGTCCGTACTCGATCCATTGTGGACGGCTGTTGCGGGTTCGGAGCTATCCCTGCGGCTCCCCGCGGCCCGGATTACCGTTCGCCAAAAGGGCAAGATGGTGCGCGCGCGATTTGACGCGCTGTGCCGCGCACCGCTGGCGGCAATGCACTATCTTGAACTGTCCGACCGTTGCGACGCGCTGTTTCTGGACGGGGTTCCCCGCCTTGGCCCGCGGGACGAGGACGCGGCCCGCCGGTTCATCATGCTGATCGACACGCTCTACGACCGCCGCAAGGGACTCGTGGTCTCTGCCGCTGCGGAACCCGAGGCAGTCTATGCCGGCGAGGCATTTATCGACACGTTCCAGCGGACGGCCAGTCGGCTGCACGAGATGCGACAGCCGGACTGGCCGGGACGCCCCCTGTTCAGGTGAAACCGACAGATCGGCGCAGCTCAGCTGCCGCCGGGTCGGCCAGAAGCGCGATCAGGGTCCGGGCATCGTCGGGTGCGGTGGCGTCGCTGGCGATGGCGGCCGTGTAGGTCGTGCCCAACCCGAAGGGGTCGGGCAGCAGACCGACCAGTTCGACCCCGGCTGTGTTCATGATTTCCGTGACCTGTGTGCAACCCAGCGGATTGGCCGACGATTCCTGCGCCATCTGGGCCATCGCGGTCTGGCCGTTTGGAAATTCGCGCAGGCGCACCTTTTCACGGATGCCCAGCCGATCGAGCACGGAGGCCACGTGGATGCCAGCCGTGGCCTTGACCGTATCGGGGCAGAACACACCGTCCGCCGCGGCAAAGGCAGCGGACAGCGCATCGGGTGTTCCGATTTCCGGCCGGGGTGCGCCCTTCTTCACGGCAACGCCCGTTGCGACTTCACCAAGATCGGTGACGCTTGCGGCATCCAGCTTGCCTGCCGCGACCAGCGCATCGATCACGGACCGCGTCAGGATTGCGAGGTCGATGGCTTCACCGGCCATGATGCGATCCTTCATGCCGCCGACCGCGCCGAACTCACCACGGATCTCGTGTCCGGTTTGATCGCGAAACGTATCGCGCAACTTGTCGACCAGTCCGTTCGCGGCACCGCCACTTAGCAGTTTGAGGTCCAAGAACATTCTCCCTTTGTCTTTCTGCAACCCGGCCGGCGCTTGCTGCCGGTGCGGATTTCCACGCTCTTTGTCACCCTTCGGAGCGCGGGTTTCCAGCATTGTTTTTCGATACTTGAATGTGGATCGGTCAGGTGGTGGCGGCCTGAACCCGAACCCGTCGCACCCGGCCACGGGATACGCCACGCCCGTAGCCTGGGCCGCCCGACTCACCGCTGCGGGGGAACCGATCTGCGCAGCAGTATCGTAACGCGGATCGCGCGTCGGAGCAGGCGCGCCATCGCGACTGCCAGACCGTTGCTTCAGGCGGGTGAAGGCCGGGGCGGCACGTGGCTCCGCATCACCGCGGGACGCGAAAGCAAGCGCCGCACGGGGCATTTCCCGATCGTAGTGGCATGCGTCGCGTTGTGGCGGGGACGAGATCAGTAACCCGGCTCGACAGAGCTTTGTGGCAGCAAGGATATTCCGTAGGTACCGGCTTGATCGGCTTGAATCGCGGCCGCCGGTCACAAGGCCGGGCGCGTTTTGTATTCACCCGTGAAGGACTGGAACGACAGAAGCTGGTTTATGGTAATTGGTGATCCGCGGGCACCCGTATTCCAAAGCCGCGATGGGCCAAGGCGCTTGTGAACGAGCGCCAGTTTGTCAATGATCTGGGTTCTGGGCTTTCGACCCTGACCAAATGGGTGACGGCGCACCGTGATACGGACGTGGTGTCAGACGAGGATCGCGAGCTTGCGCGCGCGAAGGAACGCCTGCGCCGCGAGGTATGGGTTTCGCACAGGTCACGGCCAACATCCTCACCAACTTTGTTCCACCTGCGTATGCCTTGATGGATGTCTTCAAGCTGAACTCCAAGGCCTCCGCGTTCCTCTGCCAGCATCAGACACGCTTGGCTTGCGGTTCTGCCCCCGAACAGGCAGCGAAGAACCGGCACAAGCCGGGACTGCATCGACCCGAGGTTCCTACCCGTTCCGTGCGGCGCTCAGTGCCTGTCCCAGCGCGGTGAGCAGCTTGGCTTTCGACATGGGCTTGGTCAGACTGATGTCGTTGCGGCGGATCCCGTTGCCGTGGACATTCGCCTCGTGCGGGTAGCCTGACATGAACACGACCGGCATGCGCGGGTTGCGGTCGCGGATGACATGGACAAGATCGGGCCCCTGCAGCTTGCCCGGCATGACCACATCGGTCAGCACAACGTCGAACCCAGAGCAGGTGTCATCGAGCATCGTCAACGCGATATCGCCCGACGCCGCCTCCGTCACCAGGTAGCCGGCTCCATCGAGGATCATGCGCACGGTCTTGCGCACGTCGTCATTGTCCTCGACCAGCAGGACGCGTCCGCCCCCCGGCGCAGCGTCGGACTGCGGCTTCTCGGCGGCTTTCGTGCCGGCATCTTCAAGGGCGGGCAGGAACAGCTGAAAGGACGACCCATGGCCCCGTTCCGAATAGACGCGGAGCGTGCCGCCGGACTGTTTCGAGAACCCCTGCACCATCGACAGACCAAGACCCGTCCCCTTGCCCTTTCCCTTGGTCGTGAAGAATGGCTCGAAGATGCGGTCGATATCCATCGGATCGATTCCGATCCCGGTGTCGCTGACCGACAGCATCACGTATCGGCCCGGCGCGATGTCCTCGCCCCGCCGGGCAATATAGTCGTCGCCAAGATCCACGTTCGCCGTCTCGACCGTCAGCTTGCCGCCATGGGGCATCGCGTCGCGGGCGTTCAGGATCAGGTTCAGCAGTGCGTTTTCCAGGCCGCCACGGTCCGCGCTGACATATCGGGCGGCCCGGTCCCCGGAGATGGACAGGTCGATATTCTCGGGCACGGTTCGGCGGATCATGTTGTCCATGCCCCGCAGCACCTCGTGCATGTCCAGTACGACGGGCCGCAGGTCGGATCGCCGCGCGAAGCTCAGCACGCTTTGCAGGATGTCGCTGCCGCGTTCGGCCGAACGTATGATATCGTTGAGATAGGTGTCGACAGAGTCGATGCCGCTGCGCGCAAGCGCGACTTCGGCATTGCCCATGACCACGGCCAGCAGGTTGTTCAGATCATGGGCCAGCCCACCGGCAAGCTGCCCGATGGTTTCCTGTTTCTGGGCCTCGGCAATGAACCGTTCGGTCCTCTGGAGTTTTTCCTGTGCCTCGACTTCCACCGTGACGTCGAGGATCAGCGCGTTCCAAAGGATCGCACCGTCGTCGATCCGCTGGGGCGTGGAATAGCCCTGAAGCCATTTCTGTCTGCCTGACGGCGTGACGATACGCCAGCGATGCTCCCACCGATCCATCTGCTGCGCTGATCGCGCGATGGAGGCGCGCAAACCGTCCTCATCCTCGGGAAGGATAACTTCCCACAATCGGCTTGCGTCATTCTCGATCTCCTCCGGCCCGACTTCCCAGATGTCGAGACAACCGGGCGACATATATTCCACCAGGTCCCGGTCGTCGGGGAACAGGATGTAGCGGAAGATCGCGCCGGGCACGTTCGCTGCGAGGTCCGAGAACCGCCGCTCCACGGCGCGCAATTCTGCATTCAGTTCCCGCTGCTCGGCCAGCGCCGTCCGCATCCGGATCTCCCGCGACACGGCATCGGCGAGGGTCTGGACCATTTCGCGGTCGTCCGCGCTCCAGGTCCGTGGCGACGACGACACCGCGCAGAGCGACCCGACCGCCTGGCCCGAGGCATCGACCACCGGCATGCCCAGGTAGGCGATCACGTCCAGCTCCGATACCGCGGGATTGTCGCGGAACCGCGGGTCCTCCCGTGCGTCGGGCACGACGACCGGCGCATGGCTCGCCACCACCGTCTTGCAGAAGGAGTGCGACAGCGGCAGTTCGCGCTTTTCCGACAGGGACGGCGGCAGGCCGTGGGCGGCCTTGATGAACTGCCGGTCGCGCGCAGTGTCAATGATGGCGACAAGGCTGACGGGGCAGCCGAGCGTGCGCGCGACGAGGTCCACGATCCGATCGAAGGCCTGCTCGGCCTCGCCATCCAGAACACCGATGGCGCGCAGACGATCCATGTTGTTCAAATCGCGTACCCCGCGGACATATTCGAAAACCAGTCGCCGCTCTTCGCAGAATAAACCTCTACATTACACTTTGTCTTGTAGTTAAGATTAACTTCGCTTGTAAAGTCACCCGCGCGGAAAGCCGCCTGCCGGGTTTGGCGCATGCACGTGCGCGCCCGCGGTTTCTCACGGCATTGCAAGGTTATTGCACAAACCGACAGGTGCCCTGCACATGCAGGCGACATCGCTGTCTTATCTCAAGCCTCTGAAAGAAACGACTCGCGGCCACCCCTGCGCAGGGCGCCGCGCGTATGGCAGGAAAGGACAGGCACCCCATGGAAGACCGCAGGACAGGACACAGCGATATCCGCTCTGCCATTCGGGCGTGCTATCCTGATCTCTTCGATGGTGTGGACGAATTCGACTTTGTCCCGATGTCCAGCACCGACGCCTGCGATGCCGTGCCAGTGTCGGGTGACGACGACCGCGAACGGGACAGGGCGCCGTGCGCCGATGCGGCCTGAGCCGATGTGCCCGCGCCCCCTGCCCGCACAGCGGGCCGCGGCGGCCGGGCCATATGCCGCGATGCGGCGGATTTTCACAAAGTTGCACAATTCGACACAGGGCCGCCAAACCCGCACAACACCAAGGCGCTAGCCTCTGTCACAGGGCACGGTCGCAACGAAAGGCCGCCGCAGGCGGAACACGCTAGAAGGAAACGCAGTCATGCACGGTTACAGGGATCAAGCCGCGTTCGCCCATCGTCCCGTTGCGTTCGCCGACAGTCGCGGGCGTGATGCCGACGATCGCAGCATCAGCGCGGTCGGGTTGATCGCAATTGCCTTCGTTTGTCTCAAGGGCGGTGCGGCGCTGGCCTTCTTCGGCGGGTTCGGCATCCTGATGTCGCTCCTGATCGGCTGGGCCGCGTCCTTCGTGGGTCTCCTGGCCGTCGTCGCGTGCATCATGCTGAACGATGCCCTGAACGGCCGGACTCGGAACAAAAGCGCGTGGGCAGACGATCCGGACATCAAGATGGCGACGCTTCGCGCAAGCTGGAACCAGAACCTTGCCCTGGCACAGATGGCCCAGCACGGGATCGCGCGCGGCTATCGGGCCTGAATGCGGCGCCAGTTTGGGGGGCCGAGGCACCATTTGGCTGCGCCTGCGCCGTTCCTCTTCCGCGATTACCGTTCGGGCTGCGTCATGCGGTGCATCGCCCGGCGGGCGTGCCAGCATCCGTATCTCCGAGGGAAAGCGGTGCGCCACCTGCTTCTGATCCGCGCGCGAAAGCCGGCGCCACCTGGCCGGGTTGATGGACGGCGGCACAGGTTCCGGCCCGCAATGCCCGGATGGTGCAAGCCGCCCCACCATGCGGACGGGCGCACCAACAGCCAATCAATCATGGATTGAACGCACCGAATACGGTATCAATCGGAAATTCCGTCGGGACCGACGCCAGCCGCTGTCGGGACCCCATATCGGCCCGGGTGCACAGGATCGTTTGTGACGATAACTTTCGTGATCATGCTCCTGCTGGCGGTCGGTGCCGTCGCGGGCAACCTTCTCGACATCGAACTCTACCAATCGATATCGTTCATCTTCGGGTCGGTCTTTGCGCTGATGGCGGCGCGGATGTTCGGGGCCGTGCCGGCGATGCTGGTCGCAGCAGCCGGATCGGCGGTGACGATATTGGCCTGGGGCCATCCATGGGCTGCGGTCGTGCTGACGCTCGAAGCGGGGTTCGTCGCGCTGGCGCTGCGGCGCACCGGCAATCTCGTGCTGGCCGTGGGGCTCTACTGGCTGTTCTTCGGGGCATTGGCGATCCTGTTGAGCTATACCCTGCTGCTTGGCTTGCCATGGGAAAGCGCGGCCTTCATCGCGCTGAAACAGACGATCAACGGCCTTCTCAACGCGGTTCTCGCGGGGCTGGCGCTGGCTGCGCTGCGAATGCGGGCACCACGATTCAAACCGTTGATCCCGCGGGTCGGCATCCACACGCTGATCTTCTATCTCGTGGCGCTTACGACGATCCTGTCGGCCACGATCATGATGATCGCGGAAAGCCGGTCCCAGTACCGCTTCGCTACGGATCAGGTGCGCACCGCGCTGCAAAGCGTCGCCGCCTGGACCCTGCACGATCTCGATCGGGATGAACACGATCAATCGCACAGTGCTTTTTTCGAGGTCGGGCCGGGTGCCGTGCGTTTCGCAAGCGGCCCCGATGGCGTCAGTATCGCGCAATTCGCGGTCTCGATCATCGACGGAAACGGGCAGGCGCGAACGATCCAGGGCACCGCCCGCGCGCTTGACGGCAGTGGAACACTGGAACCCGCGTTCGGCGACGTGTCCTACTGGCAGCCCGACGCGGATATCCCCGAAATGATCCGGTCGCGTGAAAGCCGCTATGTCTATGAAATGCCGGTTGCCGGGCGTGACGACATCTCGGCCATTCATGTCGAATACGAGGTCGCCCCGATCGTGAACTGGCTCGAAGCCAAGGGTCGATGGGACATGGTCATGCTGGCGCTCGCGACGGGCGTGACGCTGCTGGTTACCTATACGGCGATCCGCTGGCTCATGGCGCCGTTGCGGCGGCTGGCGCATCTGTCGAGCGGCATGGACGGGTCCGTGCGGTCGGGTGCACGGATGCAATGGCTTCCCGAGACCGGCGTCGCCGAGTACGACACGCTGTCCACCACGCTCGACACCGCCGCGCGGGCCATATCCCGCGGCTTCGAGGAACGCGCCGAACTCACCGCGACGCTGGAAAGCCGCGTGCGGGAACGCACCGCGCAGCTCGATCTGCTGAACCAGGTCGTGCGGCAGACCCGAAACGCGGTCGTCATCACCGACGTCGCCGGCCGGATCACGTGGGTGAACGAGGCATTCACGCAGCTTTCCGGTTACGACATGGACGCGCTGACCGGACAGGTGCCGGGAACGCTGCTGCAAAGGACGGTGCCGGCAGAGGTGCGCCGGGAAATGCAGTCAGGGCTTGCCAGCGGCGCGGGGTTCGATGTCGAACTGATCAACCACAGCAAGGCGGGGCGCCCCTACTGGGTCGAGATCCGGTGCAGTCCTCTGCATGACGAGCGCGGCGTGCATACCGGGTTCATCGCGATCCAGAACGACGTGACCGAGCGGCACAACCTGGAAGAACGTCTGCGCCAGTCCCAGAAGCTCGAGGCGGTGGGCCAACTCACGGGCGGGCTGGCCCATGATTTCAACAACCTCCTGTCGGTGATCCTGGGGTGCAGCGAATTGCTGGCGGAAAAGGTCGAGGACCGGCCGGATCTGAAGAAGCTCGCCGACATGGCGATGAGCGCGGCGGAACGCGGGTCGGACCTGACGCGCAGCCTGCTCGCGTTCTCGCGCCGTCAGCCGCTGGAGCCGCAATGCGCGGACCTCGAGGACTTGACACAGGACTTCGTGCCGCTCCTGCGCCGGACACTCGGCGAGACGATCCATCTTGTGACCCTTGTGCCCGACCCGCTCTGGCCGGTTCGGGTCGATGTCAGTCAATACGAGTCCGCGGTTCTGAACCTCGCCGTGAATGCGCGCGACGCGATGCCCGACGGTGGCACCCTGTCGATCCGGATGACGAACGAGGAGATCGCGCGCGCCGAGATCGCGGATATCGAGGAAGCTCATCCCGGGGCATATGTCTGCGTTGAGGTGGCGGATACCGGGCACGGCATGTCCCCCGAAATATGCAAGCGCGTGTTCGAACCCTTCTTTTCGACCAAGCGCACCCAGACGAATTCCGGGCTCGGGCTGAGCATGGTATTCGGGTTTCTCGTGCAGTCCGGCGGGTTCGTCCGCATCTGGTCGCAGGAGGGCAAGGGCACGAAGATCAGCCTGTATTTCCCGCGCACGATACCCGATGCTTCGGACACGGATGGCGACATGGTGCAAGGCGCGGCGGATGTCGCGCCCGGCAGGGGCATCTAACACGGCCATCGGGTGGGGTTTTGGCCCCGATCAGGTTGTCGTCGCAGCCCCCGATGCTGCTTCGGGGGCGGCGGGCAGCCACAGTTCGGCGGTCGTGCCCCGGCCCTGCGCACTGCGCAACCGCAGCGTGCCGCCGGCGATCCGGGCGATCCCGTCCACGAGACTGAGACCAAGACCCAGCCTTTCGCCAAAGGCGCGCCCGGTAAAGAGTTCGCCCTGAACAACTCCCAACCTGCTGATTTCCGGCGCAGATCATGCTGAAACGCTGGCGGTGAATTGCAGGGTTTCGTATCATGGAATTCGAAACCTTGCAGATTTCCGGAGCCCCCGATGAAGCCCCATC
>NZ_QDFI01000075.1 GCF_003254465.1 Meridianimarinicoccus zhengii
CTCCGTTTTCGATCTTGAATCAGAAATGAGACCAAACGGGAATCCCTTGATTGCAGACACGGCCTAGGCGGCGCTTGCCGGTCGGGTGGTGGCCCCGTTCACCGAACCTTGGACAGGAAAGCCTGCGTTTCCGGGTGCTGCGGGTCGCCGAAGATCTGCGCGGGCGGACCGATCTCGGCCATGACGCCCTTGTGGAAGAACGCCACCCGGTTGGACACGTCCCGCGCGAAGCTCATTTCGTGGGTCACGAGGATCATTGTCATGCCTTCCTCGGCCAGCATCTTGAGCGTCTCCAGAACCTCGCCCACCAATTGCGGGTCGAGCGCCGATGTCACCTCGTCGAACAGCATGTAGTCGGGCGACATCGCCAGCGCGCGGGCGATGGCCATGCGCTGCTGCTGCCCGCCCGACAGCCGCCCCGGATAGGTTTCGAGCTTGTCGCCCAGCCCCACGTGGCGCAACTGCTTCTCGGCGATCTCGTTGGCTTCGGCCTTGCCCATCCCCAGCACCTTGCGCGGCGCGAGCGTTACGTTCTCTCGCACCGTCAGGTGTGGAAACGCGTTGAACTGCTGGAACACGATGCCGACCCGCGCGCGCAGCTTGTTGAGGTTCGTGGAGCGCGCGTGCACCTCAGTCCCGTCTATGGTGATCTTGCCGGCATCGATGGGTTCCAGCCCGTTGATGCAGGTCAGCAGCGTCGACTTGCCGGATCCCGACCCCCCGATCACGGTCAGCACCTCGCCATTGCTGACGGTCAGGTCGATGCCCTTGAGAACCTCCAGTGCGCCGAAGGATTTGCGGACATTCTCGATCTCAATCATTGGACCACCGCCGTTCGAGATACCCGCCAAGCCGTGCCAGCGGGAAGCTGATGATGAAATAGAACGCGCCGCAGATCAGCAGCAGGAACAGCGGTTCCTGCAGGCGCGTGATGAGGATCTGGGTGGATTTCAGCAATTCCGTCACCTGCACGACGTAGACGAGGGCCGAGTCCTTCATCACCCCCAGCGCCAGCCCGATCCAGGATGGCAGCGCCACGCGAGTCGCCAGCGGGGTGACGATATACACCATGTCCTGCGCCCAGGTCATGCCGAGCGACCGTGCGGCGCGGCGGGTGGTCTGCGGCACCGCGTCGATCCCGCCGCGCACGATTTCCGCGCAATAGGCCGAGGTGTAGAGTGACAACACCGCGCAGGCGACGGTGAAGCCCGAGATCTGCCACTGCAGCACGATGCCGACGAAGGCGTTCGTCAGCACGAGCTGGATCAGCAGCGGGACGGAGCGGAAGATATCCAGCACGAAGGTCAGCGGCGCCGACAGGATCGGGCCAAGCTGCACCCGGATCACGCCGAACAGGATGCCGAGGATCGTCCCGATCACCACCGAGATCGCGGTGACGAGGATCGTGATGCCTGCGCCCTGCGCAAGGAACCACAGGTCGCGCGTGGTCAGTGCCGTTTCGAACATGCCAGCGTGCCCCTCAGTACCGGAAAAGGCGCGCGGCGATCAGCCGGCCCCCCAGCGTGATCGTCTTGGTGATGACGTAGAAGATGACAGCCGCAATGGCGAACAGCTCGAACGTGCGGAACGTCAGCGCGTTGAGATCCTGCGTCACCCCGTAAAGGTCCGTGTTCATCCCCACCGTCACGCCAAGCGACGTCATCAGGATCGCCCAGACCATCTGGTTCGTCATCGGCAGGAACGAAATGCGCAGCATCTGCGGCACGATGATGTAGCGGAACGCCTGTAGCTGTGTCATGCCCAGCGATCGGCCCGCACGGGCCTGCGTGTCCGGGATCGCCTTAAGCGCGCCGCGGAAATTCTCGGCAAGATAGCCCGCGTTGTTGAAGGTGATGCCCACCAGCAACGACATGAACGGGTTGAGGTAGAGCCCGAAGCTCGCCACGCCGAAATGCGCCATGTAGATCTGGAACAGGGCAGGGGTATTGCGTGCAACCTCGACCCATGTCGTGGAGATCGCCATGAGCGGGCGGGATCCCGAAAGCCGCAGCAGCGTCAGCACGATGGCCAGCGCGATGCCGAGAACCATGGACAGCACCGCGACCTGCATGGTCACGATGGCTCCCTCGAGCATCTGCGGCAGCCGGGCCATGGCCTGACCCCACTGAAACGTGTAGTCGAACATGCTGGAACATCCTGCGCGGAAAAGCAGAATGGCGGCGCGGCAGTCGCCCGCGCCGCCTGTGTGTCATCCCGGCAGGGTCAGCGGTAGACGCCCGGGATCGTCAGGTCGGGCAGTTCGCCGCCGACCCACTTTTCATACAGTTCCGCGTAGCGGCCCGTGCGCACCTGCTGGCTGACGAACAGGTCGAGATAGTTCAGGAACCCGTATTCGTCGCGGCGGGTGAACAGCGCGACATAGTCGGTGTCGAACGGCGCGAAGCCCACGACCGAAATGTCGCCGAAATTTCCCGACTGGACGTTGGCCTGCGCCACCGTCGACGTGGACACCGTTGCGTCAAGCTGGCCCTGGCTGAGCGCGAGGAACACATCCGCCTGCGTCTGGTAGGGCCGGAAGGTGCTGCCTTCGCCCCACTGGTTCACGTATTCTTCCAGCGCGATGGCTTCGTAGGTGCCCGCGACGGCGCCCACGGTGAAGCCCTTCATGGCTTCGAAGGAGTCGATGCCGGTGCTGTTGTTCGCGGTCACCGCCATCTCGAATGCGAAATAGGGGACCGAGAAGCCCACGGTCTTGGCCCGCTCCAGCGTGTCCGACGTCGAGGCGACGCCGACATCCACCCGGTTCGACATCAGTGCCGGGATGCGTTCGGGGAAGGGGGTTTCGACGATCTCGGCGTCGACGCCCAATGCGGCGGCCAGGTCCTTGCAGTAATCCACGTCGAAGCCGATGGGCTCGTTGTTCTCGTCGCGCATGCCCATGGGCGGGAAATCGAGCACGACCGCGCAGCGGAGTGTGCCCGACGCGATGATGTCATCAAGCTTGTCGGCCTGCGCGATGCCGGCAAGGCCGGTCAGGGCCGTCGCTGCGGCGATCAGGGTGAGTGTTTTCATTATCCGTCCCTCGCTGTTGATTCTGGCTTCACCATGGGTGGACTTGTTCTTTTTTGCAATAATTTTCCTATATGAAAAATGCTGGCGCATCAGGAAAAATGACGGTATGCCCGGGCCGAGGGCAGGCCGCGCCGAATGGTTGCGGCGCTGCATCGCCGTGGGCGCGCCAAGGGTATCCCGCCGTGCCGCCCGACCGGAACAGAAAAAGGACCATTCCCATGACCTTCATGCCCCATGGCAAGCACATCATCGCAGGCGACCGCGTCGGGGGGGACGCGACCTTCCATGCCTCTCCGGTGGAGGGATCGGCCCATGACGTCGCCATGGGCAATGCGGCGCTTGTGGATCGCGCATGCAAGGCGGCGGAGGATGCCTTTCCGTCCTATGCCGCGACCAGCCGGGCCGACCGCGCGGCCTTCCTGAACGCCATCGCGGACGAGATCGAAGCGCGCGGCGACGCCATCACCGAGATCGGCACGCGCGAAACCGGCCTGCCTGCTGCGCGCTTGCAGGGCGAACGCGGCCGCACCGTGGGGCAGCTGCGGTTGTTCGCGGACCATATCCTGAAGGGCGATTACCTCGACCGTCGTCACGACCCGGCGTTGCCCGACCGCGCGCCTGCGCCACGCCCGGATCTGCGCATGATGCAGCGGCCCATCGGCCCCGTGGCCGTGTTCGGCGCGTCGAACTTCCCGCTGGCGTTCTCGACGGCTGGTGGTGATACGGCCTCGGCGCTCGCCGCGGGCTGCCCGGTGGTCGTGAAGGGGCACGAGGCGCATCCCGGCACTGCCGAGATCGTGGGCGAGGCCATCGCGGCAGCGGTCACGCGCTGCGGTTTGCCCGCCGGTGTGTTCTCGCTGATCCATGGTGGCAGCCGCGAGGCGGGCACTGCGCTGGTGCAGCACCCGCTGATCCGCGCGGTCGGCTTCACTGGATCGCTGGCGGGGGGACGTGCGTTGTTCGATCTTTGCGCACAGCGCCCAGAACCGATCCCGTTCTTCGGCGAACTTGGATCCGTGAACCCGATGTTCGTGATGCCCGCGGCAATGGCCGCGCGCGGCGCGGAGATCGGCAAGGGCTGGGCCGGGTCGCTGACCATGGGCGCAGGCCAGTTCTGCACAAACCCCGGCATCGCCGTCCTGCAGGACGGCCCCGAGGCCGATGCCTTCATCGAAGCCGCGCGCGCGGCGCTGGCCGACAGTGCGCCGCAAACCATGCTGACCGGCGAGATCGCCGACGCCTATCGCAAGGGGTGCGACCGGGTCGCGGGCGTCGCGGGCGTCGCGCAAGTGTTTGCGGGCGATGCCGGTCCGAGGGCCGCGGCGCCCGCGCTGTTCGCGGTCGGCGGTGCCGACTGGCTTGCGGCCCATGCGCTGGGGGAAGAGGTCTTCGGCCCGCTCGGGCTGGTGGTGCGCGCGCGGGACGCGGACGAGATGCAGGAGATCGCCCGCGCGCTCGACGGGCAGTTGACCGCGACGCTGCACATCGACGACGCCGACACGGAGGCCGCGCGGCCGCTGATGCCCGTGCTCGAACGCAAGGCCGGGCGGTTGCTCGTCAACGGCTTTCCCACGGGTGTGGAGGTCTGCGACGCGATGGTCCATGGTGGGCCCTACCCGGCCTCGACGAATTTCGGTGCGACCTCGGTCGGTACACTGGCCATTCGGCGCTTCCTGCGGCCAGTGTGCTACCAGAACATGCCCGACGCGCTCCTGCCCGAGGATCTGCGGGGCTGAGCGCAGGTCAGCCGGGGGCCAGGGCCCCCGCGCCGATGAAATCGTCGAGAAGCGCGCGAAAGATCGCGGGCTTCTCCAGATGCACGGCGTGCGACGCCCCCGGCACCACGGCGAGCGATCCGTTGGGCAGACCGGTCCAGAGCGTTTCCACCTGCGGCCAGCGGTAGGACCGGTCCTTCTCGCCCCACAGGATCAGCGTGGGCGCAGTGATCCGGCCCAGGTTCGCGCGCCCGTCCCATTCGGCCATGGCGAGCAGGGCGGCCATCGCCGCGTCGGTGCTGGCGCGCGCGGCGATGTCGCGGACCAGTGCAAAACCGGGTGCGCTGTCGCCGTCGACGAACCATGTGGCGGCGATCCGGCCCGCGGTTCGGGCCACGCCTTCGCGGCGCAGCCGTTCCAGCGACACGGCCAGCGGTTCGAACCGGTCGGGCATCGCGCCAAGCGGACCGGTGCCGTACAGAACCAGCCGCTCCACCCGTTCCGGTGCGCGGCGGGCCATGTCCTGCGCGATCATGCCGCCCATCGAATGGCCGAGCAGGATGAACCGCTCCGCCCCGCGCGCGTCGATCTGGTCCAGCACATGCGCGGCGAAATCCGCGATGGAGGTGAGGGGCGGTGCGCCCGCCGCATCGCCGAAACCGGGCAGGGCGGGGGCGAACAGGTCGAACCGGTCCGACAGGGCCGCGATCTCTCCGGACCATTGCGCGGCACCGCCGAGATAGCCGTGGACCAGCACGAGGAGCGGTTTTCGCGCGTGGTCGTGCCTGCCCGGTTCCGCCGCAATCCGTGCGGATGCCGTCATTTCATCTGCTCGGGCAGCCACAGCGCGGTTTCGGGAAACGCGATCAGCACCCCGATCAGCACCACGAGCGCCGCGATGAAGGGCAGGCAGCCCCGGATCACCTGCCCGATGGTGACCTGCCCGCGCCCGATCCCCTGGATGACATAGAGGTTCAGGCCGACGGGCGGGGTCAGCACCGCGATTTCCATGGTGATCGTGTAGACGACGCCGAACCAGATCAGGTCGAACCCGGCCGCCGCCATCAGCGGAAAGATCGTGGGCAGGGTGATGAACGTCATCGACACGGGTTCGAGAAACATCCCCAGCGCGATGTAGAACACCAGCACGATCGCCAGCACCGTGTAGGGCGACAGGTCGAAGCTGAGAAAGAGCTGCGTGAATTCGTAGGGCACCCGGTAATAGGTCAGCACGAACCCGAAAAGCGTGCCCGCCGACAGCAGAAGCCCAAGGTACCCCATCGTCCGCATGGTCGAGAACAGCGAGTCCTTGAACCCCTGCCACCGCAGCCCGCCCACGGTAAACGCGAGGATCACGGTCAGAAGGGCCGCGACCGCCGCTGCCTCGGTCGGGGTGGCGATGCCGGCATAGATGGCAACGGTGATGACCAGCCCGATGAGCGCGATGGGTCCGACCGTCGCCGCGATCTGGAACACGCCCATGCGCGTGGCAAGGTCCCGATCGGGAATGTCGTCGGGATGGATCACGCCCCAGATCAGCACCACGACGCAGAACATCGTGACGAGGATCAGGCCCGGGATCACACCCGCGATGAAGAGATCCCCGATGCTCTGGTCCGTGACGATGCCGTAGAACAGCAGGATCAGGCTGGGCGGCAACAGCACCGACAGCGTGCCCCCGGCGGCGAGCACGCCCGAGGACAGCTCCTTGCCATAGCCGAGCCGGAGCATTTCCGGCAGCGCCACGCCCCCGATGGTGAGCGAGCCGACCATGGACGACCCGCACACCGCGCCGAAGCCCGCGCAGGCGCCGATGGAGCCGTAAGCCGCCGACCCACGCACCCGCACCCCCTGGTGCAGGAATTGGTACAGCTTCGGACCGATATTCGATTTCCCGATCAGCTCGCCCAGGAAAACGAACAGCGGCACGGCGAGCAGGATATAGTCGATCCACACGCCCCACAGCTTCAGCTGCGACGACACCAGCGATGTCTGGAACGTCTGGATCTGCCACAGGAACGGCAGGGATGCCGCGGCGAGCGCGAAAGGGATGGGCAGGCCGATGGCGATCAGCAGCATCAGCAGTCCCAGCAGGCCAAGCCCGACTTCGTACCATTCCATGGCTCAGAACTCCCGCTGCGGTGTCAGGAACAGCCGCACGAGGCGCAGGGCGGCATAGGCCGAAAACATGAGCAGCGCCGCCGTGCCCGGCAGCCAGAACGCCCAGCGGGGCCAGAGCAGGATTTCCGACGACGCGCCCGAATTGAACGCCCGGATCGTGGCATTGGCCGCCGCCGTCGAGAAGAACAGCCCCACCGCCAGCATCAGCCCGAGATTGAGAATGGCCACCACTTTGCGCCCCGCGGCGGGCAGCCGTTCGGTCAGCATGGTCACCTTGGGATAGGCGTCTTCGCGCAGGGCGTAGCCGAGACCCGCGAAGGCCACCGGGAAAAGCAGCAGCGCCGTCGCCTCGGTCACCATGCGGTCGGGGGCGTTCAGCGCGTAGCGGGTGAAGACGCCATAGCTGATCCAGACCATCTGCACGAGAATGACGATCCCGCCCGCCGCGGCGGCCCACACGACCAGCCGTTCGGCGTGGCGGATCATCCGGTCGAGCGTGACCGGGGTATCGGTGTCAACGGTCATGGCACCTGTCCTGTCCGGGAATGGGGCTGCGGGGCCCGCGCGGCCCCGCAGGTTTGCGCCAAGGCGCGATCAGGGCGCGTTGTCGGCAAAAAGCTGGAGGATACTTGCCGACAGGTCGGGTCCACAGGCGGCTTCGACTTCGGCGTTCCAGGTGTCCTGCACGCTCGCGATCAGTTCCATCCGCTTGTCCTGGCTGATCGACACGGCCGCGCCGCCGCCCTTCATCACCGCGTTGCCGACGCGCTGATCCACCCAGTCTTCGTAGCGCGGCTTGAGCCAGGCTTCGGTTTCCATGGCCGCTTCGGTCAGCGCCGCCTGTTCTTCCGGCGTCAGCTGGTCGTACTTCATCTGGTTGATCATGTACTGGATATTGCCGTAGAACAGGTTGGCGTTGACCATGTAGGGCATCACGTCCCACAACTGCCAACTGGAATAAGTCGCCACGCCCATATTGATGCCGTCCACCACGCCCCGTTCGGCGGACTGGAACACTTCCTTCGGTGCCACGAACACGGGCGCGCCGCCCCATGTCTCGATCATCATGCTGACCAGCGGGCCGATGGAGCGCACCTGCATCCCGTTCAGGTTGCCAAGGTCTTCGACCGGCCCTTCGAACCACCATTCCTGATCATAGGAGTAGTTGGAGTTGAACAGCGGCACGAGCCCGATTTCCGCGGCCTCGTCGCGCACGAGATCGGCATAGGCCGCGTCCATCTCCACCTGGCCTTCAAGGTCGATGGCGGCGGGGTAAAGCGATGTCACCCGGTAACACGGCAGACGATCGTCGGCGGGAATCCAGCTGATGTCGGACACGCCGCCCTGCAGCGCGTCAATGCCTTCGGACCAGCCATGCAGGGTCGAGGACGGGAAGATCTGCACCTCGACGCTGCCGCCGGTCTTTTCGGCGACCAGTTCGGCGAAATGCACGAACCCGTCATAGCGGATATCAGCTTCGTTGACATAGGTGGACAGGCGGATGGTCGTCTGCGCCATGGCCGGGGCGCACAGCCCCGCCACAAGCGCAGTGGTGCCAAGCGCGGTTACCAGCGTTCGTTTCATCGGAAGCTCCCTGTTGCTGTCGGTGCTGCGGTGCGCGCCGATGGCCGCCCCGACCCGTTTCTTGCAAGGCCGCGCAGAACCGGTCGCCCTGCACTGGAAAAATGCTAGGCGAATCCTGTCCGCATGTGCCAATGCCAATAGGTCAAAAAACTATTCCGATTTTGCATAATCAGGCTTACCGTCGTTTGCACTGCTGCGAGGGATGCAATGGACATCAACTGGCTGATGGATTTCGTGTGCCTTGGCCGGACGCTGAATTTCTCGCGCGCGGCGGAGGATCGCAACGTCACCCAGTCGGCCTTCAGCCGCCGGATCAAGTCGTTGGAAACATGGGTCGGCGCGCCGCTGGTGGATCGCACGACCTATCCCGTGCGGCTGACGCCCGCGGGGCGGCAGTTTCTGGCGACGGCACAGGCGACGCTCGCCACGCTTGAAGACAGCCGGCAGGCGATCCGGGCGGCGGAGCGCGGCAAGCTGCCCCTGCAACGCTTCGCGGCGCTGCACGCGATTTCGGTGAACTTCCTGCAACCCCGGCTGGCCGCGTTCGAACGCACGATCCCCGACATGCGCGCGCGCGTGATTTCCGACACGATGGCGGCCTGCTGCCAGCTCCTGCTGGATGGCGGTTGCGATTTCCTGCTCTACTACCGCCACCAGCACGTGGAGCCGGTGCTGGACGAGGCGCGCTTCGTGCGCAAGGACCTGTGCACCGAGGATCTGATCCCGGTGGCCCGGCAGGACGCGGCGGCGCGTCACGGCTGGACGCTGGGCGGGCGCAGCAAGATCAAGGTGCCCTATCTCAGCTATGACCCGGACACGTTCCTCGGCAACGTGGTGGACACCACGATCGGCAAGCGGGAAACCGCGCTCGACATCCGCTACATGGATGCGCTTGCCGAGGCGCTGAAGCGGCGCACGCTGACGGGCGGCGGGGTCGCATGGCTGCCGGAACTGGCAATCAAGGACGATCTTGCCGATGGCACACTGGTGCGCATGGGCGGACCGACATGGGTGGCCACGCTGACGATATCGCTCATCGCGTCCCCGGACCGTCTCGACGATGTTGGGCGCCGCGTGTGGGACGCGTTCTGACGCCAGCGGTACCGGCGGGCAAGCTGCGTGGCCCGGTGTAGGATAAGCAGCGACGGCACCGCGCGCCGGGGGGCGCCCCGCCATGGATGCGGTTGGGTCACTCGCCGGGCAGGATGTGCCCGAATGGCCCGTTGGCGCCGATCCCCGCGCGGAATCGCTCAGAAAGTCCCCGCGTCGATTCGACCAGCCCGAGCAGGAAGAACTCCGATTGCGTCGGCTCCGAACTCTGGTTGCGCGGGTCATAGGGCTGCACCTGCGGTGAGCGCGTGTTCACCAGGACCGGCGTCACGATCACGACCAGCTCTGTCTCGTTGTTCTGGAAGCTCGAGGACCGGAACAGCGCCCCGATGATCGGAATATTGCCGAGCCACGGAAACTGACTGATCGCGCGTTCGCTGTTGCTTTGCAGAAGCCCCGCGATGACGAAGCTGTTCCCGCTGTCCAGTTCCACCGTGGTCGTCACGCGCCGGGTGATGAAGGACGGGTTGTCGTCGACGCGCACGCTCTCGTCAATCTGGCTGACCTCGGGCGTGATCACCAGTCGCACGACGCCGCGATCCATGATCGTCGGCGTGAAGTTCAGCCGGACCCCGTATTCGCGGTAATCGGTCTGGGTCCGTCCCGTGGTCGATCCCGTCTCGTCCTGGACAGGTGCCACGATGGGCACCTCGCCGCCCACGACGAAGCTCGCCTCCTGCCCGTTCACGGTCACGAGCGTTGGGTTGGCCAGCCGCCGGGCAAGGCCCTTCACCTCCAGCGCTTGGAGCACGTAATCGACATCGAAATCGCCGAGCAGCGCCGAGGTGATCCGTCGTGTGCCCGACCGGGATTCGAACGGCGTTCCGTTGATCGTCTGGAAGGCATCGCTGGATCCGAACAGCGACACGCCGAGATCGGTCCCGCTGGAACGAGACAGTTCCAGTATGTTTACGCGCAGCATCACCTGCCGGGAATCGACCACGCGCAATGAATCGATCACCGTGGCCGTGCTGTAGCTGGCCGCCACGTCCAGCGCCTTTTGCCGCTGATTTTCATCCCGCACCTGCCCGCGCAGCAGCACGCGGCCGTTGACATTTGTGACGGCGATCTGGTTGCCGCTGTCGAGCCCGTTGAGGATATCCGACAGGCCGGAGAAATCGTCGCGCACGGTCACGTTGAACTGCTGGCGCCTTGCCTGCTGTTCGTCCAGCGCCACGATGGCCGTCCGCCCCGGCGCGCGGGTCTGGAGAACGAAACTGGTCCGCGACAGGGGCACCGCGGTCGCCACGGTGTCCGCGCCCACGATGATGTTGCCGATGGGGAAATCCGTGTTGACGACCTGCGACTCTCCGGGCGCGAGCAGGATGTCCTGCGGTGCCGGATCCTCCGGGGTTTGCCCGTGCACGGTTCCGGCCCAGCCGACCATCAGCGCCAGCAGGCACGCGGCCAGTGACCGGGCGATGTGCAGTCCGGCCCGGCAAGCGGTGCGGGACAGCATCCTAGAACCGCTCCCGCCGGGGCAGCACGGCCCGCAGCATCCGCAGGTTGCCCGCGATTTTCGCGTTGTCCGGTGCCAGTTGCGCCGCGCGGGTGAGGTCTTCGTAGGCGTCCTGAAGATCGCCGTTCAGCATCCGGGAATAGCCGCGGTTGTTGTAGAACGCGGCCTGATCGCGCACCACCTTCGCCAGGGCGTCATAGGCCTTGCCCGCTTGCCGCCTGTTGCCGGTCAGGTCCGACGCGATCGCCAGCCCGCTCAGGGCATCGGCATTACGTGTCGTGAAGGGCTGCATGGCCGAGAACTGGCGATAGGCATCGGGATACTGGCCCGCGCGCAAAAGCGCCACGCCGCGTGTAAGGTCCGCCTGTTGCTGCGCCGGGTCCGTGCGCGGCGCCGTCAACTGGCAGCCGGCAGTGAACACCGCGACCCCCAGAACGGCGGCCACGATGCCGCCGCGCACCGAATGGCGCGCGCCACCCGGTTGCCTGTCGCGGGTTTCACGCATTTTCCTGCCCATACGCCCGTGAACCGGGCTTCCTTTCGTTGTACATGACAGTAATTCGCCACCTGCCTGCGCGTCACGCATTATTTTATGCATTTGCAGAACCCGGCCAGCGTACTGTGTCCGCTTTGCCGCGCGGTTTGGACGGTCTTTGCTACTTCTTTCGTATAGTCCGGGATCGACCTTCGTATAGGGTTTTGATCTTGCAGGTATTTTTCAAGATTGCGCGCGCATTTCGATGCGAATCAAGCTATATGCATTCGTGCTAGGGTAGCATTGCCACGGCAGACGGGCAAAATCGGTCAACGCATTCCGCGCTCGACCCGTTTCTACATGGAGACCCATCATGATCACCACGCTTCTGAACATCCTGAGCATGTTCCGCAAGGATGCCCGCGGCGCAACCGCCATCGAATACGGTCTCATCGCTGCCGGCATCGCCGTCGCGATCGCGGCGGCCGTCTTTGCACTGGGTACGGATCTTTCCGGCCTGTTCGGCGACGTGTCCGAAGCGCTTGACGGCGCGCCTGCCGAAGGCGGCGAAGGCGACGGTACAAACTGAGGCAGGTCGTTCTCGTGAGGTTCGGCATCCACCCGTGGAAGGTAACTGCGGCGCCGCTCCATACGCTGCGTCTGCGTCTTGGGGTCGTGCCATGACTTTCGGGCGCAAGGATTCCACGGCCGGCACACCGGCACAGCCGCGGCCGGAAGCGCCGCGCGCGCCCGGTTTCGACCCCGCGAACCCCGCTTACCGGGAAAAGAGCATGGCGGTCTTCGACCGCCTCATCTCCACCGTCGATGCGGGGGCCCTTCTCAACCTGCCGGTGACCGAGGGCCGGCAATTCATCCAGGCCGAGATCCGCAAGATCCTGCGCCAGGATCGTATCGTGCTGTCCGCCGCCGCCGAGGCGTTCATGCTCGACGAGATCTGCGACGAGATGCTGGGCTATGGCCCGCTGGAACGGCTGCTCGCGCGGGACGATATCGCGGACATCATGGTGAACGGCCCCGACAACGTCTTCATCGAAACAGGCGGCCGGATCGAGAAGACGGATATCCGGTTCCGTGACGAGCGGCACCTGATGAACGTGTGCCAGCGGATCGTGTCGCGGGTCGGGCGCAGGATCGACGAATCCAGCCCGATCTGCGATGCGCGTCTGGCCGACGGATCGCGGGTCAACGTGATCGCGCCGCCGCTCAGCCTGCGCGGGGTGACGCTGACGATCCGCCGCTTCCGGCGCGACAAGGTCACGCTCGACGACCTGGTGCGCTGGGAAAGCCTGCCTGCCCCGGCGGCCACCGTTCTGTCATCGCTGGCGAGAGCCGGGTGCAACATCCTGATTTCCGGCGGCACGGGGTCGGGCAAGACCACCTTGCTGAATGCCCTGACCGCCTTCATCGACGTGGGCGAACGCATCATCACCTGCGAGGATACGGCGGAGCTGCAACTCCAGCAGCCCCATGTCATCAGCCTTGAAACCCGCCCCCCCAACCTGGAGGGCGAGGGCACGGTGAGCATGCGCGACCTTGTGAAGAACTGCCTGCGGATGCGGCCGGACCGTATCATCGTGGGCGAGGTGCGCGGTCCCGAAGCCTTCGACCTGTTGCAGGCGATGAACACGGGCCATGACGGGTCGATGGGCACGCTGCATGCGAATTCCCCGCGAGAGGCGCTGTCGCGGCTCGAATCCATGGTCACCATGGGGTACCCGTCGCTCAAGACCGCGACCATCCGCGAGATGATCTCGTCTGCTGTGGATGTCATCGTGCAGGCATCCCGCATGCGCGACGGCAGCCGCAAGATCGTGGATGTCGCGCTGGTCGTCGGCATGGAGGACGGGCGCGTCACGTTGCAACGTTTGTTCCGCTTCGACGTCGACAATCGCGGCGATCCCGATGCGCGGGTTCGGGGGCAATACATCCGCGTGAACGGTCTGACCGGCGTGGCGCGCCAGAAGGCCGCGTATTTCGGGCTCGAGGCGCGGATCGACGCCGCGCTCGACCAGTTGTGAACCCGGTGCGCCGGGTGGACAGGGGATGACGGCGTCCGAGGGCACCATGTTCCTGGCGGCGCTTCTGGCGGCGGCCGCGTCCGTCGCGCTCGTCGCGCTTCTTGTCGCCTCCCTCGGGCAGCACCGTCGGGCCCTGCGCCAGCGCCTGCGGGCGCGGCGGGCAAATGGTGCGGCAAGGCAGGCCCATGGCGTGTCGCCGGTCGCGAACATCGCCCAGCTCGAACAGATCGGGGTTGTGGGGGACAGCGGCAAGCTGCGCCGCTGGCTTCTGCGCAACGGGTTCGAGATCGCGCCGCGGCGCCTTGCCGGGCGGCTTGCGGTGGGCGTTGTCGTCGCCTTCATGCTCGGTGTGCTTGCGGGGCTTGGCCCGCTTCTGTCCCTTGTCGCGGCCTGCGTGCTGGTGCCCGGGCTGACCCTGCTGGCCGGGCGCCAGCGGATCGCGCGGCGGATGGCCATGGCCGAAGAACAGTTTCCCGCAGTGATCAGCACGATCGTGCGGACGCTGCAAAGCGGCCTCACCCTTCAGGACGCCATGCAGCTTGTCGCCGCCGAAGGGCCGGACCCCTTGCGCGCCGAATTCGCCCGCGTGCTGACCGACGAGGCGATCGGCCTGCCGCTGCCCGACGCCTGCCATCGGATGGCCGCGCGCCTGCCCTTCGACGCGGCGGAGTTCTTCGCCCTGATCGTGGCGGTGCAGACCGAAACCGGCGGCAGCATCGTCACCGCGCTGGAAAACCTGGCCGAAACCACGCAGGCGCGTGCCGCGCTGGCAGAAAAGATCGAGGTGTCGGGGCAGGAAGCGCGGGCATCGGCGGTCATCATCGGGTCGCTGCCTCCGCTCGTGCTGGGGATGCTCTGGATCGTCCAGCCCGAGTTCGTGTCGGTGCTTTTCGTCACGACGAAGGGTCAGCTCGCGCTGGCGGGTGCGGCGGTCATGGTTCTGGCCGGCACGGTCGTGATGCGCGAGATGGCGAAGTTCGATGACTGACCTGCTGGGCGTTCTGCTGTTGCAGGATCCGGCGCTCCGGCTGGCGGGGCTGATGTTCTGGGCCGCGTTCGCGCTTGGGCTGGCCTTTGTCGCCACCGGCCGGACCCGCGCGCAGCGGTTGCGCGAACGGGTCCGCGCGCGCATCGGCGGCGACGTGGACAAGCGGGAGGACGACCGCAACCGCCCTCCGATCCCCGTGCGGCTGGCGCAGCACTTGCTGGACCGGCGGTTGCAGGCCGGATCGCGTAGCGCGCGCACCGAAGACACGCTGGCGCTGAAGATGTGGCGCGCGGGGTTCTACGGGGCCGCTGCGCCGGCCTGGTGGATCGTGTGGCGCATCGCGTCGGTGCCGCTGGCCGCCGGACTTTGCGCGTTGATCCTGCTGGCCTATTCGGGCGACGGCTTCTCGCCGCGTGCCGCGGTAACGATCGGTGCGGTGATCGGTGGGGCGCTGGGTCTGGTCGGACCGCCGATCTACCGGCGCAACCGCACCGATAAGCGCATGATCGCCATGCGCCGGGCATGGCCGGACCTTCTCGACCTGCTGGCGCTTACGGTCGGTGCGGGGCTGACACTGGAAACGGCGCTTCTGCGTATCCGCGACCTGATGGCCGAGAAATCCCCCGACCTTGCCCGCGAACTGACCATCCTGACGGCGGAACTGACCTATTTCGGCGAACGTGCGCGCGCGTTGCAAAATCTCAACCGTCGCTGTGACATGGCCGAGGTGGACGATCTGGTGACCGCCCTGATCCAGGCGGATCAGAAGGGTCTGCCGCTGTCCGGCCTGCTCACCGGGACCGCACGCGAACAGCGCCGCAAGCGCCGGATGGAGATCGAGAAGAAGGCCGCGTCCCTGCCCGCCAAGCTGACGGTGCCGATGATCCTGTTCTTCCTGCCCGCCCTGCTGACCGTGATCCTTGCGCCGGTCGTGTTCCGGGTCGGGGCCATCTTCTGACCCTGCGCGGTCAGGGGGCCGGCGCAAGCGAGACTGTGCCACCCTCCGTCCCGCCGCCGCCCGCGCAGCCGCCCTCAAGTGCGGCGCCGTTCTCCAAAGTCAGTGTTCTGGCATAGATGCGCAGGCATCCGGCATCCAGGTCGCTTCCGATGATCGCGACATCCGCGTCCGGAAATATCAGCATGCCCGTCGCTTCCAACCGCCCGATATCGAGGTCGAGCGCCTTCTTCACGCGCCACCCCTCGCCGCCCATGATCGCGATGCCCTCGAAGGGGCCCGCCAAGGGTGCCGCGACGCGCAGCCGTGATCCTTCGTCGATCTCGATCGTGGCATCCTCCATCAAAACGATCACCGCGCTGGGGCCAAGGTCCAGAGTAGCATCGTCGTCGATCTTCAGTTCGTCCCAGATGAAATACAGACCAGGTCGGCCAATGGTGTCGCGCGTGATCTCCAGCCCATCACACAGCCATATCGCGGCCTTGCCCGATGAATGTCGGCCACCGGGAAAAATCTCCTCCGGCGGGCCATCCTTGCCGTATTCGGTGCAGGCGCCTTCCTTGTGCGGTGGCGCGGGCAGGTCCGCGAACGCGTCCGGAATGCCGACCGGTTCGTCAAGCCTCGGCGCGGCGCACGCATCCAATGTTACCGCGTCCGGGTTCGAGATGCCCCCGGCGACATTCAGGCACCCGGCTAGTAGCGTGGCGCCTCTCTTGAAGTCCACCGCATTTGGGTGAGACGATGCAACGGCGATCCCGCAGCCCGTCATGGCAAGGCTGCTGTCCCTGTCGAGCGACAAGGCCTTTTTCGTGCCCTCGCGCAGATAGATGCAGGCGTCCGGCTCTGCCGCCATCTCGTACACCGCCACGGACCCGGCGCGCACGATCACGTCCCCGCTTCCGAAGATCTGCGAGAAGATGCGCGGCACCGGCAGGCTCGCCTCGACCGACAGTCGCCCGGGTTCCGGCAGCGTGACCGCGACGGCGGGCGTGGCACCGGCATCCATGTTCGCGGCCACTATCGTCTCGGCAAAGGCTGTGGCGCGGGTGCCGCTTTCGCCGCGCACCAGCATCTCCGCCCCTGCCCGCGCACCGATATCAGCGGCGATCTGCAGCCGCTCCTGCCGGTAGAACAGCAGCGACGCATCGACGGCATAGGCCGCGATGCCGAGCAGCACCGGCAGCAGCAGCGCGGTCATCACCGCGATGGCACCGCCCGTGTCCGCACCGAACCGCGCACCCTTCCCATCTGGCATGGTCATCCCGGGCCCCCCGTCAGCCACAGGATGCACATAAGCCCGATGGAAATCGCCGGACCGTAGGGGAAATAGCCCGGTTCGGCAAAGCTCGGGAACCGCCCTGCGCCGGGTACGAGCCGTGCCAGCCTGTGCAGTGCCAGCACGGGCAACCCCGCCACAGTCACCATGAGCAACCAGACAAGGATCACCATAGGGTCGGGCGGCACCAGCGGGGCCGCTGCCGCAAGGTACTTCACATCCCCCGCCCCCATCGCGTTCGCCGCGTAGAGCCCGAACCCCAGCGCGAACAGGACCGCCGCCGCCACGAGGCGCAAGGCGGTTTCCTGCCATGGCAGACCCGGAAGAACGAGGATGGCGAAGACCGCCAGCAGCGCCATGTGGACGCCATTGGGGATCCGCATGTAAAGCGCATCGACCGCCGCCGCCCACAGAGCGATGGCCGCCACGGGCCAGAGCGCGAGATCGGCAAGCCCGCTCATCCGCCCACCAGCGCCGCGGCGCGCAAGCGCGAAACGTTCCAGTCGAGGATCGGGATGAGCAGCGGCACGTCATAGGTCAGTCGCAGGATCTGCCCCGCGCTGCCATTGTCCAGCTCCGCCGCGACCCGGTTCGGGTCCGGCCCCTTGAACCGCGTTCGGGCCTCCAGGAGCACGTCTTCCGCCGTCGGCGGGTCGTCGGGATATTCCAGTTCAAGCGCGCGCGCGGTTTCCGTGGCGGCTTCGTTCAGCGCGGCCATGGCCCCGAAGGTCACGCCGACCTGCAGTAGTCCGAACACGATCAGCAGGAACGGCACGAGCACGAATGCGAATTCGACCGCCATCGACCCCCGCGTGGATGCCAGCATCCCGCGCCTTGGCGGCATCGGGCCGGTCATGGGGCCGTCACCGTCAGCCGGGTGTCCAGCCGGTGCACGCCAGGCGTGTCGCCGCCGGGCACGAGGCTGGGCACGGTGACCTGCCCGGTCACGGTATAGAGCCGCAGCGCCTCGACCCCGCCATCGCAACTCAGCGGGCAGGTCCGCGTGTCCTCGGCCAGATCGATCAGGTCCGCAGGGCACAGGCAGCTTTCCGTCACCGGGTCGAAGGCCACGTCCACCAGCCCGAGCCCCAGCCGCAGCGCAGCGAGTTCCGCCAGACGCCCGTCAAGAGCCCCCGTGCTGTCGGCGCGGCGCGCAAGATCGGGTACGCGGGCCATGGTGGTGTTCATGCTGGCATGGGACAGGATGCGGAACCCCATCTCAACCGCCCCCAGCACGAGAAACAGGAGCATGGGCAGCACCAGCGCGAATTCCACCGCAGCCGTGCCCGCCGTGCCCGAGATGCCCCGCCGCACCATTACCACCACTTCCGCATCGCGCGGCCCAGCCGTTCCAGCGGCTCCGGACCGGGGGCACCGGACCGCCCGGTCAGCACCGTGGCCAGCGCGATGATCGCGCGCGCCAGCGGCCGGCGCTCCGAGAGCGCGAGCGCCACGTTTCCCGTCGCGGCGGCCTGCCCCATCAGGCGCGTGTCATACGGCAGGACGGCCGAAACGCGATAACCGCTGGCGGCCTCCATCTCGGGTTTCGGGACTTCGATCCGCCCGCGCTGGCCCGCCTTGTTGAGGATCAGAAGTACCCGTTGCGGGTCGTATTCCATCCGTTCCAGCACGCGCTTGGTATTTTCCACGTGCTGCACCCCGGCCAGCGTCGGCTCTGCCACGATCACAAGCTGGTCCACCTGCCGCACGAGGTCCCGCTTGGTGTCGGTCCACGCATCGGGCATGTCGATCACGACATGCACGTCGTGTTGGAAGGGGATTTCCAGAACCGCGTTCGTCACCACCCGCGACAAGTCCGGCGGATGTTCGAGATCCGGCAGGGTCGGCAGCACCTTGAGATGGTTGCCCACGGATTCCGCCGTCTGCCACAGCACCCGGTGATCGATGCTGCCCGGCGCCTGTTCCAGCCCCAGAAGGTCGCGCGGGTTGTCCAGGTTGAAGTTGATCGCCAGCGTACCGTATTGCGGGTCGAGATCCGCAAGCAGCGTGTCGCGCCCCAGCGCATGGGCCATGGCATAGGCCGTGTTCTGCGCCACCGTCGACGACCCGCTGCCGCTGCCCGCGCCGATGAAGGCGGTGCAGGCGCCCAGTTTCGGGCGCGACTCGGACAAGAACGCATCCATCAGCGACGTGTGCAGCCGGTCGGGCCGCGTCGGCAGCAGGATGAAGTCGGCCACGCCCACATCCAGCATCGCCCGGTACGCGGCGACAGCGTCGGGTTCCTCGGCGTTGCGCCCGATGACAAAAACCCGTGTCCGCGGATTGCACTTCGGGGCCAGTGCCCGAAGCGCGCGCAGAAAACCATCGAGCGGGCGGTCCTTTTCGAGGATGATGATATGACCGCTGTCCTGAAGGTTTTTCGATGCGGGCCGCGGCGCGACTTGGGCGGCCGGGAGGTGGCGGCCCGC
>NZ_QDFI01000076.1 GCF_003254465.1 Meridianimarinicoccus zhengii
ATGGGCTTCGTCTTCCTCGTCTCCGCCCTCGACTGGCTCAGATGAATGCAGACACGGCCTAGCGCGGAAATTGGCAGAGCGCCCTGCAGCCGTCCGACTGATCACGGTCGAGTATGACGTCCGCAGTGATCGTCCGGAAGAGACAGACGTTGTTCGCGTCGAAGCCGAAGGCTCCGACATTGTCGAAGCTCTACTTCGCCGTCGGCGCAACGATCTGTCCACGGGAGATGCTCGACGACTTGCCGAACTTGCTCAAGGTAACCCGAGGCTCGGCTTCGCACTGGCTCAGGCGATCCCCCACACTGGTAGCCTCACCGCATTCGATGACGCCGCCCTTTTTGACCGCTTGTTCTGGCAACGCGAGGAGCGAAATGAGGAGCTGGCTCGAGCCGCTGAGGTTCTATCGTTGGTCTACTCCTTTGAAGTGGACGGAGATGAGCAGCCGGATGAACTTCTCTTCTTGGGTTCGCTTGCAGAGTTGTCGCGGAGAGCAATGCATCGGCATGCTAGCACCCTGCTCGACAGGGGACTTGCACAAGCAAGAAGCAGATGGCGGGCAGTATTGCCCCACGCGCTTGCCAACCGTCTCGCCCGACAGGCGCTGAGATCAATCCCGTTCCGGAACATCGCCGACGGCT
Source organism: Meridianimarinicoccus zhengii (assembly GCF_003254465.1). Lineage (GTDB taxonomy): Bacteria > Pseudomonadota > Alphaproteobacteria > Rhodobacterales > Rhodobacteraceae > Meridianimarinicoccus > Meridianimarinicoccus zhengii. Next base: position 639 of record NZ_QDFI01000076.1, read on the forward strand.
TTGCCGACAAACCGCGCCTCCGCCGGTCACTCGCTCGACGGCTCTCTTACCTTCACGAATGCGAAGAGGCTCGACGCATTGTGACCCGATGGATGGAGACTGGCGGACCGTTGCATGGTCCCACGCCGGATCTCCAGGTGCTCGAGGCAGTGTGCCATTTGGTTCCTGAAGATGCGCTCTACGTTGTCAATGCTATGGTCACCGCTATTACGGCGGCGCCAGAAGAATTCCTTCACTTAGACAGCTTGACCCGCATGATCGCGCGGATTGCACATTCTGAGGTCATGTTCCCTCAGGCTTGCGAAAGCCTCGTTTCGCTGGCCATTGCTTTTGACGAACAACGAGCCTCCAATGCAGATGATGTGCTGAGCAGTCTTTTTGGCCTGTATCTCTCCGGGACTCTGGCAAAGACGAAAGTCCGCGTACAGGTGGCAAGCCAGTATCTTCTCGCGAACGATGCGAACCAGAATTCGCGGGGGGTTAACATGCTCAAGTCGGCCTTGCGAACAGGCCACTGGTCTTCTTCGATCCTGTCATTCGATGACGCTCGCCCGGACTCTTTTGGATGGGAACCGCGTGGGACCCAGGTTGAAGACTGGTTCTCCAGGTGGTTGGACTTGGCAGCAGAAACTGCTCTGGCTGGACCGGTAGAAGTAAGAGACAGTGTTAGAAAAGCACTCTCCGACGAGATTGACGGAATCTGGCGGTGCGTACCAACTCTTCGCTCGAAAATCGATGCCATTGCGCGTCAGTTGCACGAAGAGACACCTTGGGTGGAGGGGTGGCATGCGCTCCGACGAATGCGATACCTGATAAATAAGCGTGGCTCGGAGCTTTCTACGGAAGACTCGGCGCTGCTGCAAAAGCTCATCGACGATATGGCCCCCACGGACCTTTCCGCCCGAGTGCGCGCCGAAACCGTACGTGGTTGGGACCTCGATTCCGAAGATGACGATCACAGGGCTGCTGAGGTCAGACGCGCCGAACGTTTGGAGCTCCTTGGACAAGAATTAGCAGCTTCCCCAGACGTGCTCCAAGCGATCGGGAGAGACCTGTTCGAGCATAAAGGCCGGCCTCTATACTCTCTCGGCATCGGCTTGGTTCAGGGAAATCGCGAACCGAGACGGACGTGGGAAATCCTACGCGATTTGTATTTGAGCGATCCCAACAAACCACAACAGGTTGGCTTTCTCTCAGGACTACTTCATCAGCTGGATGAGAGCAGCCCGGCAATTGCAGAAGCTATAAGGGCAGAGTGTCGCGAAACGCCTGCCCTCCGACGCATCTATTCAGTCTTTCTCCCTAAAGGCGTTCTTCCTGGGGGTGAATTTGACAACGTTGTTGAGATCGCTGGCGAAGCCGAAACCGCCGCGTGGCTACTACACGATATAGCTTGGCGTGAAGAGCGCGAACTGAATGACGAGCAGCGCGTTCAGCTTCTTCGGTCACTGCTGGGAAGGGAGGGTGGGGCACTTCTTGTGGTCGATGCTTTGCAAATGCTCGGGTTTGTTGAAAAGGGTTCGCGCGACGCCTGGCCGGACGAACTCAAGGCCACGGGGGTGGATGCGGTGATCACCATCCTAACGAATGAAACGATCAACTCGAATATTGATCATGACATAGCTGAGACGCTTTCGTATTGCATGCGGGGTGAAAGTTCTGTGCTAGCAGCCCGGTGCATGGATGCGATTATAGCGCGGGCAGCGCGGCGCTACGGCAGCACTTATGACGTGGAACGTACGCTTGCTGTATTGGCTCGCAAGTCGCCTCAGATCTTTCTTTCTAGACTGTTCCCGGATGGAGAGGACGGACCTTCAATCCGCCTTCGTAGCGGTTTAGATCGTGACTGTCTGATCCATGTACCAGTGGATCCACTGATCAAATGGTGCCAAGAAGATCCCACTCGCTGGGCCAAGGTTGCGCCAAACATCTCGCCATTCGCACGAGGCTCTCAAGATAACGATGAAGAAAGGGAGATCTCGGCCCAAGCTTTGGGTTTTCTCAACGCCGCACCGCGCCCTGAGGAAGTCGTGGAGGCCTATCTCGAATACCTCGCACCGATGAGCTGGTCCGGTAGCAGAGCGGATATCATGGAAAGCCGCTTGAAGAGTATCGAAACGCTAATCGACCATCCCGCACCAGAGGTTCGTCACAGCATCGTCCGTTTGGCTCCAGGGATTCGCGCGAGAATTGCTCGTATCCGCCAAGCCGAACAGGAGGAAGAGCGCGAGCGAGACCAACGATTCGAGTGGTGATCTTGATGCTAGTATCGTCTACGCATCGCGTCCGATCCGCTTCCTTTTGTTTCGCGTTCTTGCGACAACTCCCTGTTTAAGCTTGATATCTGTTATCGCGCGCGGCGAACACGGAGCAAACCGCCTCAGGAGGTTCGCTCCCAATGCCAAACGACATCGCCTTCGCGCCGCCCGCCGAGACGCTCACCACGGATGAGCGGCTGGCAGAACTGGCCACCATTCTCGCCGGCGCCATCGCGCGCACCAACCCACCGGAAACGAACGAGAATTCTCCGCTCGACGGAGACAGTTCGCTGGACATCCTCGCCCTGAGACGCCGTCGTCGGAGACAGGTTCGCAACCGAGTTGGAGACGACACATGAGGAAGAATACAAGGAAATCAGGCACGAAGGCCGCGCCCGCGCCCCAAGCGGAGAGGAACGACGTCCTGGCCGAACTGACGGCGCTGAAGGCGATGACGGTGCCTGAACTGCAGGAGAAGTGGCAGGCCATCTTCGGAGAGCGCGCGCCCAACGCCAGCCGCGGCAACCTCGAGCTTCGGCTCGGCTACCGCATCCAGGAACTGGCCCATGGCGGGCTGCGCCGCGATACGCGCCGAACGCTCGATGCACTGGCCGACGAGGTCTTGAGCGGCAAGCTGGGCGGCATGGTGGCGGATCCGCGCAAGCCAGCGCCCGGCACGAAGCTCATCCGCGAGTGGGGTGGCGAGGAGCACATGGTCACCGTTCTGGCGGACGGCTTCGAATGGCAAGGCCGGCGCTTCAAGTCCCTCTCGGCCGCGGTCCGGGCGATCACCGGAGCGCACTGGAATGGCTGGCGCTTCTTCGGACTCGACCAGACCGGAGGCACCCGATGACCAGAGAGACCCAGACAGCCCCGGCGCGCCGCCTGCGCTGCGCCGTCTACACCCGCAAGTCGAGCGAGGAAGGGCTTGACATGGAGTTCAACAGCCTCGACGCGCAGAGGGAGGCCTGCGAGGCATACGTCGCCAGCCAGCGCGCCGAGGGGTGGGCCTGCCTGCGCGAACGCTATGACGATGGCGGTGTCTCGGGCGGCACGCTGGACCGCCCCGCGCTGAAGCAGCTGATCGCCGATGTCGAGGACGGGCTGATCGACGTGGTCGTGGTCTACAAGATCGACCGCCTCAGCCGCGCGCTGATGGACTTCTCGAAGCTGGTGGAGATCTTCGACCGCCACGGGGTGACGTTCGTCTCGGTCACGCAGTCGTTCAACACGACCACGTCGATGGGCCGTCTGACGCTGAACATCCTGCTCAGCTTTGCCCAGTTCGAGCGCGAGGTGATCGGCGAGCGGATTCGCGACAAGGTCGCCGCCTCGAAGAAGAAGGGCATGTGGATGGGTGGCTACGTGCCGCTTGGCTACGACGTGGTCGACCGCAAGCTGATCGTGAACGAGGCCGAGGCTGCGCAGGTCCGCACCATGTTCGAGCTCTTCGCGCGCTCCGATTCCACCGCCGCCGTGATCCGGGAGCTGAACGCGCGCGGCATCCGGTCCAAGCGGGGCCGGCCCATCGACCGCGGGGCGCTCTACAAGCTGCTGCACAACCGCATCTACCGCGGCGAGATCACCCACAAGGACGAGACCTATCCCGGCGTGCATGAGCCCATCGTCGACGTGGAGCTGTGGGACGCCGCCCACGCCGTGCTGGCCGGCAACCGGAACCAGCGCGCCGGGCGCACACGGAGCACCGAGCCGGCGCTGCTGCGCGGGTTGATCTTCACTGCGACCGGCGCCGCGATGACCCCGCACCACACAAAGAAGGGCAACAGGCGGTACTGCTACTACGTCTCGATGGACGTCATCCAGAAGCGGCCAACAGCCGAGTTGCGCGGCCCCCAGCGGCTCCCGGCGGCCATGGTGGAGGAAGCGGTCATCGGAGAAATCCGGCGGCTGCTGCGCACGCCGGAGATCATCGCGCGGACGGCACGTGCCCTGAAGAAGGAGCGGCCCGACCTCGACGAGAGCACCGTAACCGCGGCGCTCACGCAGTTCGACGATCTCTGGAAGGCGCTGATCCCGGCCGAGCAGGCCCGCGTTGTCCAGCTTCTCGTGGCGCGCGTTACGGTGGGCGAGGACGGGCTCGATATCGACCTGCGCCATGACGGACTCGGCGCGCTGGCGAGCCTGATGGCGCCCACGCGGGAGGACGCCGCCTGATGCCCGCGAACGACACGATCCGCGTCCACATCCCGCTCACGGTCCGCAAACGCGGTGGCCGGCCGCGCATCCTGCCGCCGCGGGATATCGAGACTTCGGACCCGCCGCCGGGACAGGACCCCCGCGTGCTCCGCGCGATCGGCCGGGCGTGGGCGTGGCGGCAGCGCATGGAGCGCGGCGAGATCACCACCATTGCCGATCTCGCGGCCGAGGAAGGCCTCTCCGACCGCTATATCAGCCGCCTCCTGCGCCTCGCATGGCTTTCGCCGGACGTCCTTGAACGGATGGTCGTGCGCCGCGAGCCCTGCGCGATCAGCCTCTACGACCTGTGCTTCGTCGCGTCCCTACCATGGGACGAGCAGCCGGCGCGGGTATTCGACTGATAGAGAGCGCCCGAGTCGATCCTTCAAAGTAAAAGTCCTTTTCTGCCGCCAGATTGCCGCCTACCGTCGCATCAAAGGCCATGATAGGTCTCGCAGCAATCGGACACCCGGAAGTATTTCTCGGTTCATGAACAGATACTATCAAACCCTCGCTCGGATCGGCTTTGGCCTGGCGGCCATGGCGATGCTGGTGTGGTTCTTATGGCCAAGTAGTACGTGGCAATTTGAACCTGAGCCGTTCTTCGGTTTTGGCGTTGCTTTCGTTGTCTGGGCTTTCTCTGAGTTCAAACTGAGCGAGGAGGTTATCTATCGGGCGTCCACGCCCAATGACATTCGGTTCGGTCGGGAGATTTTTGCTTATGGCACATGGAACTTCCGGGAGCTTCTGAAGGACCACGATTATCATCGCGGGATCCACCCACGATTTCTGACTGAGGCATCATTCCTTGTCAGCGAGACAGAGCTAGGTATCGCCCACTTTCAGGACAAAAAGGTACATAAGAAGTATCGTGACTTCGCTGATCGCCTCAAAGCATTCGTGGATTATTTTGGCATGCACTCTTCTCCGGAGAGGTTCGGCAGCGTTACGTTACAGTCGGTAATCCCCGCAAACCAATTCGACGAGATGAATGTTGCGCAACACCATCAATCCGAGATCAACGAGGTGAACCGACTGGCGACTGAAGCTTGGAAGGCCCTCGTTCCTCTGATTTCAGAGATTAAGGAGCGCATTCCTGAGGTTTTTGACGAACCAATCAAGGGTGGCTGGATAAGGAGCCCTGACGAATAGGCCCGTGACGGTTCAACAAGACTCCTTTGAATGGTCGGGCTCACCTTTACGAGGCGATCAAACCTCGGCGGCCTTCTACGAAACTGTTTAATTGAAGCTGGCCTGAAACGAAGTCGGGGTCAGCGAGACATGCGCATCGAGCGGCGGGTGCAGCTCGAACGCCCTCGGCTCGCGCGAGAAATTCCACATCCGGAATAGACACCAGTCCGTGCGCCGTTCGTCGGCAACAGCCAGTTCGTTCCGCGTGATGTGGAAAGGCGTCCGCTCCCAGCCGTTCGTCGTCTTCACCTCGATCAAGCGCGGCCGGCCATCGGGCGCATAGCTGGCGATGTCATATCCTGCGCCATCGCCGTCCTCCTCCGAGACCCAGCGGACCTTGCGCGCCAAATCATCCCGACCCGCGGCCTTCAACGTGGCGTGCTCGTGCGCGAGAACGCGCTCCTCACCCGCACGGCCAAGCGCACGATTGCGTCGGTCCCGCCCCGCCACGTCGAACTTCCTGGCGATGTGCAGCATCTGCTCCAGCTCCTGCGGCGGAGGCTGGTTGGAGAGCGTCGGCGGAGGACCGATCCAGATCTGAGCCGCCTCGCGCATGCCGGTCGCGGGACGATGGTTTGGAACACGAAGCGTCCACTCCGGATGGGAATTCAGCCACGCAACGACTGCGTACTCGAGTGAGCCCTGGAAATTGAAGGCGGGCTTGTAGCCGGGGATCCAGTCCTCGCCGAGCCCCTTCAGCACCGCGCTGATGTTCTGGTGCTTGAACTCGACCGATCCCTCCGACCGGTCGTTCAGCAGTGGCAGGAGGGCCCGGCGATGCTCGGCCTTGCTGTAGCGGCGCCCGGCGATGTCGTCGGCCAGCATCGCGAAGTAATCCGCGACGATCAGATCGTTTTCTTCATCGGTCCAGGGGCCACTCGCCATGCCGCCAGGCTAGAGGCGCGATGTGCGTTTGTCATCAAAGGCTTCCCTGAGCCCGTCGCCGATTGATCCGCCACCGCTACGCGCCGTTCGTCCAGCGCACCCATCGGCTACGCCTCCTGCATGTTCGGTCTCTGTTCCGCTTGATAGCGATGGAAACAGGGCGCGCAGTTTTGGCGGGATTGCGAGTCAGGCCATTGGAAAAGCGAGGAAAATTCCGACCGAACCGAAATCGGCGCGGTTCGCTCGACCAGAGACGAGAGGCCATTCAGAGACGGAAATCGCCGCGCACCCGTGTCTCAGAGGTTCGCATCCATCCGGCAAACACCTTTGAAAACAGGAGAAATTCCGCCTCTGGCGAGCGACCTGAACGGGTTCGCAATGGTGATGGTGGCGGAGAGACAGGGATTCGAACCCTGGAGACGGTTTCCCGCCTACACACTTTCCAGGCGTGCGCCTTCGACCACTCGGCCACCTCTCCGTGGTGCGCGTGATAGCCGGGCTTTGGGTTTGAATACAAGGGGGCGTATATCGATATCTGGATGCAAGAGTCGGCTGGCGGGGGCACTTGTCTGACAGGGCTAGCATCAACGCCGATACCGGGCTTCTTCGCACCGAAACAGGTGCCTGGGAACGTAATCTGGAACGGCTCGGCCAAAGCGATGACGGTTTCGGATGTCGCGCCGTCTGGCCGCGGAGGAAATCGGCTCCCTGGGGAAGCGGGCGAATCGCTCCGAATACCGGCTCGCAAGAGACCCAAGCTGAAGCGTTTTGCCGCATTCCCCATCAAGGCCCGCGCGCCAGCGCCGCAAGACCGCCCCAAACCCGGCTCATGAAGTCCCTCCCTTCCGAGTGCCGCACCGGACGCTCTGACCGGCGGGGGGCGCGATGTCCGCGGACCGGCGGGATGGCACGGCGCAAAACGCACGCACACCGTGGCCCGAGCGGTCGGCCCGGCGCCTTGCCGCGCGGCGAGCCCCTCCCCCGCTTGGTGCCGCTGGAAAAGGTCGATCGTGCCGCGCCACGGTTGCGCCAACCAAGATCCCACGTGGCCAAGGCCAGGCCATGGCCCGCTGCCCGACGGCATCTGCGGGATCACGATCGGTGATCCGGTCCTTGCCGCGGGGGGCGCCGCACGCCATCTCTTGGCCATGTTGAAGCTCACCCCGATCCTTCTGGCCGTGCTCTACGGGCTGGCAATGTACGCCTTCTCGGCCTTTCGCACCAAGCGCGAACTGGACGCGCGATCCACCGACCTCGTGGACCCCGGCCTGAGCCGCGAGATCGACCGGCTTGCCCGCGCGCTCGACCTGCCCCGGATCAAGGTGCGGCTCTACGAAATCGACCCGGTGAACGGCCTCGCCGCCCCCGACGGACGCATCTTCATCACGCGCGGGTTCTACAACCGGTATCGCGCGGGCGACGTGAGCGCGCAGGAACTGGCCAGCGTCATCGCGCATGAACTGGGGCACGTGGCGCTGGGGCATACGCGCAAGCGGCTGATCGATTTTTCGGGGCAGAACGCTGTACGCACGGCGCTGGCGCTGGTTCTGTCGCGGTTCCTGCCGGGGGTGGGCGTGTGGATCGCCAACGGGCTGGCCACGCTGCTGGCCGCGCGGCTGTCGCGGAACGACGAATTCGAGGCCGACGCCTATGCGACCGCCTTGCTGATCAAGGCGGGGATCGGCACCGCACCGCAGATCAGCCTGTTCCGCAAGCTCGACGCGCTGACCAAGGGGGGCACGGGCACGATGCCCGCGTGGTTCCTGAGCCACCCGAAGACCGACCAGCGTATCGCGGCGATTGAAGCGAACGAGGCGCGCTGGACCGAGGCTTGAACAGTGCGGCCACGGCACGGCGCTGACGGACCCAGGCCGGCATCGCGATGGGCGACCGCAATCGCCGATCGGCCCCGCTCTGGCTCCAGGCGCCGGGGCGTCGCCGCCACGGAATACAGGCGGCTGAAGCCGTAACGCCGCGGGATCACGCGTGCCGCCGCAGGGTCAGCGCGGCCCGGCGAGCCGCCCGGCCAGCGCGTCCTCCATCAGGACATGCAGCCGGTCGGCCGGCACGTCGTCGGCAACGAAGGCCCGCCCGATCCCGCGCGCGAGGATGAAGCGCAGCTTGCCGTCCACGACCTTCTTGTCCTGCCCCATCAGCGCGATCAGCGCCTCGGCATCCGGCAGGTCGCCCGGGATGTCGCGCAGGTCGCGCTTCATGCCCATCGCGGCAAGATGCGCGCGCAAGCGCGAGGGGTCCTCCTGGCTGCACAGGCCCAGTCGCGCGGACAACTCGAAGGCCAGCGCGCAGCCGATTGCCACCCCTTCGCCATGCAGCAGCCGGTCGGAATAGCCCGTCGCGGCCTCCAGCGCATGGCAGAACGTGTGCCCGAGGTTCAGGAGCGCCCGGTCCCCCTGCTCGGTTTCGTCCCGCACGACGATCTCGGCCTTCATCTCGACCGACCGCCGGACGGCGGTTTGCCGCGCGGCCCGGTCGCCCGATGCCATGGCCGGTCCATGCGCTTCCAGCCAATCGAAGAAGGCCGCGTCGCCCAAAAGCCCGTATTTCACCACCTCGCCATAGCCGGCAAGGAAATCCCGCGCGGGCATGGTATCGAGCACCGCCGTATCCGCCAGCACGAGGCTGGGCTGGTGGAACGCGCCGACCAGGTTCTTGCCTTGGGGCGCGTTGATCCCAGTCTTGCCTCCGACCGAACTGTCCACCTGTGCCAGCAGGCTCGTGGGGATCTGCACGAAGCGCACGCCGCGCCGCAGGACCCCCGCGGCAAACCCAACCAGGTCGCCGATCACCCCGCCTCCGAGCGCCACGACCACATCGCGCCGTTCGATCTTTTCGGCCAGCAGCCACTCGACGGTGCGGGTGAATTCCGGCCAGCCCTTCGTTCCCTCGCCCGGCGGCAGTGCCAGCATCACCGACGCGATCCCGGCGGACTCGAGCGCCGTGCGCAGGGCGTCGCCATGAAGCGCCGACACGGTTGCGTCGCTGACGATGGCCACGCGCGGGCGCGCCAGCCTCGGCGCGATTTCGGCACCGGCCCGCCCGATCAGCCCCGCCCCGATGCGCACGTCATAAGCGCGGTCACCCAGGGGCACATGCACCGTATCGATCCGCGCAGCGGTCACGGGATCAACTGTTGCGGGTTCGGTTGTCGGCATGGGAGCGGACCTTGTCGCGGGGCGTCAGCACGTCGGAACGCTGCACCAGCGCCTCCAGCACCGCATCGGCCGTGTCATCGATGGAGTAGGTGGAAAACGCCTGCACCTGCACGGGGGCGAGCGCATAGACCGGAACGCGCGCCTCGTAGAGTTCGCGCAGGGTCTCGAACGGGTTCCCGGTCTGCAGAAGCGGCCGCGTGTTTCGGTGGCGCACCCGTGCCCAGAGCAGGTTCAGTTCGGCCCGCAGCCAGACCGCGACGCCATGCGCCGCGATCAGGTCCCGGTTGCGCGGCGCAAGGAACGCCCCGCCGCCGGTGGACAGCACGCAAGGCGCCCCCTGCAACAGCCGCGCCAGCACGGCGGTTTCCTTTTCCCGGAAGAACGCCTCGCCATGGTCCCGGAAGATCTCGGCGATGGTGCGGTTGGCGGCGCGTTCGATTTCCTCGTCCTGGTCAACGAAGGCAACACCCAGCTTGCGCGCCAGCACCGTGCCCACCGCGGTCTTGCCCGCGCCCATCATGCCCACCAGCACGACAGTCTTGTGAAGCTGATACGGCACGCCCGGTCCCACCCTGAAAATATTCCGTCTCTATGACGTGAATTCCGGACCGATCCCATATAGAATATCGGGAACGGGGTCAAAATCCCCGGCGGGTCCATGTTCGTCGGGACACCAACAGGCAAGAGGCCGGGCAAGATGCGTATCGTCAAACTCCTCGCGGCACTGGTGCTGCTGGCAGGGGCCGGGCTTGTGGCCTTTGCCTATCTGGGCGATCTCAGCCCCCAGCGGAACGAGACCCGCATTCCCGTGGTCCTGGATGGGGCTTCGGACGGCGGGGATACGGCAGGTGCCGATGGGTCGTGAGCGCCGCCTTCGCCCGGCGCTGCTGGCAGTGATGCTGTCAGCGGGCGCAGCGCAGGTTGCGGCGCAGGGCGGGCCGGTCGAGGCTGCGACGGGCGATCCGCACAGACTGGCCGCGCAGGATGTCGGGCGACCCCTGTCCGCCATTCCGTGGCTGTCCGAGACGCTGGACCGGCCGGATACGCCGCAGGTGCGCCCCCCGATCGCAACGCCCGAGGTGCCGCCCGCCAGTGCAGCGCCCGCGCCCGACGGGATCACGGTCACGCCGCTGGGCGGACCGGACCGCGCGGCGACCGGGCTGCTGCCGCCTGATCGGGCCGGGCTGCCCGCGGATCTGTGGCAGGGCAGCGCGCCAGCCACGCTGGCCGATACGCTGCGCGCCATGCCCCTGCACCGCCACCCTGCCCTCGCCGATGCCTTTGCCCGGCTCGTGCTGGTGGAGGCCGCGCCGCCGCGCGGTGCAGGCGACGCGCTGCTGCTGGCGCGGGTCGATGCGCTCTTGCTGCGCGGGGCGCTGGAACCGGCACGGGCCCTGCTGGAACGCGCAGGGCCCGACACGGCGGACCTGTTCCGGCGCTGGTTCGACATCCTGCTGTTGGAAGGGACGGAAGACCGCGCCTGCGCCACGCTCGCTGCCCGGCCCGAACTGTCGCCCAACTATGAAACGCGGGTGTTCTGTCTTGCGCGCGGGGGGCGCTGGCACACCGCTGCGCTGACGCTGGAGACGGCGACCGCGCTGGGGCGCGTGACGCCCGAAATGCGCGACCTGCTGGCGCGGTTCCTCGATCCCGACCTGTTCGAAGGCGAGCCCCTGCCCGACCTGCCCGACCCCGTCACGCCCCTGCGGTTCCGCCTGCTGGAGGCGGTGGGCGAACCAGTGCCGACGCTTCACCTGCCGCTGGCCTTCGCACAGACCGACCTGCGCCACATCATCGGCTGGAAATCCCGGATCGAGGCGGCCGAACGGCTTGCCCAGGCGGGGGCGCTGGCACCGAACCGGCTGCTGGGCATCTATACCGCCCGACCGCCCGCCGCGTCAGGCGGTGTCTGGGACCGGGTGACCGCAATCCAGGCGTTGGACATCGCGCTTGTGTCGGGACAGCCCGATGCGGTGGCGACCCGCCTGCCCGCCGCCCATGACGCCATGCGCGACGCCGGGCTGGAAGCCGTCTTCGCCCAGCTCTTCGGCGCGCGGCTGGTGCGGCTGGCGCTGCCACCGCGCAGCGCCGCCAACGCGCAGGCGCTGGCGCTGATCGCCGGTGAACCCGTGCCCGCACGGACCGAGGGGCTGGATCCGCGGCTCGCCTTTGCCGCGGCACTCGCGCGGAACGAACCGCCAACGGTGGCGGCTCCCGATGCGCTCGCCTCCGCGCTGCGGGCCGGGCTGGCGGCAGACCTGCTGCCGGACCGCCACGCGCCGCTCGTCGCGCGCAAGCGACTGGGCGAGGCGCTTCTGGCCGCGCTCGATACGCTGGCGGCAGGGCGCAGCGCCGACCCGGAAAACGCGGGCGACGCCGTGGCACTGCTGGCCCATGCCGGTCTGGATGATCTGGCGCGGCAGGCGGCGGTGCAGATCCTGCTGATGGAGCCCGCACCATGAGCCACGCCTGGATTTCCCGCTTTCTCGAAGCACAGGCCGCCGAACTCGACGCGGCAGAGAACACGCAGCTTGCCTATGGCCGCGACCTGAAGGATTTCGACGTCTGGCTTGCCGCGCGCGGCGGCAGTTTCGCCAGCGCCGACCGTGCTGCGATCGAAGCCTATCTCGCCCATTGCGAGGCGCAGGGGCTGGCGCGGGCGACGCGGGCGCGCAGGCTCGCGTCGATCCGGCAACTCTACCGCTTCGCCTTCGACGAAGGGTTGCGCGGCGACAACCCGGCGATCCGCATCCGCGGCCCCGGCAAGGCACGCAGCCTGCCCCACAGCCTGACCGAGGCGCAGGTCGGCGCCATGCTGGACCGCGCGCCCCACCATGGCCGGACCGAAGCCGACCGGGTGCGCCTGACCGCGATGATGGAACTGCTCTACGCCACCGGCCTGCGCGTGACCGAGCTTGTCAGCCTCCCCGTCGCCGCCGCGCGGGGCGCGCCGCAGGTCATGCTGGTCCGCGGCAAGGGGCGCAAGGAACGCATGGTGCCGCTGACTGACAGCGCGCGTGCAGCACTGGCGCGGTGGCTGCCCCTGCGCGATGCCGCCGATGCACTGGCCGTCAAACGGGGCGCGCGCCCATCGCCCTTCCTGTTCCCGAGCCGCGCGAAAGCTGGACACGTGACACGACAGTCGTTCTTCCTGACGCTCAAGGCGCTGGCGGCGGAAGCCGGGATCGACCCGACCAACGTGACCCCCCACACCCTGCGCCATGCCTTCGCCACGCATCTGCTGGAACACGGCGCGGACCTGCGCGCGATCCAGATGATGCTCGGCCATGCCGACCTGTCGACGACCGAGATCTATACCCATGTGGTGGAAACCCGGCTGCGGGCGCTTGTGTTCGACCACCATCCACTGGCAGACACCGGGATCACGGAACAGGAACGGGAGCCGCACCCATGACAGACACACTGCACATCGTCGGCGGCGGCATGGCCGGGGCCGAAGCCGCGTGGCAGGCCGCGAACGCCGGCGTGCCCGTCGTCATCCACGAGATGCGCCCGAGCGTGGGCACCTTCGCCCACCGCACAGGGGATCTGGCCGAAATGGTCTGTTCCAACTCCTTCCGCAGCGACGACGACGAACAGAACGCCGTGGGCCTGCTGCACTGGGAAATGCGCGCCGCGGGTGGCCTCATCATGCAGATGGCCGATGCCCATGCCCTGCCCGCGGGTGGCGCGCTGGCGGTGGACCGCGACGCCTTCGCCCGCGCCGTGACCGACCGTCTGCGCGCCCATCCGCTGGTGTCGGTCGAAGGGGCCGAGATCACCACGCTGCCCGACACCGGCCACTGGATCATCGCCACGGGCCCGCTGACCTCGGGCGCGCTGGCCGCCGCGATCCGGGCCGAGACGGGGGCCGAGGCGCTGGCGTTCTTCGACGCCATTGCGCCCATCGTCCATTTCGACAGCATCGACCTGTCGAAGGCGTGGTTCCAGTCCCGCTACGACAAGGGCGAGACCGAGGAGCAGCGCACGGCGTACCTGAACTGCCCCATGGACCGGGACCGGTATGAGGCGTTCATCGACGCGCTGCTCGCCGCCGAAAAGACGGAGTTCAAGGAGGGCGAGACGGCGGGCTATTTCGACGGCTGCCTGCCGATCGAGGTGATGGCCGAACGGGGCCGCGAAACCCTGCGCCACGGGCCGATGAAACCCGTGGGCCTGACGAACCCGCACCAGCCGGACGTGAAGGCGCACGCCATTGTGCAGCTGCGCCGGGACAACGCGCTGGGAACGCTCTACAACATCGTGGGGTTTCAGACCAAGATGAAGTATGGCGCACAAACCGCTGTTCTAAGGATGATTCCGGGGCTGGAGAACGCGCGCTTCGCCCGGCTGGGCGGCATCCACCGGAACACCTTCATCAACTCGCCCACGCTGCTCGATGGCCAGATGCGGCTGCGGTCGCGCCCGCATGTCCGTTTTGCCGGGCAGATCACCGGGGTCGAGGGTTATGTGGAAAGCGCGGCGATGGGGCTGCTGGCCGGGCGTCTGGCCGCGGGGGATATCCTCGGGCGGCCCGTCGCATCCCCGCCGCCAGAGACGGCGACCGGGGCGCTTGTGACGCACATAACTGGCGGGGCCGAGGCGAAGACCTTCCAGCCCATGAACGTGAATTTTGGCCTGTTCCCGCCCGTGGACCTGAAGGGCGGCCGCCGCAACCGCCCCGCGCGCTACAAGGCCTATACCGACCGCGCCAAGGCCGCGTGGCTGGACTGGCTGGATGCGGCACCGGCGGCGCAGGCGGCCGAATGAGACAAGGAAAGCACGCTCTGACCCAGGGTGACCTTTCCTCGGAAGCTGTCGATCATCGCTTGCGACAACAACAATGAAGACATTTCTATCGGCAGCGCGTGCCGTTGTATTTCTACCCCTGTGATGGGTGGAGACGGCCTTCGTTGCGCTGCAAGCGTTCCTCGGGCGGACCATGGTGGTGCCCGTGCCGGGCTGTGCGACGTGCCATCTGTATCGCGCGGCACTGGACTGATGCCGACGCTCTGACGACCGACCGCTGAACCTCAACGACCTGCGCGCCCGGCTATGCAGGCGCGCGTGCATGATCCCGCGGGGCGACGGGGGGTCAGTCGGTCTTGTCGTCCTTCTCGGCCGGCTTCGGGGCGGCGATCGCCTTTTGCGGCGCGCCGGATTTCAGCGGATCGTCCTGCCGCTGCACCGAACCTTCGAAATGGGCACCGCTTTCGATGGCGATGGTCTTGTGGATGATGTCGCCCTCGACCTTCGCCGACGAGGTCAGCCGGACCTTCAGCCCGCGCACGCGCCCGATCACATGGCCGTTTACCACGATGTCGTCCGCCACGATCTCGCCCCGGACCACGGCGCTTTCGCCCACGGTGAGCAGATGGGCGTAGACGTCGCCTTCGATCGTGCCTTCCACCTGGATATCGCCCGAGGTCTTGATGTTGCCGGTGATCGTCAAGTCGGAGGACAACATCGACGCCGGCGGCTTGGCCTTGGGGGCCGGTGGTGCCGCGGCGGGTGCCTGCGGCGCGGTGGCGCGGGTGTCGGGTGCGGCGCGGTCGCCTTCGGCGGGTCGGCCCTCGGGGGGGCGGTTCTTAGAAAACATCGCTGGCAGCCTTGATATAGGTCATCGGGTTCACCGGTTCGCCGTTCACGCGGACCTCGTAATGCAGATGCGTGCCCGTCGAACGACCGGAATTCCCCATACCACCGATCAGATCCCCGCGCGAGACCCTTTGGCCGACCTCGACGGTCATTTTCGACAGGTGGGCGAAGCGGGTCTCTATGCCGAAGGCGTGTTCGATCTTCACCAGCCGTCCGTATCCCGATTGCCAGCCCGCATGGGTCACCACCCCGTCGGCACTGGCGTAGATCGGCGTGCCGTAGGCCCCCGCCCAGTCCATCCCCGCATGAAGCCGGTTCCCGCCGCGGATCGGATCGCGCCGGTAGCCGAAGCCCGATGTGCGCCGGACCGATGCCTGCACCGGCTGGGCGAAGGGCACCTTGTCCGCCGCGATGCGGTAGAGGTTCAGCTCGTCCATCTGGCGCAGGATCGCGTCGGCGCGCAGCACGGCCGGATCGGGGGCGGGACCCTTGGTGGACATGGCGATGGGCGTCAGCGGACCACCCATGCCGGAATACTGGCGGCGCATCTGGCGCAGGATGTTTTCGGGCGGCAGGCCCACGTCGCGGAACATCTTGCCCAGCGGTTCCATCGCCAGCACGACGGCTTCTTCAAGCTGGGCGAAGATGCGGTCGTTGGCTTCTTGCTTCAGCGCGAGCGCATGTTCCAGTTCCGCGCGTTCCGCCTGCGCCGCGCGGGCGCGTGCTTCGGCCGCGACACGTTCGCCCGCAGCTTCGTTCAGCGCGCGCGACAGGAAGGCCACGGTGGTTTCCGCCTCGTCGCTGCGCCGTTCCAGCGCGGCCCGTCCGGCGGTTTCGCTGTCGCTCGCAAGGGCGGCGATCCGTTGCCGGGCCGCGTCCCGGTCGGCCAGCGCCTCCACCAGAATGCGCTGCACCGCCGCCCGGCCTTCTTCAAGTTCGGAAATGCGCAATTCGGTGTCGAGCAGCCGGTCCTGGTATTCCGCCAGCGCGGCCAGCGCGGTGTCGTAGCGTTCCTGCGCCTCGAGCGCGGCAACGCGATGGGCGTCACGTTCCGCCGCCAGCGTCTGAAGCCGTTCCTCGTAGAACATCTGTTCGTTGCGCGCGGCATCGCGCGGCCCGCCGCCTTGCACAAGTTCGATCACGAGGAACGAAGTGGCCGTCACCGACCAGGCCACCAGTGCCAGGGCACCTGCCCCTGCCAGAAGCTGCTGGCGCGGTCCGATCCGGAAGAACCGCGTCCCGCTGTCGGATTTCACGAAGATCCGCTGTTCCGGTAAAAGCCGGTGGATCAGCCGGGGGCGCGGCGCGGGCAGCGCCGTTGTCGCCGCGAAACCCTTGGAGCATGCGTTATGCCCGCCATCCTCGTCCGCCTGATCCCGTCCGATCGCCGCCGCGTCCTGTCCCGTCACTCCGATCCCCGCTCTCGGCCTGTCCGGCGTCTTTGCCTGCGCCGTGTTCTGCTCGCCTTGCGATAGACCGGGCGCTCCGTCTTGGCAAGGAAGCGGCGCCCAGGGTCGGGGTTTGCAGCCTTGACGGGCTGCAAAACTGGCGAGTTTCCGCCGAAACCGCTCGGAACTGCGCAGGATCGGACCGGACCGCGCCCCGCGCGATCCCGGACGCCGCGCCTGGTGCGGGGCGGGACCTAGAGCGCCTTGACGGCTTCCAGCACGGCCTCGGCATGGCCGGGCACCTTCACCTTGCGCCAGACCTTGCGGATCGTGCCGGTGCCGTCGATCAAGAAGGTCGCGCGTTCGATCCCCATGTAGGTCTTGCCGTACATCTGCTTCTCGACCCAGACGCCGTAGCGTTCGCACACATCCCCGTCTGCGTCGGACAGAAGCCCCACGCCCAGGTCGTGCTTGGCGCGGAACTTGACGTGCTTGGCGACCGTGTCCTTGGAAAGGCCGTAGACCACCGCGCCGGCCGCTTCGAAATCGGCGATATGCCCGGTAAAGGCGATGGCTTCCTTGGTGCAGCCGCTCGTGTCGTCCTTCGGGTAGAAATACAGCACCACGCTGCGCCCGCGCAGGTCGCTGAGCGTGACATCGTCGCCGCCATCCTGCGGCAGGGTGAAATCGGGGGCTGTTGCGCCTTCGTCGAGCATCGGTGTCCCTGTCTGTTGTTCTGGTCTCGTGCCGTGTGCGACGTTCTAGCGCCGTGGCGCGAATGTCCAGTGATCGCCGCCGGTTGCGCCTGTGCGCAGCGCCGGGCTTGGGCTAGGCTCCGCGCATGTGGATGATCCGCCTTTGCCTCTGGTGCGCGCATGGCTGCGTGGTCTGGGCCGTGCGGCTGTCGCTTGTGGCGGCGCTGGCTGCGGGAATCGTTGTCTGGGCCGCCCATCACGCGCCGGTCGCCCTGCCCGCCGCGGCGGTGGCGGGGTTGGAAAAGGTGCTGAGCCGGCGTGCCGGGCGCGCGGGCCTTGGCGTGACGCTCGACGGTGCCGAGATGGCGCTGCGCGGCGGGCTGGTCCCCGCGTTGTCGCTGCAGGGCGTATCGGTGCGTGCCCAGGACGGCCCCGTTTTGATGGCGCTAGACCGGACGGAGGTCGTGTTCTCGCGCCGCGCGGCACTGGTCGGGACCGTGGCGCCGGTGGCGATCACCGCGCGCGGGCTGGGCCTGCGGCTCGACCGGGATGCGGCGGGCAGGATCAGCCTGAGACTGGGAGACGCGGCGCTGGTGGAAGCGGCACCGGACCCTGCCGCGGCGGTCGACCGGCTTCGCGCGGTGCTGGACAGCCCGGCGCTGGCCGGGTTGCGTCGGGTGGGCCTGGAGGACGTGACGCTCGATCTGCGCGATGCCGTGGAGGGCCGGGTAATCCGCGCGGGGGGCGGGACGCTGCGGCTGGACCGGACCGGACCGGATCTCGAACTCGACATGGTGCTCGGGATGCTGGGCGGCGACGCTGCGGCTGCCGGTGGGGCGACCGTGCGGATCGCGGTGCCGGGTGCGGGCATGGCCGCGGAGCCGCGCGCCGCCGATGCGCCG
>NZ_QDFI01000077.1 GCF_003254465.1 Meridianimarinicoccus zhengii
GGCCTCGGTGGCCGCTTGTCCGGCGGCGCCGAGGGCGTCATTGAGCTGGTCGGCCGAGTCCGTGGCCGCCTCGAGCGCCGCCGCGCCGTCCGATCCCGCGCCCGCAACGGCATCCTTCAGCGCTTGCCAGGCGGTCATCGGGCGCGCGGCGGCCTCCGACAGCATGCCGGCCGCCTCGGCATAGCCCGCGGCGCGGCCGCGTGCGTCGGCGGCCATCCCGCCGAAGAGATCCGGGGCCTCGACATAGGTGCGGCCCATGGCGGCGCGGAAGGCCTCTCCAGCAGCATCGCCGACCGCGGCCGCGGCGCCGGCGAAGGGGTTCTCGACCCCGCCCAGCTCGATAGGGTCCAGCCTGCCGATGGAGAGGCCGCCCTCGCCGGTCGCCCAGTCCGGTAGGTTGGAGAGCGCCGCGTTCAGCCGGCTGATGAAGCGGTTGATGCGCGCCACCACCCCGTTGATCATCGACTCGACGCCGTCGATCAGGGCGTTCGCGGCCTGGAACGCGAAGTCCCCGATGGCCTCCGGCAGCGCGCCCCAGGTCGCCTTCACCGCGTCGAACGCGCCCGAGAAGGTCGCGACGGTGCTGTTGCCCCAGCCGACCACGGCCTCCGTCGCGCCCTGCAGACCCTCGTAAATGCTGGCCTGCGCCGCGGCCCAGCCAGCCTCCACCCGCGCCCAGGCGGCCCCGGCGCGCAGCGCGATCCGGTCCCACGCTTCCGCGGCCACGTCCTTAAGCAGCCCGACCGCTTCGCCGATGCCACCCGTCGCAGCCACAAGGCGCGTGAACTGGTAGATCAGCTCCCCCGCGCCCACGATCAGCGCGCCGACGCCGGTGCGGATCAGCGCCCCGCGCAGGACCACCAGCGCCGTGGCGAGCCCGCGGACCGAGAGCGCCGCCGCGACCATGCCGGCGACCCAGCGGCCGGCGAGGAACCCGGCGAAGGCCGCCGCGGTGCTGGCCACCCGCCCGAAATTGTCGATCAGCAGGACGAGTGCGTCCGAGATGCCCGTGAAGACCCGCTGGATCGGGCCGCCGACTTCGCCGAGCCGGGCCAGCCCCTCGGCCGCGCTCTGCAGCGCCGGCGCGGCGGCGACGGCCAGCTGGTTCGACAGGCCGCGCCAAATGAGCCCCAGCCGCGAGATGGCGTCGTTCGTCTCCTCGATCCGGTCGGCGTCCGCGTCGCTCACCAGCACGCCGAAGCGGCGCAGCTCGTCGTTGGCCTGGCGCAGCTGCGCGGGATCGAGCCGCTGGAAGGCCACGAAGGCCCGATCGCCGAAGAGCTGCGAGAAGAGCGCCGCCTGCTCGGAGGCCGCTGCGTTCTGCCGGATCGCCTCGGTCACCCGTGCGATGCGCTGGTCGAGCGGCAGCTTGAGAAGCTCCGCCGCGTTCAGCCCCAGCCGCCGGATGGCGTCGGCTGCGGGCCCGCTCCCGTCGGCGGCGAAGAGCGAGAGGCGGCGCGTGAGCCTCGCCGAGCCAGCCTCGAGCTCGCGGAAGGAATTGCCCGAAAGGTCCGCCGCCCGCGCGAGCACCTGCACGCTGGCCGTGGTGGTGGCGAGCGACTGCGCAAGCTTGGCCTGCGCGTCGATGGTCTGAAGCCCCGAGCGGATCAGTGCGGCGCCGGCCGCCGCAGCCGCCGCGCCGACGACCCGGGCGATCCGCGTCGCCTGCCGCGCGAAGCGGGCGAGCCGGCGGTTGGCCGCCTCCATCTCGCGCGAGAGGCGCCGGAACCCCTGCTGCCCGGCCTCGCCCACACCGCGCAGCGCATCCTTGACCTGCCGCCCGCCTGTCGCCGACAGGCGGACGCTCACGCGTTTCTCGGCCATCACTCAGCCCCCATGGCGCCGCAATCCCCGCGGGCCTCGTCGCTTCGCTTCTGCAGGGTCTCGACCACCACCGCCTCGACATGCGGGAGAAGCTCGGCGGCGGCGGCCGGGTCGACGCCGCGGACGCGTGCCATCTTGAGCAGCGCGGTCATGTCGAAGCCGATCACGCCGCCCATCGGGGCCAGCCGCAGCTGGCCGCCCGCCGCCTGCACCAGATCGCGCACCTGCCGGCCCTCGATCGTCAGCGGCCGCTCTTGCGTTTGCGGGCAGTCCGGGCACGGCCCGTCGCAGGCCCGGCAGTACTCCGCGCCCCCGCCCCAGACCCAGGCTGCGAGGGCGCAGAGGCGTTTTTTTCCTGCTCCAGCAGCAGCCCCTTCTGGACGTAGCGGGTCTGGAACGCCTCGAAGATCGGCCAGATGTCCATCAGCGCCGGGATCGTCTCGGGCCCGGGGTCCACGGGCGCGCCCTTTGCGTCGCCCACGCCCTCCCAGTCCACGATCGCCAGCCGGGCCAGCGCCACTGCGAAGGGGATCGCCACCGCCTCGTCGGTCGCGCGCGCCGCGGCGGGGTCGGCATCCGAAGCGTCGTCGTCGGGCTCCGGAGGCACGCTTTGCAGCGCCTCGACCACGTCCGGGTCGCGGCGCGCCTCGGCCATCAGCGCGGTGGTGATCGGCAGGAGTTTCAGGCGCACGCCGCCGGGCATGTCTTGCCAGGCGGGTTTGCGGGTCATGTCGAGTCGGAGCATCAGTACTGGTCCACGTCGTTGATGAGGGTTGCGGTGGCCATGCGGCCGGTGCCGGGATCGCGCGCCGCCTGCCAGTCGAAGGTCGCCTGGATACCCTGCGGCCCGTCGATCCCGATCCGCGGGCGCGGCAGGTAGACGGCATGCGCCGTCAGCGTGAAGCTCTCGCCCGAGGGCAGCGCGTAGCCGAACACCAGCTCGCAAGCCGCCCCGTCGATCGCCTGCTGCAACAGCGTCTCGTCGGCGAAGCGGACCACCACGTTGCCGGTCAGCGCGGCGATGCCGGGCTCCACGCCGGCGATCTTGCCGTCGGCGCGGATCGTCTCCACCCGGTCGAGGTTGTTGGCATAGGTGATCTCGGCCGAGACCAGGTTGCCGAGCGCCGTGCCATTGCGCTGGACGCTGCCGTTGAAGCTGCCGAAACGCTTGAGCGCGGGCTCGGTCAGGGTGCCGGCCTGGCTCGCAGCGCTCTTGTCCTCGCCCTGCGCGATGACGCCCACGGTCGCGGTCACGAGGCCCGAGCGCTCCATCGACCATTGCAGCTGATTGACCCGGCAGCCGGGATACATCGCGTAATGCGGCACCTCCGGCAGGCCCTTCTCCAGCGCAAAGCTCGGCAGGTCCCAGGCGCCCGACTGGAATTCGTGGGTGTAGGGCCCGGTGCCGCTGGTCGCGGGCGCCCCGAAGGCGGCCTTGAGCCAGTGGCCCCAGGCCTCCGCGTCGATCGGGACCACCACGTCGCCGTCCGCGGTGATCGCGTCCTTGACCGGCGCCAGCGGATCGCGGCCGTAGCCCAGCAGCTCGGAGTCGAGCAGCGGCTGTTCGGCGGCGACGGTCAGCCCCGGCGCGAACGGCATGCGGACGAAGCCGCTGGCGGGCGGCGAGCCGTAGGTGGTCTCGAAGCCGAGCGCCAGCCGCGCCCGCGCCCCAAGGGATCGTGCCATGATGCTCTCCTGTCGCAAAAAGAAGCGGCCCGCGGAGCGGATCCGCGGGCCGGTGGGTCAGTGGTCCGATGCCGGAAGTCGTTTCCGCTGCGCTCAGCTCAGCGGGTCGTCCGTGGAATAGTGCAGCACCACGGCGATGGTCGCCGCCTTCAGACTCGCCGCGCCCTCGACCGGCAGATCGACCGGCCGCGGCGCTTCGGCCTCCACCCAGTCGCACAGCCCGCCCAGCGTGCGGTCGGCGGCAACGGCCGCGCCAATGCTGGCGCAGAGTGTGTCGAAGGCCGCGTCACAGTCGGCGCCCTGGACAACGGCCTCGATCTCGGCGCGGTGCTGATAGTGGTAAGCCAGCGGCGACAGCGTCACCTCCGGCTCCCCGGGCTCGCCGTCGCGCAGGATCAGCAGCCCCTCGGCCGGCACCCGCTCGGGCAGCACGTCGCCGCGCAGCGCGGTTGCGGGAAGCGCCGAGAGCCGCGCGTGCAGCGCAGCGAGGATGGTTTCGCGCAGGGTTGGCATATCAGGCATTAACATCAATATAGATGTTTGACATATCAGTTTACCTTTTCTAGACAGCGTTCATCACGCTCAGGACATGCCTCATGATCACCGGCCCCCAGATGCGCGCGGCGCGGGCCCTTCTCAGGCTCGACCAGAAGACCCTGGCGGAACTGTCGGGGCTTTCCGTGCCAACGATCCAGAGGATGGAGGCAAGCCACGGCAATGTTCGCGGCGTCGTCGACAGCCTGACCAAGGTCGTCGCGGCGCTCGAATTCGCCGGCGTCGAACTGATCGCGGAAGGCGCCGCCAGCACGGAAGGCGGGCGCGGCGTGCGCCTGAAGGTGCCTCCGCCGAAACACTGATCCCTCAACCCGCGACGGCGACCGCCGACACCAAGCCGACGATCCCGCCGCTACCCCTCAAAGGTGCGGCCGAACATGAAAGACCAGACCACCACGCCGAGCGAGGCGCCCGGCTTCCTCGACCTCTTCACCCCCAAGCTCGTCACCGTCCTGCGCGAGGGCTATGGGCCGGCGCAGTTGCGCACGGACGCCATCGCCGGGCTGACGGTCGCCATCGTGGCGCTGCCGCTGTCGATGGCCATTGCCATCGCCTCCGGCGCAACCCCGGCGCAGGGGCTCTACACGGCCATCGTCGGGGGCTTCCTCGTCTCGGCGCTCGGCGGATCGCGGTTCCAGATCGGAGGCCCGGCCGGAGCCTTCATCGTGCTGGTCGCGGCGACCGTGGCGCAGCACGGGATGGACGGGCTGATCCTCGCCACCTTCCTGTCGGGGCTGATGATGGCAGCGGCGGGGCTGTTGCGGCTGGGCACGTTCATCAAGTTCATCCCCTTCCCGGTGACGGTGGGCTTCACCGCCGGGATCGCCGTCATCATCCTGGCCAGCCAGCTGCGGGAGTTCTTCGGGCTGACGCTGGCGAACGAGCCCGGCGAACTCCTGGAGAAGATCCCGGCGCTCTGGGCGGCGCGGGACAGTCTGACGCCCGCCGCCCTGGGGCTTGCGGTCGCGACCGTCGGGGTCATCGTCGGATTGCGCCGCTGGCGCCCGCACTGGCCGGGCATGCTGATCGCCGTCGGCCTCGCCGCGGCGGCCACGGCGGTCATGGCGCTGCCGGTGGAGACCATCGGCACGAAGTTCGGCGGCATTCCCTCGTCCCTGCCGCCACCGGCCCTGCCGAACCTCTCGGTGGACAAGATCGTGGCCGTGCTGCCCGCCGCGCTCTCCTTCACGCTGCTGGGCGCCATCGAGTCGTTGCTCTCCGCGGTCGTCGCCGACGGCATGACCGGGCGCCGTCACCGCTCGAACTGCGAACTGGTGGCGCAGGGCGTCGCCAATGTCGGATCGTCGCTGTTCGGCGGGTTCTGCGTTACCGGCACCATCGCGCGGACGGCAACCAATGTGCGCTCCGGCGCACACGGGCCTGTCGCCGGGATGCTGCATGCACTGTTCCTGCTGCTGTTCATGCTGATCGCCGCGCCGCTGGCCGCCTACATCCCGCTGGCCGCGCTGGCCGGCGTTCTGGCTGTCGTCGCTTGGAACATGATCGAGAAACCGGCCATCGCCGTTCTGCTGCGGTCGGACTGGGGCGAAGCCACGGTCCTTGGCGCCACTTTCTTCCTGACCATCTTCCGCGACCTGACCGAGGCCATCGTCGTGGGCTTCGCGCTCGGCTCGGTCCTGTTCATCCACCGCATGAGCCGCTCGACCGAGGTCGCGACTCGCACGGCCTTCGTCGGCCGCGACGAGGCGGACGACGCGCACCCGCGCGGGGCCTATGACGAAGCGCAGGCGGCCAATCCCGACGTGGTCATCTACCGCATCAGCGGGGCGCTGTTCTTCGGCGCGACCGCCTCGATCGGATCGGTCCTCGACCGCATCCAGGACACCCACAAGGCGCTGATCGTCGATTTCTCGGCCGTGCCCTTCCTCGACTCGACCGGGGCGAACATGATCGAAGGGCTGGCACACAAGGCACACCAGCGTGGCGTTGCGCTCTGGCTGACCGGAGCAAGCCGGGACATCCGCCGCGTGTTCATCACGCACGGCCTGAGACGGCCGCTGGTGCGATACGCCGCCAGCATCGACAATGCTCTGGCGGCCACCCGATCAGGCTAGACCTTCCCCTCCACCCAATTCGCCACGATCAGCCCCGGCACGCTGTCATGCGCGCGCTCGGCGTCCCGGTCGAGATCGAGCCGCTTCGGCAGCCTGACCTGTGGGACGAGCAGGAAGATCGGCGCGGTGACCTGGTTGCGGCCGGTCTTCGCGCGGGACGCCACCGCCTGGCCGCGCTTGTTGATGCGGGCCCGGTCGGCGACCAGCAGGCTCGGGCCGCGGCGACGGTAGACGAACCGCAGGCGCAGGCCCCGGCGGCGCTCCCATTCGCCGGGGGTGATCTTGCCGCCGCGCAGGCCCCGTCCGGCGGCGGGCGTCGGGATCGCGAGCCAGAAGCCGGTCTTCGAGCGGATCAGCGGGCCGGTGTCGTGGGCGCCGACGATGGCGGGGGCCTTCGACCAGACCAGCGACGCCGCGCCGATGCTGGTGGTGCCCTTGGGCCATGTCTCCGCGCGGATGCTCTTGGCGAGCCGCTGGCCCAGCCCCGCGCCGGTGATCTGGCGGCGCCAGTCGGTCTTGAGCTGCCCGCCCGCCTCGCGCATCGCCATGGTGACCGCGCGCTCGCCCGCCTTGATCTCCGCGGCCATGAGCGCGGCGAGGTCCGGCGTGACGTCGAGCTTCAGTTTCATGCCGGCCGCAGATCCACGGTCCAGACCAGCCGCTCGCGGTCGCGGACGGGCTCGCCCTGGATAAGGAAGGGCTCGCCATCGATCTCGATGCGGTCGCCGGGCCGCGGCTGAGGCACCTCGGACACGCGAAGATCCACGCGCGTGGTCTCCGACCAGATGCGCGCGTCGCCGAAGCCGGTGGTCTCGTCCGCGCGGCGGGTAACAACGCGCACGAGGACGGGCGCACCACCCGCGGGCGTGTAGACCGCCTCGCGGGCGACGTTGTCATCCGCGAAGAGCGCGTCGAGCGCCATGGCGACGGCCGTCATCAGGTCCGCCGCGCGCTGCGCAGCACCTGCGGGCGGGTGCAGATCGGCAGCGGGTTGCTCTCGATCTCCAGGCGCACCCATTCGTCGCGATCCCGGTCCGGGATCATGCGCGCATAGAGCGGCAGGCCGACGGTGTTGACCGTCTCGAAGGTGTCGGCGGGGGCGTAGTAGATTTCGAACAGCCCCTCGACGCCCTCGGGGTAGAAGTAGGCCTTGTCGGTGGGCACGCCGAAGCCGAGGCCACCGCGGTAACGCCGGAAGGTGATCCCGCCGAAGCTGACCTCCTCGCCCACGCGCCCGCGCAGATCGGCCGCCGCGGCGGTGTTCAGGTAGGTCTCGCGGACTTCCTTGTGGGCGACGAGATCGGCGAAGAAGGCCGAGCCGCATTCGGCGCGGATCTGCACTTGGCCGGCCGCGAGCCCGCCGAGGCTGTCCTCGACGCTTTCGATCAGCGCCTGGCAGCGCTTGCGCAGCGCGCCCGAGGCCGGGGATGTATTGTCGAGGTCGAAGTCGACCTCCGTGGCCGGGGTGATGCCGAACTCGGTGTAGTAGTCGATGACCGTCGCCCCGTCCTTCGGGTCCTTCACCACGCCCTGAATACCGTTGAAGAGGTGGAACTCGAAGGTGGCCTCGGCGTCGTTGCGGAGCCGGCCGAGCTTGCGCGCCACCTCGGCCTGGACCTGCTGGACGGCGGTCTCCGAGCCGAAGTCGCGGATGGACTGGATTTCCGAGGCCCAGAGCACGTCCTGTTTCTTGAACTGGCGGCAGACGAAGGCCCGCATCTCGCGGCGTTCGGGGATCTGGGACTCGTAGGCCGAGCCCCGTTCCGAGAACGGGATCAGCGAGAGCGTGCCGTCGCGGCTCTCGATCATCACCGTGCGGCTGCGCACGCCGCGGCTGCCGAAGAGGTTCGCGCCCGAGAGGATCGCGGGCTTGTAGGGGATGTTCTCGAGCGCGCGGGTGAGCTCGACGATGGTGAAGGCATCGCCTTCGAAGATGTCCATGGTGGCCATGTTGATGCCTCCGGGTCAGGGATGGTTGTGGGGTGCACGGTCAGCGGACGAGGATGCCCGCGTCGAGGAGCGCCGTGTGGGCGGCGGCGATCTCGGGATCGCTCGGCGTGCCGGCAAAGACGAGATCGTGGCGGTTGACGATGGCGGGGCCGCGGACGACAGCGACGGCCGGGGCGTCGCCACCGGACGCATCCGCCTTGCCCCAGAGCACCGCGACCGCGGTCTCGGTGCCGTCGGTGGCATTCGGATCATGCGCGGCGTATTTGCCCGAGGCGGTGATCTGGCCCAGCACGGTGCCGGGGGCGAGCGTGCCGGAGGCGACGGTGATCGTCTCGCGGGTGTAGTCGCGATGGGCTTCCCAGACGAGGAAGCCGCCGGGATGGGTGCCCTCTGTCAGCGTGGTCATGGGATCATCCTTTCAGCTTGAAGGTGCGGGCGATGACGTCGCCCCAGGGGCGGGTCGCGGCGCTGCGCCCGGGTTGCGGGTGATGGGGCGTGATCTCCGGCGCCGTCTCGGCCCTCGCGTCCAGCAGGCTGGCGCGGACTGCGTCGAGGCTGGCGTCCTCCTCGAGGAAGCGCCCGGCCATCTGCGGCTGGCCGGCGAGACGGCAGAGATCGACGACGGCCCTCGCATGGGCGATGGCCTCGGCGCGGATGGCCGCGGGGTCCCGACCCGTGCCGGGATCTGCGGCCGTGCCGTCCGGATCGTGCGCCTCGGGCTGCTGAGCGGCATCGGGCGCCGGCGCGGCATCGTTGGCGTCTTCAACGATGTCCGGCCCCGTCTCCGCGCTCTCCGGATCGGCGATCTCGACCGCTTCGACCAGCTCGGGCGGCGCGTTCCGGAAGCGGGCGATGTCGAAGCTTGCGGCGATGCGCACGGGCTCGGCCAGTTGCGTTGCGAGCCCCGCCTCCAGCGCCTCGGCGGCCGAGAACCAGGTCTCCGCCGCCATCAGCGCCGCAATCTCGTCCTCGGTCTTGTCGGAGCGGGCCGCATAGCCGCGCAGCATGCCGGCCGCGATCTTGTCCAGCGTCCCGGCCATCTCCCGCATGTCCGCGGCCGTGCCCATGACGAGGCCGGACGGGTCGTGGATCATCAGGAACGCGTTTTCGGGCATGACGATCGCGTCGCCCGCCATGGCCACGTAACTGGCCGCAGAGGCCGCGATGCCGTCGATCCAGACGGTGACCGTGCCGGCATGGCGGCTCAGCGCGTTGTGGATGGCGACGGCATCGAAAACCGACCCGCCCGGGCTGTTGAGGCGCAGGTCGATGGCCGCGTCATCCGGCAGCGCGCCGAGTTCGGCCAGGAAGCCCTTGGCCGAGACGCCGTAGGCGCCGATTTCGTCATAGATCAGCACTTCCGCGCCGCCATCGCGGGCGCGGATCGTGTACCAGCTCTTCATGATGTCACTCCTGTTCGGTCGCACGGCCCGCTGCCGCCGCATCGTCGTGGCTGTCGCCATCCGCCCCATCGCCCGGATCGGGCCGCGTCGCCGGGGTCGCGCGGGCGCCCTGCGTCTCGCCCGGGCTGGTGCGGTAGCGAAGTCCCAGCGCCTCGGCGCGCGCGGTGTCGGTGGCGTTCTCGCGATCCACTTCCTCGACATCGTAGCCGGTGGCCTCGACCACCTTGCGCCGCGAGGTGATGCCGGCCTCCATCGCCAACACCTGCGCCTGGATATCCTTCAGCGGATCGACCCAGTCCCAGCGCGGCGGGATCCACTGCACCATGCGCGCGGTCGCCGGATCGGGCAGATCCAGCCGGCCGGCGAGCCGCGCCGTCTCCAGCCAGCGTGCCCAGACCGGGCGACAGAGCTGATGCGCGATCACCCCGTGCTGGAGTTGTTGCACCCGCCGGCGGAACTCCACGAGTTCGGCCCGCAGGCTCGAATAGTTGGCCTGGCGCACATCGCCGGTGACCAGGTGATAGGGCAGCCCCAGCGCGGCCGAGACGCCCAGCAGCGTCCGGTACTGGAACGCCTCGTAGCTGCTGCCGACATCGGCGGGGCTCGAGAACTTCACGTCCTCGCCGGGCAGCAGCACCTGAAGGGTGCCCGGCTCGAGGCTGGCGATGGCCGCGCCGTCGGGGTCGGCCTCCTCCGTGCCCATCATCGGCTCTTCCGGCGCCGTCTTGGTTATGAAGCCCGCGAACATCGCCGCGGTCTTCTTCCGGTCGAGCTCGGCGTCGTCGTACTGGTCGAGCAGGAACAGCCGCACCATGGCGGGCGCCACATGCGGCAGGCCCCGGATCTGCCCGGCATCGAGCGGGCGGTAGATGTGCAACACGTCCCCGGCCGGCACGCGCACCGTCTCGGGCACCGCGACGCGCCGGTCCGTGCTGTCGCCGGGATGGGTGCGGCGGAAGTGATAGGCGACCCGCCGCCCGATCGCATCGAGCTCGATCCCGCAGCGGATACGGTTGCCGTTCGCGGCCGTCTCGGTCTTCTCGAAGGGCAGCATCTCGGACTGGAGAAGCTGCAGCTGCAGCGGGACCAGCAGCCCGTCTTCGGCCCGGCGCGGACGGAACCGCACGAAGCACTCGCCGGCGACGAACATCTCCCGCGCGACCATGGCCTGCAGCCCGTAGAAGTCGGTCAGCCCGTCTGCGTCGGCCTCGTCGGTCCAGGCGAGCCAGAGCCGCTGCACCCGGTCGCGCTGCGCCGCATCGTCGATCAGCGACGAGGGCTTGATCCCGTCGCCCACGAGGTTGGCGGCGAAGGCCTCGCAGGCATTGGCGGCATAACCGTTGGTGACCACCAG
Source organism: Meridianimarinicoccus zhengii (assembly GCF_003254465.1). Taxonomy (GTDB): domain Bacteria; phylum Pseudomonadota; class Alphaproteobacteria; order Rhodobacterales; family Rhodobacteraceae; genus Meridianimarinicoccus; species Meridianimarinicoccus zhengii. The sequence goes on from NZ_QDFI01000077.1 coordinate 10,848, forward strand.
CTCGCGCGCTCGCGCCAGTAGCTTCGGCCCGCCCGAGGCGACCAGCGCGTTGACGTTCTCCAGCGGCGGGTTCCAGCCGCGCAGCCGGCGCCGGGACATCGCACCCTCGAGACGGGCGCGCACGCCGGCGGGGCCGCCACCGGGCTGGCGGCGAAACCGGTCGAACAGGCGCATTCTTCAGAGACCCTTCGTCGTCGTCACGCGCAGCTGCCGCACGATCCGCCGGCCCTCGGCTGCCGCGATCTCACGATCCAGCGCCTCGATGGCGCGGTCGATCTCCGCCACGCTGCGATATTCGACGGTCTTGCCGTCATAGCTGACCCGCGCCACGCCCGAGGACCGCTGCGCCGAGAGCGCGTCGCGGCGGTTGCGGAGTTCCGTCACGGCGGTCATGGATCACCTCACGCTGCTGATGCGAGCGAAGTTACGCCGCGCAAACTTCGCGCCGGTGGCGGTCGTGGCCCGGCTCGGTCATAAGGACGGCATGGACTCGCTCGCCAGCAGATCGATCGCCGAACTCCTCTCTCTTCACGCCGCGACGATGGAGGAGCTGCGGGCGAGGAACGTTCTTCGCTCCGCGAACAATCCCACCGGCGATCTTGCCGAATACCTGTTCTGCGCCGCATTCGGCTGGGACCAGGAGAACAACTCCGCCAAGGCTTTCGACGCCACGGGCGCAGACGGGACCCGGTATCAGATCAAGGGACGCCGCATTCACCGGCGCAACGGTTCACGGCAACTGTCCGCGATCCGCGATCCGGACGGGTTCGACATCCTGGCGGCCGTCCTCTTCGAAGACGAATTCAGGATCCTGCGGGCCGCCCTGATCCCGGCCCGGGTCGTGCGCGACCATTCGAAGTTCATCGCGCACACGAACAGCCACAAGTTCCTGTTGCGCGATGCAATCTGGGACGTGACCGGCGTCATCGATGCGACCGAGCGGCTGCGCGCCGTCGAGGGACTTTAACCCGGCTACCCCATGTAGCTCGACCGCCGCGTCCGCCGCCGAGGCACCGGACGGGGCGCGGGCCTCGCCGGTGCCTCGCCGTCCGCCGCGGGCGTCTCCACCGCCAGCTGCCGCTCCAGGTCCTGCCAGCGCGCTTCGGACCAGCGATCCGCGCCGGCAATCCACGCCGCCGCCCGTGCATAGACCCGGCAGTCCAGCGCCTCGTTGCGCTCGCGCAGCTTCTGCCATTCGAGCTTGGCGAAGCCGCGCTTGCCCTTGACCGTCACCAGCTGCTCCGCGGTCAGCTGTTTGAGCCACTCGCTGTCCGCCCAGGACGGCAGATGCACCGTTCCCGGTGGAAACGGTGCACCGGCCGTGACCTCTTCCGCGGTCGGCCGATCCTGCCGCAGAAAGCGGTAGGTCTCGGCCTTGAAGGTCGATGTCGCCACGGACCACAGCCGCGCGCCGCGCCGCAGGCGCTTGCCCGCGACGGTCGCATCGACATAAGTCGGCCCCGTGACCGGGCTCGCGCGGTTGAACCCGTCGAGCCCCTTCACGGGTGCCACCTGCGCGAAGCCGACCTGCCGCGCCCAGCCGTAGACCGCGCTGGTCTCGAACCCCGTATCGATCGCGAGCCGCGCGATCGCCAGATGCTCGCCGGAGGCATGGGGCCACGTGCGCCCCAGCAGGTCGGTCAGCTGCTGCCAGCAGGCGGGATCGCCGGGGCCGCCGTCGATCACGACATGATCGACGAGCCAGCTTTCCAGCCCGCGGCCCCAGGCCCAGACGTCGACCTCGATCCGGTCCTTCTGCACGTCGGCGCCGGCGGTCAGGAACAGGCCGCCCGCTGGCACCGTGCCCGAGGACCACGCCTCGCGGCGATCCGCCAGTCGCTGCCAGTCCGGCGCCTCGCCGGTCTCGACCCAGGTCTCGCCGAGGATCGTGTTGCGGAATGCCTTGCTCGCCTCGTCGGAGCCTCGGGCCGCCTCCCAGGCCCGCGCGATCCGGTCCCAGCCCAGCCAGCCCACCGGCGAGTAGAGCGCCGAGAGGTGATAGCCGATGGTGCCGGGATCCGCCGCCTCGGCCGTCGCGCGCCATTCGCCCGCTTCCAGCATCGCCGTTTTGTGGTGTTCGGCAATGGCCGCGTCGCAGCCCTCGCAGAGATATTCCGCCGTCTCCGGCCGGCCCTTCTCCCAGCGCAGCCGGTCGAACTTCAGCCACTGCATCGCCCCGCAAGACGGGCACGGCACGAAGAACCGGCGCTGGTCGGACGCCTCGAACTCCCGCTCGATCCGGCTCAGCCCCCGGATCGTGGGCGTCGAGACCAGGAACACCTTGCGCCGATGCGCGAAGGTCAGCGACCGCGCCTCGGCCAGCGTGACCGGATCGCCTTCCTCGTCGGCCGAGGCCGGATAGGCGTCGACCTCGTCGAGGAAGATGTAGCGCGCCGGGGTCGAGCGCAGCCCGACCGCCGAGTTCGCCCCGGTCATGATCAGGATGCCGCCCGCGAACTCCTTGGACAGCATCGTGTTGCCCGCGTCGCGCGAGCGCGCGGGCTTGATCCGCTCCCGCAGCTCCGGGCTTTCCTCGATCAGCGGGTCGATCCGCTGGCGCGAGTTGCGCTTGGCCAGTTCCACCGTCGGCTGGACCGCCAGCATCGGCCCCGGCGCCTGGTGGATCGCGAAGCCGATCCAGTTGTTGCCGGCCTCCGTCGCGCCGACCTGCGCCGCCTTCATGAACACCACCCGCTGCGTGGGATCGCCGGGCGAGAGCCGGTCCATGATCTCGCCCATGTAGGGCGTGCGCAGCGTGCGATACTGCCCGGGCTCGGCCGAGGCGCGGGACGACAGCTTGCGGTGCCGGTCCGCCCATTCCGACACCGTCAGGTCCGGATCCGGCCGCAGCCCGGCGAGCCACGCCCGCAGAACATCCTGCGCCCCGTCGAAGGTCAGCGCGTCCGGGTCCTCAGCGGAGATCGGGCTGGATCTCGGCGAGGTCGTCGAGCTGGGATCGGACATGTTTCTCCAGAGCCTTCTGCATCGCGGCCGGCTCCACCCCCAGATCGGCCGCCATCAGCGCGGCGACCCGCGCCGGCCAGTTGACCCAGACGTCGCGCTCCTGCCGCGCCAGCCGGAACACCAGCGCCAGCGCGCGGGCGCGATCGATCAACTCGCCTTTGAGCTTTTGCAGCCGGATACGCCGTTCCTGCGCTTTCAGCACCTCGTTGGCCGTCTTGGCCTGCAGGAAGGTCGTGCCGCCGCCCGTCGCCGGCGCGGCCAGGCCCTGTTCCTTCAGCGTATCGCCGACGGCTGACACCGCCGCCTCCGGCACGGGCTTGCGCTTCGGCTGGGGCGGCTTGCGGGTTTTCGACGGGTCCGTCGTCTCGGCGCGGCGCGCGTCGCTGGCGTCGGCGTCGATGCTCCCGTCGGCGTGCAGCACCAGGCGGCCGGCGGCCTTCGCCTTCTGGATCGCGCCACGCGAGACACCGACCCGGGCGGCGTATTGGCGCTCGCTCAGACCCTCCATGCCGCGCTCCGATTATCATTCGAAATCATGTGCTTATTGAGTTGATAAGCCTCCGCGCCAGAGCGAACGTGGATCCACAAGGACGATGCAACTCAGCACCGCGCTCAAGCAGCGCAACGATAGCACAGCCCCAAGGAGCCACCCCGATGACCACGCGCCTGAACCCGATCACCACCCCGCGCCACCAACTCCGCGCCGAGAAGGCGCGCAGGAACAAGGAAGCCGCGCTGAACGCCTTCATCGGCAAGAAAGCCGAGATCGACGAGATGCTCGCCCGCCTGCAGGCGCTCAGCGACGACCATTTCAACTGCGCCCCCGACGAGGCGGGCTGGGCGATGGTCGGCACCCTCGACCACTACGCCAGCCTCCTGAAGCGCATCACCGACAGCGCCTTCGGCGAGGGCGAGCACGCCGAGTGATCTCCGGCACCGCCGGAACTCCTGCCGCGCCCTGCGCGGCTCGGGGTCGTAGGAGGCGCCGCATGTCGCGGGCCTCGAACACGGAGACCCCAGATGACCAAGCTTTCCGATACCCAGCTCGTGATCCTCAGCGCCGCCGCGCAGCGCGACGACCGCAACGTCCTGCCGCTCCCCGGCTCGCTCCGCGGCGGTGCCGCCGCCAAGGTGGTCGGCGCGCTGCTGAAGCGCGGGCTGATCGCCGAGACCACGACCGACAGCCAGACCAAGGCCGACGCCGCGCTCAACCGCGTCTGGCGCAACGATGCGGACGGCCGCGCCATCCTCCTGCACATCACCGACGCGGGGCTCGTCGCCATCGGCGTCGAGCCGGACGGCGGCGACAGCGCGCACACGGGCGCGGACGAGGCGCCGAGCGCGGAAGCCCCGCAGGACGCTTCCGCCGAGGCCGACCCCGCGCCCAAGGCGCGCACACCGCGCAAGGGCACCAAGCAGGCGAAGCTGATCGAGATGCTCCGCGCCGAGGGCGGCGCGACCATCGACGAGATCGTCGCCGCCACGGGATGGCAAGCTCACACCGTGAGAGGCGCCATGTCCGGCGCGCTAAAGAAAAAGCTCGGTCTGACCGTCACCTCGGAGAAAGTCGAAGGAAGAGGGCGCTGCTACCGCATCGAGGACGCCGTCTGATGCCGCGGTACAGGGTCAAGATCACCCGTGCCGTCACCGAAAGCACCTGCGTGACCGTCGAGGCACTGTCCCCGGAGGCGGCGCAAGCCGTCGCCTTCGTGGCGCTGGCCGACATGGAGGACGCCTTCTGGACCCTTGATGAGGGTTCGTGGAATGCAGGCCCCGCCTACATCACGGCAGTCGAGCCCGCCGATGTGTGATGCCCGGCGCTATCGCCAACGCTCGAACAGTCGTCGCAGCAGGTAACCCCGCGCCAACGACACGCCGACGAAGGCAAGGCCGATGGTCAGATGCTCCGCAAATCCCGTCTCGATCCCGAACCACGGGAACACGACGATCTGCGTGGCGATGGCCAAAACGTAGCCGACGACAACGTTTGCCGCGGCCTCGACCATCGACATGGTCCGGCTCTGCTTCATCGCCGGCTCTCCAGAAACGCCGTCACGAACTCCGCCGCGAGCGGCGGCACGATCGCATTGCCGTAGCCCCGCAGCAGCCCCATGCGGCCGGGTATCCCATGAGCCAGCGGGAATGTTCCGGGCTCAACGGGCCTCCATCGGCCATCGCGGCAGAAGAGCCAGTCCGGAGCTCGCCAGACGCCGTCCGTCGCGCGGGTCCCGGCGGGGTTGGCGCCTTCGACCAGTCGACCAGCTTCACCGTCCTGCGGCTCGCATCGGTGTTGCCGGCCGCGTTGTACCTGTTTGTGGCGGGCGAGCCCGCCATCGCCGTCGGCCAGCCCGCCAGCCAGACCTGTCGGCCGAGTAGCGCGTTGATCGGCACCGCGAGGCATTCCGATCCGTCCTTGTGATCCCGCGCCGAAGCCGTCGCCCAGCCCGCCCGACTCCACGGCGACAGCGCCGAAGAATAATCGCTGGCGGATGTGCGGCGCGCCGATGCCCGCAGCCGGCAGATCGGCCGCCGCGACGGCGTAAGATGCCGCTTCCATCTCAGTCGCCAGAGCGTCGAACCACGCCCAGTCAGCCGGATCCTCAGTCGAAGTTCGAGCCGCGCCGCCAACGCGTCCGAGCACTGCCGCGCTCGCGACCTGCTCGCCAAAGACAATCTGCGGTCGGCAGGCGGCGACGAGCCGCAGGAAAGCGGGTGCGAGATGGCGGTCATCGTCCTGTCCCTTGCGCTGTCTGGCCTGACTGAAGGGTTGGCAGGGCGGCGAGCCGGTCCAGACAGACAGGTCCGTGGCCACACCCGCGAGGCGCAGCGCATAGGGCCAGCCGCCGATCCCGGCGAAGAAATGGCATTGCGCGAAGCCGCGCAGGTCGGCGGGTTCCACCTCGAGGATGGACCGCTCGTCCACCTCGCCATCCGGCAGCAGCCCGGCCGCGATCAGTTCCCGCAACCATGCACAGGCCGCGGGGTCCGCATCGTTGTAGTAGACGGCCATCAGGCAGCGGCATCGGCCTTTTCGCCCAGCCGCTCCGCCTTCAACTCGGCGAAGGTCCTGCCGTCGCCGTCGAGGATCGCGTCGCGGCCCGTCTCCGCCTGCCAGCGTTCCACGGCGACGTCGATATAGGCGGGGCTGATCTCCATCGCGAAGACGCGTCGGCCGTTGGCTTCGCCCGCCATGATCTGCGAGCCGGAGCCGCAGAACGGCTCGTAGCAGAGCCCGCCACGGGCGACGTGCTGGCGCATTGGGATGCCGAAGGCGTCCAGCGGTTTCGGCGTCGGGTGGTCGGGGCGCTCGTCCTTGGCGAAGGACGGCATCTCCCAGGTCGAGGGCAGCGTCTGCTCTGCCACCTTCGGCGGGCGGTTCGGGCGACGCCAGCCCATGAAGCAGGGCTCATGCTTCCAGAGGTAGTGGGAGCGGGTCAGGACGCCGCGGTCCTTCACCCAGATGATCTGCTGATGGACGAAGGCGCCGGCCTTATCCCAGCAGGCCTCCAGCATCGCCTGGCGGCGGGACGCGTGCCAGCAGTACCAAGCCGCGTCCTCTGTGATCGCCTCGGCGACCGCGGCGGCGATGAACCCGTCGTAGAGTTCCGCGCCCTGGCTGCTGTCGTCCCAGGTATTGCCGTAGCTCTGACTCCAGTCCTTGTTGCGCGTCGGGTGGTTTGAGCCGTCGTAATCCACCAAGTATGGCGGATCAGTCGCGAACAGCACGGCGCGTTCGCCGTTCATCAGGCGGCGGACGTCGTCGTGCGAAGTCGAGTCCCCGCAAAGCAGTCGGTGGTCGCCGAGGATCCACAGGTCGCCCGTGTGCGAGGCCGGGTTGCGCGGCGGCTCCGGGATGGTCACCGGCGGCACGGAGCCCCCGGCGCCACCTTCTTCTTCATCGCCCCCGTCCGGATCGAAGGCCAGCAGCTTGTCGAGTTCGCCGTCGGAGAAGCCGACCAGCGACAGGTCGTAGTCGTCCGCGAGCAGGTCGTTCAGTTCGGCCGACAGCAGCGCCTCATCCCATGGAGCTTCGGTCAGCTTGTTGTCCGCGATCCGATAGGCCCGGCGCTGCGCCTCGGTCAGGTGGCCGAGCACGATCACCGGCGCTTCGGTCAGCCCGAGCTGCGTCGCCGCGAGCACGCGCCCGTGCCCGGCGATCAACTCGCCGTCCTCGCCGACAAGGCACGGCACGGTCCAGCCGAACTCGGCCATGCTGGCGGCGAGCTTCGCGACCTGGTCGGGCCCGTGCACCTTCGCGTTCTTCGCGTAGGGCTGAAGGCGCGCAAGCGGCCACATCTCGATCCGCTCGGGGGCGAAGGCGAGGGTCATGCAGGTTCCTGTCGATGCTGTTCGCGCAGTGGCTTTGGCCGCGCTGGATTCCCCGCGGGTGGACTCCACCGGGGTGGATACCCTGGCTTCCGGCTGGACTCCGGCATCCGCAGGGTATCCACCCCAGGCGGCCGATCAGGTGTTTGATTTTACGAGGGTTTCGTGGCGTCGCGGGTGGACCCCGGACTCCGGTGGCTTCCCAAAAAACCGGCCCTGTCGCTGGCGATATTGCGCGCCACGCCCGCCCGTATACGGAATGGCGCAGAAGGACCCAATGTTCGTTTCGGGGTGGCCCGTCTCCGTCGTGTTATGCCGGGGATTGCCCG
>NZ_QDFI01000078.1 GCF_003254465.1 Meridianimarinicoccus zhengii
CTTCTGGCGCTGACCGGGCTGAAGGCCGTGGCCTGCTGGACGGCACTCGCGCGGCACCCCGCCCGCGCCGTGCCGGGCATGGGGGACGGGCGCGTCGTGACCCTGCACCCGGCGCCGGGCCTGCGCCGTCCGGTCGTGTCGCTGCTCGTGCCGCTTCTGCGGGAGGACCGGATCGCGGGGCGGCTCCTGCGGCGGCTGGCGCGGATCAAGTATCCCCGCGCGCTGCTCGACATCTGCCTCGTGGTGGAAGAGGCCGACCGCGTGACACGCGACTGCCTTGCGGCCACCGCCTTGCCGCCGCATGTGCGGGTGATCGTCGTGCCCGCGGGCAGCGTGAAGACCAAGCCGCGCGCACTGAACTATGCGCTGGATCACTGCCGCGGCAGCATCGTGGGCGTCTACGACGCGGAGGACGCGCCGGACCCGGACCAGATCGCGCTGGTGGTCGCGCGCTTTGCGGACAGCCCGCCCGAGGTCGCCTGTCTCCAGGGGCGGCTGTCGTTCTACAACGCGCATGACACGTGGCTGACCCGCTGTTTCACCATCGATTACGCGATCTGGTTCTCGATGATCCTGCCGGGCATCGCGCGGCTGGGCATGGCGGTGCCGCTGGGCGGCACGACCCTGTTCTTCCGGCGCGAGGTGCTGGACCGGCTGGGGCGATGGGATGCGTTCAACGTCACGGAAGACGCGGATCTGGGCCTGCGGCTGGCGCGGGCGGGCTTTCGGACCGAACTGATCGACACGACCACGCGGGAGGAGGCGACGCGCAATTTCTGGCCCTGGGTGCGGCAGCGGTCGCGCTGGCTGAAGGGCTACGCGATGACCTACATCACCCATATGCGCCACCCGCTGCGGCTGTGGCGGGATCTCGGCGCCGTAGGTTTTGTCGGGGTGCAGGTGATGTTCCTGGCGTCGCTGCTGCAGGCGCTGACCGCGCCCGTGCTCTGGAGCTGGTGGCTCGTGGCGGCGGGCCTGCCCCACCCGCTGGCGCCGGTGCTGGGCATGTGGGGGCTGGTTGCGGTGACCGGGCTGCTCGTCCTGTCCGAGGCGGTGAACATCACGCTCGCCGCGGTCGCGCTGAACCGTACCGGGCGGCGCGGGCTGTGGCCATGGGTGTTGACGATGAATTTCTATTACATGCTGACCACGCTGGCGGCGGCGAAGGCGCTGGCCGAACTGCTGTATCGCCCGTTCTTCTGGGACAAGACCGACCACGGCATGACGGAGGACAGCGAACCGGACATGCCGGTGCAGGCCGCCCCCGCCTGAAGGCCGTCACTCCGCCGCGTCGAGGCCGCCGGAAAAACCGGCATCGCCAAGATCGCGCGCGTCGTTCTTCAGCCGCGTCACGAAGGCTTGGGAGATATGGGTCTTGAGCGCCGCCTCGGCCCGGGCGCCGTCACGGGCGGCGATCGCCGCCACGATGTCGGCATGTTCCGCCAGCGCCGTTTCGCCGCGTCCGTGCACCGCAAGCGAGGTCGACGCCAGAAGCGCCATCGAGCGGTGGACAAGATCCAGTTGCTGCACCAGATACCTGTTATGGGACGCGAGATGGATCTGCTTGTGGAACCGACGGTTGGCCCGCGACAGCGCGTTCGGGTCGTGGATGAGCGCCTTGTCCGCGGCCAGCATGTCGCGCAGCACGCGGATTTCCTCGGTCGTGCCGTGCTGGGCGGCAAGGCGGGCGGCAAGGCCTTCCAGCTCCGCCCGGACGATGTACAGTTCGGCCAGCTGGTTGTGGTCGAGCGATGCCACGATCAGGCTGCGCCCGTCGCGCGTCAGCAGGCTTTGCGTTTCAAGCCGCTGGAGCGCCTCGCGGATCGGGGTCCGCGACATGCCGAAGCGCTCGGCAAGGTCGGATTCCACGAGCCGGTCGCCCGGCCGGTACAGGCCGGTATCGATGGCTTCGAGGATCAGGTCGTACGCATCGCGATGGCTGGGCTTGATCACTGACATGGCGCATCCTCCAGCATACGATGGTATACCAGAGCCCGTGACCTGTCCAGCGCCCGGTATTCCGGCGTTAGGCGCACGTCGGGCCTGGGTCTTCGATCTCGACAACACGCTTTACCCACCCGCCGCGCGGCTGTTCGACCAGATCAATGCGCGGATCGCGGGCTTCATCATGACGGCCCTCGGGCTGGACCGGGCGGCGGCGGATCGGCTGCGCCACGGCTACTGGCAGTCGCATGGAACGACACTGGCCGGGCTGATGCACCACCACGCCATCGACCCCGACGCCTATCTTGCCCATGTGCACGACATCCGACTTGACGCGCTGACGCCGGACCCCGCATTGCGCGGCGCCATCGCCGCCCTGCCCGGGCGCCGGATCGTGCACACGAACGGGTCGGCCGCCCACGCCGCGCGGGTGCTGGAGGCACGGGGACTCGCGGGCGTTTTCGACGCGGTCTACGGGCTGGAACACGCCGGGTACCTGTCCAAGCCGGATCACGCGGCCTTTGCCACGATCCACGCGCGCGACGGGATCGACCCCGCGGCGGCGGTGATGATCGAGGACGATCCGCGCAATCTCGAAGTGCCGCACCGGCTGGGCATGGCGACCGTCCATGTCGCCGAAACGGCCGATCCGCGCCCGCATATCCATCACCACACGGCGGACCTGACCGCGCTGCTGGGGCGGGTGGATGACAGCCGCAAGACCGGACATCCGGGCTTGCCCCAATGTGAAAACACACGCACCTGACCGCAACCGACACGAAGGAACAGTTACATGGCCGACGATCACGACGACGACAGCGCGACCCGACCGGTCCTGTTCGGATGGAGCCGCGGCGAATGGCAGGCCGCGGGGCTGGCGCTGGCGGTGGCGGCGATCTGGGGCGGCGGCTACGCGCTGTTCGGCTTTGCCGGGCTGATCGTGCCGGCCCTGCTGATGGTGCTCGCAGCCTTCGTCATGCTGGTCCTGATCTCGCGCGGCTGACTACGGCCTTGCGGCGCGGGTCAGGGTGGTCAGTTTGACGCCTCGCCGCGCCGGGCGGCGCTGCTATGTGTTGGATCGCGGATCGCGGACGGAGGCTTGCGGTATGAACAGCACGGTGTGGGATGTCGATGTTCTCGTGGCCGGGGGCGGACCGGCGGGGCTGGTTGCGGCTGCGGCCTTTGGTCATCGCGGGTTCAGGTCTCTGGTCGTCGACCCGCGCCCGGCGGTGACCGACGCGGACGACCCGGATGCCGACCTGCGCACCACGGCGCTGCTGCAACCGTCGCGGCGTTTTCTGGACGAGATCGGGCTTTGGGAGCGGCTTGCCCAACACGCGACACCGCTGGCCACGATGCGGATCGTCGATGCGGGCGGCGCCCATCCCGCGCCACGTGTCAGCCGGGACTTCGAGGCCGACGATATCGGCCCGTTGCCCTTCGGCTGGAACCTGCCCAACTGGCTGCTGCGCCGGGAATTCGTGGCGGCCCTCGCGGGGAACGACGCGGTCGCGTATCGCCCCGGCACCGGGGTTGCCGGCGTGCTGACACGGTCCGGTGCCGCCCTTGTGACGCTGGACGACGGCAGCACCCTGCGCGCGCGGCTGGTGGTGGCCGCGGACGGGCGGCATTCGCCCCTGCGGCAGGCTGCCGGGATTGGCGTGCGAACCCTGCGCTATGGGCAGAAGGCGCTGGCCTTTGCCGTGACGCATGATGCCCCGCATGACAACATCTCGACCGAGATCCACCGCAGCGGCGGGCCCTTCACGCTGGTGCCCCTGCCCGACCGGGACGGCAGGCCCTGTTCGGCGGTCGTGTGGATGGAACGCGGGCCCGAGGCGCAGCGGCTCATGGCGCTCGACCCGGCGGCGTTCAGCGCGGCGGCGACCGCGCGGTCGGGCGCGATCTACGGGCCGTTGACTCTGACGGGGCGGCGCTCCATCTGGCCGATCATCAGCCAGATCGCGGATCGGTTCCACGCCGAACGCACGGCGCTGGTGGCCGAAGCCGCGCATGTGGTGCCGCCCATCGGCGCGCAGGGGATGAACATGTCGCTGGCCGATATCCGCTGCCTTGTGGACCTGGCGGTCAAGGCCGACGATCCCGGCGCGCCCGAGGTGCTGACTGCCTATGGCCGCGCGCGGCGGCCGGACGTGGCGCTGCGGGTGACGGGGATCGACATGCTGAACCGCACGTCCATGGCGGCCCTGCGGCCAATCAGAGACCTGCGCGGCGCGGGCATCGCGGCGCTGCACGAGATCGCGCCACTGCGCCGGACCCTGATGCAACTGGGGCTTGGCGCGCGAAGCTGATCTGCCCTAGCCCAGCGGACCGGGGCGGCGTTCTTCGCTCAGAAGCACGTTCGCCTCGATCTCGCCCACGGCCGGGAGGGTCATGATCCGCCGCCGCAGCACGCGTTCGAAATCCGACAGGTCCCGCGCCACGACCCGCAGCCGGTAGTCGTAGCGGCCAAGGACGTGATGCACCGCCTGCACCTCGGGGATAGCCGTGATCGCGCGTTCGAAATCCTCAAGGCTCACGCGCCCTCGTGCGGCCAGCTTCACGCCAAGAAACACGGTCACCCCGAACCCCAGCGCGGCAGGATCGAGATCGAGCCGACGGCCCGCCAGTATTCCGGCCTCTTCCAGCCGCCGGACCCGCCGCCATGCCGTCGGCTGGCTCAACCCGAAGCGGCGTGCCAGCGCCCCTGCGCTGACCGACGCATCCTGCGCCAGCGCGCGCAGCAGCGCCCGGTCGGTATCGTCAAGGTCCATCACAGCGGCAGCGTATCGGTCTGCCGGATCGTGGCCACCTGCATCAGCGCCTCGATTTCGGCGATATGCGGCAGGGTCAGGATGCGGCTGCGGTACAGATCCTGGTAATGGGGCATGTCCCGCGCGATCACCGACAGGCGCAGGTCCACCCGCCCGAGAAAGGTCTGGATCTCGATCACCTCGGGGATGTCGCGCGCGGCGGCGATGACCGTGTCGAAAGCGTTGGATTGCGACTTGTCGAGCGTCAGGCGCAGCGACACCTCCACGTCGTATCCCAGCGCGCGCCAGTCGATCACGCCGCGAACGCCGCGGATCACGCCGGTCTCGCGCAGCCGTTCCAGCCTGCGCCACGCCGCGGCGCGGGTCAGGCCGGTGCGTTCGGCAAGCTCGGCGGCGGATTGCGACGGGTCGGCCTGGAACTGGCGAAGGAGGCGGCGGTCCTGATCGTCGATCTGCATGGAATTCCTAGATACGGCAAATTCCAAGAATGAATATCTCGCACGGGCGCCAATTGACAGGATATTTCTTCACGCATCGCGCGATGTGGGGCGTTAGGCTGCAGCACACAAGAAACGAACGGAAGGACACCGATCATGCGCGTGTATTATGACCGCGACTGCGACATCAACCTGATCAAGGACAAGAAGGTGGCAATCCTCGGCTATGGCAGCCAGGGCCACGCCCACGCCCTGAACCTGCGCGACAGCGGCGCGAAGAATGTCGTCGTGGCGCTGCGCGACGGCTCGCCCTCGGCCGCGAAGGCCGAAGCCGAAGGGCTGCAGGTCATGGGCATCGCCGAGGCGGCGGCCTGGTGCGACCTGATCATGTTCACCATGCCCGACGAGCTGCAGGCCGAAACCTATCGCAAGCACGTCCACGACAACCTGCGCGAAGGGTCGGCCATCGCCTTTGCCCATGGTCTGAACGTGCATTTCGGCCTGATCGAGCCGAAGCCCGGCATCGACGTCATCATGATGGCGCCCAAGGGCCCCGGCCATACGGTGCGCGGCGAATACACCAAGGGCGGCGGCGTGCCCTGCCTTGTGGCCGTTCACAACGATGCGTCGGGCCGCGCGCTGGAAATCGGCCTGTCCTATTGCTCGGCCATCGGCGGCGGGCGCTCCGGCATTATCGAAACAAACTTCCGCCAGGAATGCGAAACGGACCTGTTCGGCGAACAGGCGGTGCTGTGCGGCGGGCTGGTCGAACTGATCCGCATGGGGTTCGAAACGCTGGTCGAAGCGGGCTACGAACCCGAGATGGCCTATTTCGAGTGCCTGCACGAGGTCAAGCTGATCGTGGACCTGATCTACGAAGGCGGCATCGCCAACATGAACTACTCGATCTCGAACACGGCCGAGTATGGCGAATATGTCAGCGGCCCGCGCATCCTGCCCTACGAGGAGACGAAAGCGCGGATGAAGGCGGTTCTGACCGACATCCAGAGCGGCCGTTTCGTGCGCGACTTCATGCAGGAAAACGCCGTGGGCCAGCCGATGTTCAAGGCAACCCGCCGCCTGAACGACGAACACCAGATCGAACAGGTGGGCGAGAAGCTTCGGGCGATGATGCCTTGGATCTCTGCCGGAAAGATGGTGGACAAGGCGCGGAACTGATCGCCGCCGGTCGAAATCGCATGGGCCGGGGGGCACCCCGGCCCATGTTCGTGCCCATCCGCCGCGGTCAGGCGGTTACGGGGGCCGCCGCGCTGACCGCCGCCACCACATCCTCGACGACGCGGGTCATCAGCGCCTCGTCCTCGGCCTCGGCCATGACGCGGATCAGGGGTTCGGTGCCAGACTTGCGGATCAGGAGCCGCCCCTGCCCGTTCAGCGCGGCATCGCCGGTGCGGATCGCGTCCTTGACGGACCGTTGCGCCAACGGATCTGACCCTGCGGCATAGCGTACGTTGCGCAGCAGTTGCGGGCACGGTTCGAACACGCGGGTCAGCGCGGAAGCCGGCTTGCCCGTCTGCACCATCGCGGCCAGCACCTGGAGCGCGGCCATGATCCCGTCGCCGGTGGTGGCGTGGTCGGTCATCACGATGTGGCCCGACTGTTCGCCGCCGAGGTTCCAGCCGCCGCGGCGCATCGCCTCCACGACGTAGCGGTCGCCCACCGCAGCGCGTTCCAGCACGATCCCGCGCGCGTCGAGGAAACGTTCCAGCCCGAGATTCGACATCACGGTCGCCACCAGCGTGTTGCCCGCCAGCCGCCCCTGTTCGGACCAGCGGCTGGCCAGCAGCCCCATGATCTGGTCGCCGTCGCAGACGCGCCCCGTTTCGTCGATCACGATCACCCGGTCCGCGTCGCCGTCTAGGCAGATGCCCAAATCCGCGCCGTGGTCCAGAACGGCCCGCGCCGCGGCCTCGGGCGCTGTCGAGCCCACGCCGTCATTGATGTTGCGCCCGTTCGGATCGACGCCGATCGCCACCACATCGGCCCCGAGTTCCCACAGGATTTCCGGTGCCGCGCGCCACGCGGCACCATGGGCGCAATCGACGACGATCTTCAGCCCCGACAGGCGCAACTGCCGCGGAAAGGTCGTCTTGACGTATTCGACATAGCGCATGCGCCCTTCGTCCACGCGGCGCGCGCGACCAATATTGTCCGGCTGCACGGGCTCCACCTGACCCAGTGCGAGCGTTTCGATCTCGGACTCGGCGGCATCGGACAGCTTGAACCCGTCAGGCCCGAAGAACTTGATGCCATTGTCCGTGCTCGGGTTGTGGCTGGCCGAGATCATGATCCCGAGATCGGCGCGCATCGACGTGGTCAGGAATCCCACCGCCGGGGTCGGCACCGGCCCGAGCAGCAGAACGTTCATGCCGGTGGAGGTCAGCCCCGCCGTCAGCGCGTTCTCCAGCATGTAGCCGGACAGGCGCGTATCCTTGCCGATCACGACACGATGCCCGTTGCGCCCGTCGCGCCGGAAAAAGCGCCCGGCCGCCGCGCCAAGTTTCAGCGCCATATCGGCGGTCATCGGATAGCTGTTGGCGCGCCCGCGCACCCCGTCGGTTCCGAAAAGGGTCCTGTTGCCCATGGTCTGTCGTCCCTCTGCCCCTCGTGCGGTCGGTCATGCCCGCGGTTTCCCCGCGCCGCTGATCAGGGCCATCTGCAGGTTCAATGCCTGTCTGGTTTCGGCCACGTCGTGCACACGCAGGATATTAACACCTTGTGCCACAGCGTGCAGCGCCACGGCAACAGACCCATGCACCCGGTCCGGCGGGGTTTCGCCACCGCCGATCACGCCAATGAAACGCTTGCGCGACGCACCCAGCAGCACGGGGCAGCCGAGCGCATGGAACACGGCGATGTCGCGCAGCAACTGAAGGTTGTGCGCCACCGTCTTGCCGAAGCCGATGCCGGGATCGACGATGATCCGCTCACGGGGAATGCCCGCCGCCGCGGCCAAAGCGATGCGGCCCGCGAGCCAGTCAAAAACGTCCAGCGTGACATCGGTATAGCTGGGCGCATCCTGCATGGTCTTCGGATCGCCCTGCGCGTGCATCAGGCAGACCGGCACGCCGCGCGCGGCCACGAGCGGTGCCAGCGCCGGGTCGAACCCGAGCGCCGAGACATCGTTGACGATCGCCGCCCCGGCATCGAGCGCGGGACCGGCCACCGCCGCCTTGCGCGTATCGACCGAGATCGGCCCGATGCCCGCGCCGTGCAGTGCGGCGATCACCGGCAGGATTCGCGCGCGCTCTTCCGCCTCGGGCACCGGGTCGGAACCGGGTCGCGTGGATTCACCGCCGATATCGACGATATCCGCACCGGCCTGCACGAGCGCACGGCCCTGGGCGCGCGCGGCGTCCCCATCGTGGAACAGCCCGCCATCGGAAAAACTGTCCGGCGTGACGTTGAGGATGCCCATGAGGGCGGGGCGGTCCGGCACGACGCCCGGCAAGGGGGCGCGCGGGGCGGTCAGGCGCAGACGCTCGGCTTCGGTGAGATCGCCGGGACCAAGCCGGATCGGCGGGCCGTCACGGCGCACGAGGTCCACGCCGGTAAACCATGCCCAGCCCCCGGCCAGTGGCACGGCATCGTCGGGGCGCGGACCGGTCTGCACGACCGGGCGCAGCGGGCGCAGGGCTGCGTCAGTCAAGGTTTGCGACCTCCAGCCCGGCAGCACCCAGCCGCGCCATCCGCCCAATGCCGAGCCGCCGCGCCAGCCACGGCGCCAGCGCCGCCATCGCCAGCGGCGCGGGCGGCGTGTCGTCCCGCGCATCCACAACGATCTTCGACGGCGCCCAGACGGATACCTGCCCGTTGCGCAGCCCCCAGTCGAGTTCGGTCCGGCTGTCCACGACGACGCAGCGCGGATCGCGCGCCGCAAGCCGCCATGCCGCCTGTTCGAAGGCCAGCAGATCGAGCCGCCGCTGTACCGCAGCGGGTACGTGCCCGCGCGGCGCGCCCGGCGCATCGACGCACAGCACGGCAGGCCCCAGCGCCACCAGCGCATCGAGCCGCGCCGACAGGTCGTGCGCCACCGCCAGCGCCGCGCCATCGAGCAACGCGACCAGCGCGTTCTCGGGCACCGCCACGGGCAGCGCCTCCAGCGGCACGGCGCGCGGGCGGGTGCGGGTGATTTCCACCCCCAGCGTGCCGGGCACGCGGTCAAGCTTTTCGATGGTCACATGCACGGCCGCGACCCCGCCATGGGCGAGCACCCGCGCGGCGATCCCTTCGGCCAGCGTTTCCAGCAGGTTGATCCGGCGGCCCATCATTTCGGCGCGGATCGCGTCGAGCAGCAGGTCATAGCTGAGGATCGTGTCCACGTCATCGCATCCGGCGGCAACGGGGTGTGGTGCGAGATCGGCAACGATGGTGAAGCGAACCCGCTGGCGCACACCCCGTTCGGCCTGGAAGGCACCGATTTCCGCCTCGACCACGTGGTCGCGCAGGAAGATGCGGTCGGGCGGCGTGTTCGCGGGCGCCTGTCCGGCATCGGGCAGGCTGGCGGGGTGCAGCAGGGTCGGTCGGGTCAAGGTCGGCTCCGGCGCGGCGCGTGTGGCGGTTCGGGCAGACCTAACCCGGATTTCAGGGGTTCGCCACCTGCACCGGTTGCCGGTAGAAATGATGCACGCCGATGGTCGCGGTCCGCGGAAACTTGCGCGCCCAGGACGGGCTTACATGTTTCGTGTGGTAATGGGTGGCGCCGTCGGTGAGCGGTTCGGCAACACCGCTCAGGCTTACATACGCGACCTTGCTGACCTGTTCGAACGCGGCGGGTTCGCCGATGCGTTCGGGATGGCCATCGCAGGTATATGTAAACTGGCACTGATACTTGCGACCCGTGCCTTGCTTGATGACCCCGCACACGTCATCGGGATAGGCGGGGGACGCGACCCGGTTCAGGATCACCTCGGCCACGGCGAACTGGCCCTTCACGCTTTCGCCCCGCGCCTCGAAGTACAGCGCCTCGGCCAGGCATTTGAGGCCCGCATCGTCCATGGCGGGCGCGTCCAGCCCCGCCAGCCACTGGCGTGAGTAATCCACATCGCCGATCTCACCGAGTGCAACGTCGGGCGCCACGAACCGGCGCAGCGCGCCGTCGTTCAGCCGGTCGATCGCCGATTTCTCTTGCCCGAACAGGGCGCTGAGCTTGCCGTGCAGCCCGATCGACGGATCGTTCGACGCGCTCAGCGTCGCGCCAGCCTGGGCCGCGCCCGCCGCCAGTGCCACACCCGTTGCCAAGGCCATAATGCCGTTTCGCAATGCCACGTTCGTATCCCGTCTTCCAGTTCAGCAGAGACGGTCTAGCCACAGGGCCGGGTGCAGGGCAAACCGGCCAACCCGATTCGCGGTCCGGTGCCGCGCCGGTTGGCGAAAATCTGCTGAAAATCCGGCGCAAGGCCCTATGGCGCAGGGGTTTGCGCGGTTATCCTGTATCGGCGGATTTCAGCGCAATCTGGGCCGCGGCCAGCCGCGCGAGCGGAACGCGATAGGGCGAACAGGACACATGGTCGAATCCCGCGTCCCGGCAGAAGGCGATGGATTCGCTGTTGCCCCCATGTTCGCCGCAGATCGACAGCACAAGACCGGGCTGCGCCGCACGGCCCCGCGCGGCGCCGAGCGTCAGCAATTCGCCCACCCCGTCGCGGTCGAGCGTGTGGAACGGGTCCTCCGGGAACACGCCCTGCCGCACGTAACTGCCCATGAACCGGCCCGCGTCGTCGCGCGACAGGCCATAGGTCATCTGCGTCAGGTCGTTGGTCCCGAAGCTCAGAAACGCGCAATGCCGCGCGATATCGCCCGCCCGCAGCGCGGCGCGCGGGGTTTCCACCATCACCCCCAACCGGAAGACCGGATCGACGCCCCGTTCCCCCGCCACGGCGGCCGCCACGGCCTCGATCCGGCTCTTGACGATCTCGACCTCGCGGCAGGCTGACACGAGCGGCAGCATGATTTCCGGCACGACCGGCGCCGCGCCGCCCGCTTGGATATCCAGCGCCGCCTCGAAGATCGCGCGCGCCTGCATGTCGTAGATCTCGGGCACGGTCAGCCCCAGCCGCACGCCGCGCAGCCCGAGCATGGGGTTGTATTCGCGCATCGAGTCGATCCGGCGCTGCACTTCGGAAAACGGGCGCCCCAGCGCCTCGGCCAGATCGAGCATCCCCTGCCGGTCATGGGGCAGGAATTCGTGCAACGGCGGGTCGAACAGCCGGATGCAGACAGGTTTGCCCGCCATGATGCGGAATATCTCGGTGAAATCGGCGCGCTGCATGGGCAGGAGCTGCGACAACGCCTCGGCCCGGTCGGCGGGCAGGTCTGCGAAGATCAACTCGCGCATGGCGGTCAGCCGATCCTCGGCGAAGAACATGTGCTCCGTACGGCACAGCCCGATTCCCTCGGCCGCGAAGCGCGCGCCAAGCTGGGCGTCGGCGGGCGTATCGGCGTTCACCCGAACGCCGATATCGCGCACGTCGTCGGCCCAGCCGAGAAAGGTTTCGAAGGCCTCGTCCAGCGCGGGTTGCAGCATCGGCACCGCGCCCGACAGAACTTCGCCCGTCGTGCCGTCGAGCGTGATCAGGTCGCCCTCGCGCAGCACCGCGCCGTCGGCGGTGCGCAGGATCCGGGCCTTCTTGTCGATGGAAAGCTGCGACGCCCCCACCACGCAGGGCACGCCCAGGCCACGCGCGATCACCGCTGCGTGGCTGGTCACGCCTCCGCGTTCCGTCAACACACCGTGGGCCGCGTGCATCCCGCGCACGTCCTCCGGGCTGGTTTCGCGCTTGGCGAGGATGCAGGCCTCCCCCTGTGCGGCCATCGCCTGCGCCACGGTGGAGGAAAACACCAGCTTGCCCGCCGCCGCCCCGGGGCTGGCCGCGATGCCGCGCACGATGACGCGGCGCGGAGTCGCGGGGTCGATCAGCGGGTGCAGCACCTCGTTCAGCGCGCGCGGCGGGATGCGCAGCAGCGCCTCGTCGCGGGTAATCACGCCGTCCTCTGCAAGTGCCACGACCACCTGCACGGCGGCACGGGCGCTGCGTGGCACAGTCACGGCATCGATCACCGCCAGCCGGTCCGCCTGTATCGTGAATTCGATCTGCATCTCATCGCGCAGGCGGGTCCGGCAGGCCTCCCCGTGGCTGACAAGCTCGTCGAAGATCTGCGGGCAGATGTCTTCCAGCGACGGACCGCGCGGATCGCGGGTCAGGTACATCGCCCCCTCGCCCGCGCGCATGGCATCCCGGCCCTGGCTCTGGCTCTTGTAGCGGCCGGTGATCTGCGCCCGCCCGGTGGCCGGGTCGATGAACTGGATGATGCCCGCGCCGCTTTCGGTGTCGCCCACACCCAGTGCCATTTCCTGAACCACGAGCCCGAGGCCCGCGTCCGCCGGTGCGCCGCGCGCCTGCCGCAAGAGCCGCGCCGAGGTGGACATCCATGCCCGCGCCATGGACCGCAGCACGCCGGCAAGCTGCTCCTCCGGGTCCTGCGGAAAGGTGCTGTCGGTCTCGGCCTCGTAGGCGCGCAGGGCGGCGGCGACCGCGGCTGGCCCGTCCTCGGTGCCCGGGTCGAACAGGGCCGCGTCCAGATGCGCGGCGCGCACCGCGTAGGTCTGGATGAAGCGCAGGTAAAGCGCGCTGGCAGCGGTCACGCCAAGCGTGTCGCACAGGGCGGCGTGGCGCGCATCGTTCATGCCGATGTTCAGGACCGATGCCGGGCCGCCCCAGGCCGGGTTCTGGCTGCTGGCGCGAACCGACACGAGCGGCCCGTCGCCGAACCCCGCGAGCAGGTCGCGCACGTCGGGCATGCGCCCGGCGGCGATGCGTTCCACGGTGTCGAAGGACAGCGCGACGGTGCGCGGTACCGGCAGACCCATGCGGACAAGGCGCTGCAGGCACTTGGCGCGGTAGCCGTGCTGGTTGCGGCTGATCGGCGCCGTGGGCGTGATCGTGGTGAAGGCCTTGAAGGTGACGAGTTTCTGCATGGCGGGCCGCTCCTGCGCTGCAGCGTAGCGCGGGCCCGGGATCGGTGGAAGCGCGATCTGCCGCCGCCGCGCCGGGGCACGGGGGGGCTCCCGCCCGTCCTCCACATCCTGCGGACGTGTCGTCCCGTTGGGCCCGGCACCTGCGGTGCGGGTATGCCCGTGGTGGCGGTGCGCGCGGGTTGGACATGGGGGTCGTGGCGCGGTTTCCGTGCGCGTGACGCGCACGGAGCCTCCGGCGGGGATACTTGCCGGACAGAAGCTGGCGCCGGGTCAGCCCGACAGGCGGGTAAGGTCGGCCACCTGCAGGCAGGTATCGCGGATGCGGTGCAGCAGGTTCAGCCGGTTGCGCCGGACGATCTGGTTGTCAGCATTCACCTGCACCGCGTCAAAGAACGCGTCGATTGGGCGGCGGAGGGAGGCCATGCCGCGCATGGCCGACGCGAAATCCTCGGCCTCGATGGCCGAGGAGATCGCGGCCCCTTGCGCGTCCAGCGCGGCGAAGAGCGTGCGTTCTTCGTCGGTCTGGGCGAGCTTCGGATCGGGGCCGAAGGAGTATTCGACGCCGTCCGCCTGTTCCGCCTGGGTCAGGATGTTGTTGGCGCGCTTGAAGCCGTGGATCAGGTTTTCGCCGTCTTCGGTCTTGAGGAACGCTGCCAGCGCCTCCGCCCGTTTGACCAGCAGGGGGAGGTCGTCGGCATTGGGCATCGCGAGGCAGGCGTCGATCACGTCATGGGGAATGCCCCGGTCGCGGAGATAGACCTTGAGGCGGTCGTGAAGGAAAGGCAGAAGGCTTCTGCACGACTCTGACGTTTCTTGCACGATTGTTTTAAAGATAGCACTTATCGATTTGTCAATATAGTCATCAAGTCCTTCAATTGACACCTTATCCTCTTTACGAGGAAAGTAATTTTCAACCAATCGACTTAGTACACCCTTTATGGATGGGGATGTATTTCTAAAAGTATTCACAGCCTCGGTGAGACTAGCATAATCCTTTGCTGACCCTTCGATAGTATGCTTCCAATTTTCGAGTATTGGAGCCGCTTTTTTATCTGCGTGAAATAGGGCCCCATCATCCAACATCATCACAAGATGACCACGCACCCCATTCTCTAGCACCAGCCGGATCACCCCCAGCGCCGCCCTTCGCAGGGCGAAGGGGTCCTTGCTCCCCGTCGGCTTCTCGTCGATGGCCCAGAACCCCGTCAGCATGTCGATCTTGTCGGCCAGTGCCACGGCGACCGACACGGGCGCGGTGGGCACCGCGTCGGATGGCCCCAACGGCGCATAATGGTCCTGCGCCGCCGTGGCCACGTCCTCGGACGCGCCCGACATCAAAGCGTAATAGCGGCCCATAACCCCTTGCAATTCCGGGAATTCAAAGACCATTTCCGAGGCCAGATCGGCCTTGGCCAGCCGTGCCGCCTGCTCGGCCGCATCCGCATCGGCACCCACCACCGGCGCCAGTTGCCGCGCCAGTGCGGCGATGCGCTCGATCCGGTCGGCCTGGCTGCCCAGCTTGGCGTGAAAGGTCACGTCCTTCAACGTCTCCAGCCAAGCGCCCATCCCGGTCTCGGCCACGCGGCGGTCGTTCTCCCAGAAGAACCGCGCGTCGGACAGGCGGGCCGAAAGCACCTTTTGATTGCCCGCAAGGATGGTCGCCCCGTCATCCGCCGTCTCGCGGTTCGCCACGGTCACGAAATGGGTGATCTGACCACCAACCGCCGGATTGCGCAGGGAAAAGAACTTCTGATGCTCTTTCATGGAGGTCTGCAGCACCTCGGGCGGCAGGCCCCGGAAGGCTTCGTCGATCTCGCCCAGCAGGACAACGGGCCATTCCACCAGACCGGCGACCTCGGCCAGCAGGCCCTTGTCCTCCACCAGTTCCAACCCCCGCGCGAAGGCCGCCTGTTCGGCGTCATGCCAGATCTGCGCAGCGCGCTCCTCGGCGTCCAACACCACTTTCGCGCGCTTCAGCTTCGCCGCGTAATCGTCGAAATTCGCGGCGGAAAATTCACCCGGCGCCATGAAGCGATGCCCGCGTGTGGTGTCGCCCGACGCGATCCCGCCCACCTCCAGCGGCACAACGTCGGTCCCCGCCTCGTCGCTCAGGATGCACAGGATCGAATGCAGCGGCCGCACCCAACGCAGATCGCCCGCACCCCAACGCATCGACTTGGGCCAGGGGAAGTTGCGGATCGCCCCCTCAAGAACCTCGGCCACGATCTCGGCCGCCGCGCGCCCGGGCCGGTCGATCACGGCGAAGAACACCTGCCCCTTCTTGTCGTCGCGCACCTGCAACGCGTCGCGCACAACGCCCGCCGACTTGCAGAACCCCTCCACAGCCTTTTCCGGCGCGTCCACGCGGGGGCCTTTGCGCTCCTCGCGCGTGGCGGGGCTTTGCGCGGTCAGCCCCTGCACGGTCAGCGCCAGCCGCCGCGGCGTGGCGAAGGCGCGCGCGCCCGCATAGGTCAGACCGGCCTCGACCACGCCATCCGTGACCAGCTTGCGCAGGTCGTCCGCCGCGCGGGCCTGCATCCGCGCCGGGATTTCCTCGGAGAAGAGTTCGATCAGGAGGTCGGGCATGGTCAGTCGCTTTCGGGGGGTGGGGGGCAGCCATCGGGCAGCGGCTGGCCGTCGAACACGACTTCGCCGCAGGGGTTGATCTGGTGCCAGACGACGCCGCGCCCGTCGGGCAGCACGGCCACGACGCGGTCGATGCCCCATGTGATGTCGCGGGTGCCGAGGAACGCACGGGCGGTGCCGGCCTCCAGTGCTTCGCCGATCTCGCGGGCGTCGAAGCAGTCGAACCAGCCTGGGGCGTTCAACGGCTCGGCCTCCGGGTAGGCGGCGTAGTCGGCGGTCAACTGGTCAAGGCTGGCGTCAGTTGTGAAACACGCTCGGAACCGGATGGGCGAGCTGTCCGCGTCGATCGCCGACAGGTCCTGCGCGCCGATCGGCACCGGGTCGCCGCCCGCCGCTGGGGTCAGGCGGATATCGGTCACCTGATCCGTCACGTCCACGTAGTAGTGATAGACCTGCAGGTAATACATGCCCGCGCCCGCAAGCACGCCACAGCCCACCAGCAGGGCGGCGAGGAACTTACCCATGGGCGGTGTCCGGGACCTGCCAGCCGCCCGCCGTGGTCTGCACGAAGGCATCGGCGCAGGCCTTGGCCAGCGCGCGCACCCGCCCGATATAGGCCTGCCGCTCGGTGACCGAGATCACGCCGCGCGCGTCCAGCAGGTTGAAGAGGTGGCTGGCCTTGATGCACTGGTCGTAAGCGGGATGCGCCATGACGATCCGCGCGCCGGTCTTGGGGTCGTCGGCGGGCGCGGCAAGGATCGCGCGGCACTCGGCCTCCGCATCCTCGAAATGCTGCAGCAGCTTGGCGGTGTCGGCGGTGTCGAAGTTGAAGCGGGAATATTCCTGTTCGGTCTGGCGGAACACGTCGCCATAGGTCAGCGGGATGGGTGCCGCCGGGCTGTTGAACGGCATGTCCATGACGTGATCGACGCCAAGGACATACATCGCCAGCCGTTCCAGCCCATAGGTCAGCTCGCCCGACACGGGGCGGCAGTCATGGCCGCCGACCTGCTGGAAATAGGTGAATTGCGACACTTCCATGCCGTCGCACCAGACCTCCCAGCCCAGACCCCAGGCGCCGAGAGTGGGGCTTTCCCAGTCGTCCTCCACGAAGCGGATGTCGTGCAGGTCCATGTCGATGCCGATGGCCTGCAGGCTGCCAAGATAGAGATCCTGCAAGTCCGGCGGGCTGGGTTTGATGAGCACCTGGAACTGGTAGTAGTGCTGAAGCCGGTTGGGGTTTTCGCCATAGCGCCCATCCGTGGGGCGGCGCGACGGCTGCACGTAAGCTGCGGCCCAGGCCCGGTCGCCGAGGCTGCGTAGCGTCGTCGCCGGGTGAAAGGTGCCCGCGCCCACCTCCATGTCGTAAGGTTGCAGGATCGCGCAGCCCTTCGCCGCCCAGTAGGACTGCAAGCGCAGGATGATGTCCTGGAAGCTGTCGGGCCTTGTCCGGGTGGTTTCTGGTGCGGTGGCGGTCATCTGGGCGTTCCCTGTGCTTGGCGGCTGCATAGGCAAGCGCGCGGGCGGGGTCAATCAAGGCAGGCGCTCCGCAGCCGGGCGGGCCGGGAGGCACCGGCGCTGCGGCCGGTGCAGCTTGGCCCATGCGGGCCGCGTCGCGCACCGTGCCGTGGCGTCAGTCCGACAGACCGGTCAGGGCTGCGGCGAATTCCTCCGGGTCGAAGGGGGCGAGATCGTCGATCTGTTCGCCCACCCCGATGGCGTGAATGGGCAGCCCGAACCGGTCCGCCAGCGCCACGAGAACCCCGCCCTTGGCGGTCCCGTCGAGCTTGGTCATCACCAGCCCCGACACGTCCGCGATCTTGCGGAAGATCTCCACCTGGCTCACGGCATTCTGGCCCGTGGTGGCATCCAGCACCAGGAGCGTCGTGTGCGGCGCCTCCGGGTCGCGCTTGCGCAGGACGCGCACGATCTTGGCCAGTTCCTCCATCAGGTCGGCGCGGTTCTGCAGCCGCCCCGCGGTGTCGATCATCAGAAGGTCCGCGCCCTCGGCCTGGGCCTTCGCCAGCGCGTCGAAGGCAAGGCTTGCGGGGTCGGACCCCTCGGTGGCCGTCAGCACGGGCACGCCCGCGCGCTGGCCCCAGACCTGCAACTGCTCCACGGCCGCGGCGCGGAACGTGTCGCCCGCGGCGATCACGACCGACTTGCCGGCGGCCTTGAACTGGCTGGCCAGCTTGCCGATAGTCGTGGTCTTACCCGACCCGTTCACACCCACGACCAGCACGACCTGCGGTTTCTTGCCGAAAAGCGGCAGGGGGCGCGCCACGTTCTCCATGATCCGGGCGATTTCACCGGCCATCAGGCGGCGCAGGTCCTGCGCGGACACGCGCGTGCCCATGCGCCCCTCGGCCATGGCGGCGGTGACGCGCGCGGCGGTGTCGACACCCATGTCGGCGGCGATCAGGAGATCCTCGATCTCTTCCAGCATGTCGTCGTCGAGCGCGCGGCGCGGCGCGCCCGCCGCATCCGCGCGGCCCGTGAGCCGCGCGAGCAGGCCGGTCCG
>NZ_QDFI01000079.1 GCF_003254465.1 Meridianimarinicoccus zhengii
GCTCCAGCGTGATCTGCGCTGAGAATCAGTAGGTTAGGAATTGTTCAGGGCGAACTCTTTCATCCAGAATAGGTCTTGAACCTACAGTAGCTAGAGGGTGTAAACGCGCCTAAAATATAGAATCAAATTCGGGCGGAGCGGCGTGCGGCTATCAGGTCTTCAGAAAGTACTACGGGTTTTGGCGGGTGTGGCGGCGCTCGTTTTCATCTGGTCGTTGTTGTGGTGCGACTATTTTGTCGCCCAGCATCGGGTCTCGACGGGCGCACTATCGTAAGTATCGTGAACAGACAAAAAAGGACTAACCTTGAAACGGCGCTAGCCTGAGAGCGCGACACCATGGAGAGCGGGTCCAGCTTGCGTTCGACGCGGAAAAACGACTGTTTTGTAGGAAGCCCAGACGAGCATCGCTGTCGCCTAGTTGGTCGGAGTCTTGGCTCTGCCCACTGTTTGAGGGGTCGACGCCGTCACAAAGGCGTTCGGGACTAGCACGTTGCTGTAACTTCCCGAGACTGAGCGCGAAGAAAAAGAGGTCAGAATATGCGTACAACCTTGGCAGGGTATCAGGGATTGCTTATCAGTCTCGCACTCTTTCTTGTTTTTGTGGCAAGCCCTGTTCGCGCCTTGGAATCCAATGCGTATCGTTCCGAAGTTCTGACGGCACGTTTGATCGTCGCGGAAGCAGGAATCGCCCCAGGATCGCAGTTCCTTTCGGCGGGTTTGAAGATTGAACTGGAGGAAGGATGGAAAGCGTACTGGCGGTCGCCAGGCGAGGTTGGCCTGCCGCCAGAGATCGATTGGGAGGGGTCCACAAACCTTGAATCCGTCGACATGCTTTGGCCCGCACCCACGCGTTTCCGCGCCTTCGGAATTGAAAATTTCGGCTATGCCAAACAAGTAATATTTCCATTGCAGTTGCGGCTTGCGAACTCTGATAGAGCGGCCGAGCTGAAGGGACTCGTCGATCTGCTGATCTGCTCCAATGTGTGCATTCCGGAAAGGTTTGAATTGACACTCCCTGTGCCATTGGGAACGGGCGTCGATGCGAAAGCCGCGACCGATATCGCGACATGGGCCGCTCGCGTACCTGTTGCAGGGCCAGAAAGTGCAATAGCGGTCTCGGGCGCATCGCTGAAGCAGGATCAGGCATTGGTTGTTCAAATGACGCGGCCTTCTGGCTGGAACAATCCCGATCTTTTTCCAGAGTTTGGTGCAGGCTCTGCATTCGGCGCACCCGACATCCGCCTTACAAGTGATCGCACCGGTCTCTGGGCAAGTATCCCGATTCTCGCGTTAAGCGAGGAACAAACCTCCCTTCGAATTACGGTCGTAGACGAGGGTGTCGCGGTTACATTCGATGATGTGAACACTACCGACGTTGTACCTGCGCCACCTTACGCATCCGAGACCAGCCAAGATAGGGGTCAGTTTTTCCCGATTCTCTTGCTGTCCTTCCTGGGAGGGTTGATACTGAACGCAATGCCATGCGTCTTGCCAGTTCTATCGATTAAGTTCGGGTCGGCGCTCCGAATGAAGAATCGCTCCCTTTCACAATTGCGCGCGGGATTTCTCGCTACGGCTGTGGGAACTGTTGCTTTTATGTGGGTGCTGGCCTTGGCGGTCATAGCGCTGCAGACGCTCGGATATGCCGTTGGATGGGGTGTGCAGTTTCAGAATGCATATTTCCTAATTGCACTCATTCTCGTTGTCGGACTCTTTGCGGCAAATTTGTTTGGAGTTTTTGAAATTTCTTTGCCCAGCAGCTGGATGGTTAGGCTATCTGGCCGCTTTGGGCGGGGGTATGCCGAAGACTTCTCCACCGGCGCTCTGGCTGCGATACTTGCAACGCCTTGTTCAGCCCCGTTGCTGGGGACAGCCATTGCCTTCGCCCTTTCTGGCACGACAGGCGATATACTTGCGGTTTTCACAGCGATGGGGATTGGGCTTGCACTGCCATATATTCTGGTTGCCGCTTGGCCTGGTTTCCTGTCTCGACTGCCCAAACCGGGACCCTGGATGATAAGCGTGAAGATCGTTCTCGGATTGCTGCTTGCCGGAACCGTTGCATGGCTATGCTGGGTCTTGATTGGTGTGACGTCGCCAACTCTCACAGGCCTGGTGCTGCTGGGTCTTGGGCTCATCGTACTGGCGGCGAGAGCCTATCAGGTTCAGCCTCGTAACGGTTTGCTGTGGGGAATGACTGCGGTTTTGGGCATGACGTTGGCGGCCCCTGCACTGCTGCCAAAAAGCTCCGATGATGTAACAGCCTCGATCACTTCTTACTGGGTCGAGTTCGACCGGTCCCGGATCGCGCGTGAAGTGTCGCAGGGCAAAACTGTCTTCGTGGACGTTACTGCGGATTGGTGCATCACTTGTAAAGCAAACAAAACCCTGGTCCTGGATCGTGAACCAGTTTTGGGAGCACTTGGCGAGGAAGGCGTGATTGCGATGCGCGCGGATTGGACGCGACCGGACGCGAAAATCCAATCCTATCTCGAGGCGCACGGCAGATACGCAATTCCGCTCAACATCGTCTACGGTCCAGATGCTCCTGAAGGTATCATTTTATCTGAACTACTATCTGCGGATGCCGTTCTCGAAGCACTGTCGGCTGCCAATCTCAGCGCTGTCCGAAAACGATGACATAGTGCCGTTGCATTGCTCAAGGGAGGCAGAACCTACAGTGGTTTAGTTTCAGGTGAAAGGAAAGCTGTTATGTATCTGAGACCACGCGGCCCCAATTTATTTGTTGATCCGATCCAATCGGGCCGTGGCGGCGGCACGCATAGGGTCGGTTTCCGGAAGGCTTTCGGCCAAGGTGCGCGCATTGTCGGCGGCGTTCTGGGCAGCATCAAAGTCACCCAATACACTGTACGCCTCCGCAAGCCGAAGCCATCCTTCAAGATTGTCTTGGTCATCCAACAATCGCGCCGCCAAGCGGTCAACCATGGAGCGGACGAAAGCGCTGCGTTCCTCGACCGACATGTCCTGAGCGGCCTCGATATCGGCCGCACCGGGGCTACGCGCGTCCCGAGAGTCCGGAAAGAAATCAGCTAGGGTGACAGGGCTCTCTCCAACCTGTTCCCCCAATCGGTTGGCGACAGACAGGAAAAGTTCCATCCACGGATAGGCGCGATCCGCTCTCTTGAGGCGCTCGATCAAAAGCGTCCTCGCTTCATCTGGAACCCCGTCCTGTTCGAGGATCCGGGCTCTATAGAAAATTGGGCCTGGATCATCGGGGTCCATCTCCGATGCGCGTTCGATCACGCTTTCCGCTTGCGGCGTCACGATCCCGTTCTCGGCTGCGATCAAGGCCTCGGCATATAGCAATAGGGTTGAGATATCTGCATTGTCGCGGACAGTGACGCGTTCGAATGCATCGGCGGCATCATCGTAACGAGCCATACGCATATAGGTCTGACCGAGCAGAACCCAACCATCACTTGGTCCACCAGACTCGTCTGCTTCAAGCCGGGTTTTTAGTCTCTGGGTCAACTCTGAGAGGTTTGCGGCTTCCTGGGTTTCAGATGCGCGAGACGCCAGAGGCTGGCTTTCGATCTGTGGCGAGCCGATTTGAGAATACAGAGCGAAGGCTACCAATGGCGTGGCAATGGCGGACGCGAAGATGGTGCTTCGCCCACTTGCGCGCGACGATTCACGTGTCGCAAGCCGACCGGCAGCCAGAATGCGGCGTTTGATTTCAACCCTGGCCGCGTCGGCCTCGGTAACGGATATCAGATTCCGCTCTTGATCAGTATCAATTTCGGAAAGCTGATCCTTGAGGATAACCAACGCTCCATCCTTTCTGTTCAGGACTTCACCCGTTCGATAGAGACCGGACAAGAACAGAAGGACAGTGATGGATGCCATCGCGCCTAACACCAACCAAATCATGGGTCTCTCCGTCCTTCATTTTCATGAAAAATGGCTTCGAACTCACGCTCTTCATCGGGGCTCAGTGGATCAGCAGTGCCATCAAGAACGGCCCTGCTTCGGCACCTGATTGTGACAAAGACAACGCCAATCCCAACGGCAAAAAGAACCGCTGGTCCGAACCACAACAGATACGTGGCGGGTTTCAGTCGCGGCCTGAACAGGACGAAGTCACCATATCGATCTACGAAAAACGCAATGATCTCGTCATTTGTTTCACCTGCAATCAGACGTTCGCGCAGCAAGGTGCGCATCGTTCGGGCAACACCCGCATTTGAGCTATCGATATCCTGATTCTGGCAGACAACGCAGCGTAGCTGCTTTGAGAGCTCCCGGGCGCGCGACTCAAGCACCGGATCATCCAGCAACTCATCTGGCTCCACAGCCCATGCCGCGGTTGTTGCGGCAAGCATCAGCACCAGTGAATAGAGCCAACTCTTCATGATTGACCACCTGCTGCGGCCAACGCAGCACGAATTTCATCCTGTGCCTCTGGCGTCACAATGGGACCAACGTAGCGATAGACTACGATACCGTTCGCATCGATCACAAACGTCTCAGGCACCCCCGAAATACCCCATTCGATACCGACCCGGCCCTCGCTGTCTGATCCGATCCTCTCATAGGGGTTGCCAAGCTCCTCCAGCCAGTTTGCGGCATCTGCTGGTTTGTCCATGTAGTTAATCCCCATCAGCCGAACACCGTCCTGTTCAACAAGCCTGGTTAGCACCGCATGCTCAGCACGACAGGGCACGCACCATGAAGCGAATACATTGACCAAAACCGGCTCGCCAATGCTACGAAGGGCTGCGGCCGACAGTCCGGGGGTCTGCGTGCTCTCTACCGGTGGAAGCTCAAAATCCGGAACTGGTTCGGAGACCAAAGCGGAAGGAATTGCGTTAGGATCTCGGTCTGGGTTGAGCCCCCAGAACAAAAATCCACCCAAGACCACTGCGACCAGCGCTGGCATCGCGAGAAGGATTTTCTTCATCATATCATTCCGCCGGTTGAAGCGCTGACGACCGGCTTTTTGGCGACGGCGCACCCACCCGCAATCTGCGGTCCGATAGCGAAAGGGACCCGCCAAGCACCAGCATCGTCGCTCCGATCCATATCCAATTAACCAGTGGTTCGTAGAGAATGCGCAAATTCCACTGGCCCGACGCCTTTTCGGTCGCAGGCTCACTGATGGTGACGTAGAGATCACCTCTGAGCGTTGATCGGATTGCAGATTCGGTTGTGGACGTCCCCGCAACTGGATAGTTTCTGCGCTCCGGACGAAGAAGCGTAATCTCCCGTCCATCTTTCAAGACGCGAAGCTGGCCTTGTTGTGCGATGTAGTTTGGACCACGCAACCGTTCGACACCGTCGAATATTACCTCAAAACCGGCGATTTCCACGGTCGTCCCCGGTTCTGCGAAAAGAACACGTTCTTCCTTCCAGGCTGTGGAACCTACAAACCCAAGCACAAG
This sequence comes from Meridianimarinicoccus zhengii, assembly GCF_003254465.1. GTDB lineage: Bacteria > Pseudomonadota > Alphaproteobacteria > Rhodobacterales > Rhodobacteraceae > Meridianimarinicoccus > Meridianimarinicoccus zhengii. Next base: position 5,403 of record NZ_QDFI01000079.1, read on the forward strand.
CATTGCAACGCCAAGATGCGCGAGCGTCATACCGTGCGCAGCGCGCGGCAAGTTCCGCGCGCGACGCAGCGACTGTGAAAGGGGTAAATCAAAGAGCTTGATGCGCAACGCCCATTCGCGCAACGTTGCAACAAAAACCCAGGCTGCAATCCCTATTGAGACCACTGCAAGCAGGGGCCCGTCTGTCTGAAGGTACCAAACGATCCCCGCAACACCAATCGCGATACCAAAAACCAAACGCAGCCGCTGCCAGATACCGGGAAGATCGGCCCGTTTCCAAGACAGGAATGGGCCAATTCCCATGATGATGACTAGCGGCAGCATGAAAGGGATAAACGTCGCGTTGAAATACGGTGGTCCTACAGAGATCTTTTCATCAGTCACCGCTTCCACAAACAACGGATAGAGTGTTCCAAAAAGGACGGTCGCCGTTGCGGTCGCGAGCAGAAGGTTGTTGAGCAAAAGCCCCGCCTCGCGGCTAATCGGCCGAAATACGCCACCCGATCCAAGCTGAGGCGCGCGCCATGCGTAAAGTGTCAGTGAGCCGACAATGGTTACGCCAAGAAGGCCGAGAATGTACACGCCGCGCGCCGGGTCGACCGCGAACGCGTGAACGGATGTCAAAATGCCGGATCGGACGATAAATGTCCCCAGAAGTGACAGTGAAAAGGTCAGGATGGCCAAAAGAATGGTCCAGCTTTTGAACGTGTCCCGCTTTTCCGTGACGATAGCGGAGTGCAGGAGTGCCGTACCCAGCAGCCATGGCATGAAGGATGCGTTTTCCACCGGGTCCCAAAACCACCAGCCGCCCCAGCCAAGTTCGTAATAGGCCCACCAAGAGCCGAGTGCGATCCCCGCAGTGAGGCTGATCCAGGCCGTCAGAGTCCAAGGCCGCACCCAACGCGCCCATGCGGGATCCACCCGACCCTCTATCAGAGCCGCGACCGCGAAGGAGAAGACGATCGAGAAGCCGACATACCCAAAATACAAGAGCGGGGGATGCATCGCCAACCCGATGTCCTGCAGCAGAGGATTAAGGTCTGTGCCATCCAGAGGCGGCGGAAACACCCGCTCGAACGGATTGGATGTAAAGAGCATGAAGCTCAGGAAACCGACGCTGATCCAGGCTTGAACGGATAGAGTTCGCGCTTTGAGACCAACCGGAATGTTTCTGCCCAGCAGCGCGACCCCAGCCCCGAAAAGTACGAGAATAAAGGTCCAGAGAACTAGAGACCCTTCGTGGCTGCCCCAAGTGCCGGCAACCTTGAAGATCATCGGCTTCAGAGAGTGGGAATTTTCAACCACGTTTCGAACCGTGAAATCACTGACAACAAAGGAGCGCATGAGCGCGCCAAACGCAATTGCAACTAACGTCACCTGAAGCACCGCTGTTGTCTTTGCACTTTCCATCCAAAGCACGCGTCCCGTGCTTGCTCCGACAATTGGCAAGATGCTTTGAACAATCGCGACGGCAAGCGCGAGGGTAAGGGCGAATTGTCCGATCTCAGGTGTCATTTTGCGTCCTCCTGAGTAGCGCTTCTGCATCCGAGCCGGACAAGGTTTCCGCATCGGGATAGTTCAGCATGTTCATCGTCCATTCTAGTGAGATCATATCGCGACATTCTCCACTTTCCGCCTGTGTTCGCTTCTGTGAATCGCAACCGAGTTGGGGTTGGGCGGAAAACCGAATGGGATGAAGTTCTTTGCGCGTGCATGCCGTGAGCAGGATCCGACAGTTGATTCGCGTCCTTTGTAGTTCCTGTAGTCGCTGTAGGTTCAAGCGTTATTTTAGACTGATACCTTAAAAAATGACCCATGCTTGCAGTGCATCTGCGTAGCAGCTTTGTATCTGCAGGCCCGGTTTCCGCAGGCGTCGGATTTAGCGGAAATTGCCGTTGCCTTCCCTTGATGGCCACCTGCAGGGTCAGACGAAGCAGCGAAACATTGAGTGACGGCAGGTTTTGAAGCGCTGAATAGAGAGCATTAGCTTCACAGGTGCGTGACGTGCTGCCGCAGGGCAAGAATCACGCTTGAACCTACAGTAGCTAGAGGGTGTAAACGCGCCTAAAATATAGAATCAAATTCGGGCGGAGCGGCGTGCGGCTATCAGGTCTTCAGAAAGTACTACGGGTTTTGGCGGGCGTCGCGGCGCTCGTTTTCATCTGGCTGTTACTGTGGGCGGACTACCGCGCCGATATTTCCCAAGCCGAGACCGAACCACCTTTCCTTGCGCAGTTCGAACTGACGGACCATATGGGCATGATCCGCACCGAAGAGGACTTTGCGGGTCGCTGGATGCTTGTGTTCTTTGGGTTCGCCAATTGCCCAGATGTCTGCCCGACGACGCTTGCAGAGGTGGCGGCGGTCATGGATGGACTTGGCGAGGATGCCGCAAAAGTGCAGCCGATCTTCATCTCGATTGATCCCGAACGCGATACGCCAATGGCTCTTGCCGACTTTGTGCCGCGCTTTGATGCAGGCATCATCGGTCTGACCGGAACATCCGATCAGATCGCTGAGACCGCTGAAACCTTTCCGATTTACTTCGAACGGATAGACGAGGCCAGCGCGCCGGATGGCTATACAATGGGGCACACATCGCACCTGTTCCTTTTTGATCCGCAGGCGGGCTTCGCCGATTCCTGGCCCTACGGCACACCCGCCGAAGAGATCCTTGCGGATCTGAGAGAGAGGATCTGATCGTCATGACCCGACTTTCCGGAGAAACGGCCCTTGTTCTTGCTTGGATCATTGCGCTTATCTCATCGCTTGCCGTGCTCTTTATTGGCGAGGTTCTTGGTCAAACGCCTTGCGTCCTTTGCTGGTTCCAGCGCGCCTTCATGTTCCCCCTGGCTGTCGTTCTTGGGCTCGGGCTGTGGTGGCAAGATCCCCGCGTGGGGCGCTATGGCGTTGCGCTGGCGCTTGGGGGGGCGGCGGTGGCGTTGTATCACATCGGCCTCTATGTCGGGCTGATCCCCGAGGCGATCCAGCCCTGCACGGCGACCGGCCCCTCTTGTACCGACGACAACCAGGTGGTCTTCGGCATTCCGATTCCGCTGATGGCGCTTGTCGCCTTCACGATGATCGGGATGCTGTCGGCCATTTCACTGAAGGAAAAACAAACATGAATCGACGCGGTCTCGTTCTATCCGTTCTGGCTGTTGGTGCCGCAGGTTTTGGCGGCGCGGCCTGGTATGCCACCCGCCCCCAACCCATTGCAGAGGCAGTCCCTGTCGCGCCTGAAGTGAACGATGTGCTGATCCGGCCCTATTCCCCGATCCTCGGCCCCGAAACGGCACCTGTCACGATTGTCGAGTTTTTCGATCCAGCTTGCGAGGCCTGCCGCGCCTTCTATCCCGTGGTCAAGGACATCATGACTGAGCACGGTGGTGCGGTCCGTGTCGTCATTCGATACACTGCCTTTCACGGGGAAGCTTCGGTGGAAGCGATCCGTGTTCTCGAAGCTGCGCGGATGCAGGATGTGTTCGAACCCGTGCTGGAAGCTGTGTTGCGCGAGCAGCCACGATGGGCGTCCCATGGCACTCCGGCACCGGGTTTGATCCTTGAGATTGCCGCAAGCGGTGGTCTGGATGTCGAAGCTGCTCGGACACAGATGCTGGCCCCTGGTGTCGTGGCGGTGCTCAATCAGGACCGCGCTGATGTCGAAGCGGTAGGCGTGCGACAAACGCCCACGTTCTTCGTCAACGCCAAGCCATTAGACCCGTTCGGTGAGGCCGAACTGCGGCGACTGGTGGCTGCGGAAGTTGCGGCCAGCCAAAGTTGATGCTCGGCCAGATACAGGAGAATTCTTCATGACAAAACTAACTTACATCAATGGTTTGCCCCTTGTCTTGCTACTCTCGGGCATGTCGACTCCAGCATTTGCCGGTTCGGAGGATGTGGTCGTCGAAAACGCGTGGTCCCGTGCTTCAATCGGGATCAACCGCCCTGGTGCCGCCTATATGACCGTGCGCAACACCGGTGAAGACACGATCACGCTGACCGGGCTTACAACACCACTGGCCGTGATGCCCCAGATCCATGAGACGAAAACCAACGCCGACGGCGTCAGTTCTATGGCGCCTGCTGACGAAATCACGATTGAACCGGGCCAAAGCGTAGCATTGGAACCGGGCGGACTGCACGCCATGCTCATGAAGCTGCAAAACCCGATGATCGAAGGCGAGACCTTCCCACTGACACTGACGTTCTCGGACGGTGGTGAAGTGACTGTCGAGGTCCCAATTCTGGGGATCGCCGCGCGCGGGCCGGAGAGCTGATGCAGCGTCGGCATGTGGTCCAATACGGTGCAGCCGGTGTAGGCGCTGTCGCTCTGATGCTCGGGGTCGGCTGGTGGCGGGTAGACGGTCCCGGCGCACCAAAACCGGCCGGCAAAAGGCCTCTCCGCCTGTCGGCGATGGATTTCCGACTGACCGATCACGAAGGCAATGAAGTGGGCCCAGAAACCCTGATTGGACGCCCGACCATGGTGTTTTTCGGGTTCACCTACTGCCCGGATGTCTGCCCCACGACGTTATCGGATATCTCAGGTTGGCTTGAAGATCTCGGAGACGAAGCCGCGCGGATGAACGTGGTCTTCATCACAGTCGATCCGGAGCGGGACACGGTGGAGGCCATGGCCGAATATGTCGGCTATTTTCATCCGGCTATTCGCGGCTGGACTGGGCCGGCAAACCAGGTTGCCCGCGCTGCAGAAGGATTTCGTGCCTCATATGAGCGCGTCCCGACCGAAGGCGGCGACTATACAATGAACCATACGGCAAGCGTATTCCTGTTCGATGCCAAGGGTGAACTTGTCACCATGATCGACTATCACGAGCCAAGAGAATTCGCAGTGCCGAAGATCCGGCGTGCACTGTCAGAAGACGTAGAGGGGGCAACATGAAGATAAGAACTGTCTTGGCGGCCGTGGCGGTCGCAGGCGCATTTTCGGGTGCCGCCATCGCCATCTCGGGCGTTCTTTCCAAAGAACCGGTGCCCCCTGCGATTGCGGAAGCGACCCTCTGGACCCCCGATCCGCTCGCGCCGCCTCGGATTGCCGAAATCAATTCTGTCCGCCCTTCAGTTGCCCCGGCAGACATCGCGTTCGAGTTCAAGCCGGTGCCCCTCCTGCCCGTCTCACTGGCTGATACCTCGTTGCCATCTATCGAGTCCCCCCTCGTGACCTGGTCGCGCGAGATTGCATCGGGACAGACGCTTGATGCGGTCCTTTCAGATGCGGGATTGGATGCTTCGGATCGCGCTGAAATCGCCTTGTCGATTGGCGCGGAATATGATCTGCGCCGTTTGCGTCCGGGTCACGTCATTACCGTGGTTTCCACAACGGACGGCACGCCGCGTCGCGTAGAACTCGCCGTCGAAGACGGTGTCCGGATTGAGACCGCCTTCGGCGAACAGCTTGCCACCCGCCTATTGGAGCCAGACCCTGAAATAGTGACGTTCGCGGGCGAGGCAGTGATCGAAAGCTCTGTCTTCGCGGCATTGGACAAGGCGGGCATCCCTGCGCGCTTTGCGGTCGACATGGCGCAGATGCTGGGCGGCACAGTGGATTTTCGACGCGAACTTTCCGGTGGCGAGACGATGCGTCTTCTTTGGCGCGAAGCGCGCGACGGAAACGAGAGGATCGGTCAGCCTGAACTTGCCTTTGCCGCACTGAATCTTGGTGAAACGGTCTACGAGATCGTCTGGCCGGATGACGGCAGCGGTAAAGCGACGATTTATGTTGATGGAGAGGTCCTGCGTATCTTTGCCCAACCGGTGGAGGGAGCGCGGCTGAGTTCCGTCTTTGGCCGTCGCACACACCCAGTCTATGGGAACGTGCGCATGCACACCGGCGTCGACTTTGCTGCGGCAAGCGGTACGCCGGTGAAAGCGACGGCGCCCGGACGCGTAAGCTTCATCGGACGTCGTGGTGGATATGGCCGGGTAGTGGAGATAGCGCATGGATCCGACACCCTGACACGATACGCACATCTCAGCGAGGTGCCGGACACACTTGAACAAGGGCAGCGCGTGATGGCCGGAGACATGATCGGGCGCGTTGGTGCAACCGGCACCGCGACCGGCCCAAATCTGCATTATGAGGTTCTGGTCGATGGTCGCCCGACCGATCCTCTCTCAGACGACCGACTGGCAGAGGCGGCCGAGCGGGATGCGGATGACACGGCTGCACTTGAGCGATTGGCTGAGGCACGCTCGCTACTGGCCGAGAGGCTCACCAGCGAATTTGTGCAAACAACAACCGAAAGGCTATAATCCATGAAACGACTGGCTCCCGCCCTTGCAGTCACGCTGGCCTTGTTTCCCGCGGCGCAAGTTGTCGCCGATGCGATCCAGATTGACGTCCGGAAGACAAACGGCTGCGGCTGTTGTCTGTCCTGGATGAAGCACCTCGAGGAAAGCGGATTCGCGCCGACAGGCGAGGACATGTTCGGGGGATCTCTTGTGCGCTTCAAACTCGACAATGGCGTGCCTCAGCGCATGGTCTCCTGCCATACGGCTTTGGTCGACGGCTACGTGATCGAAGGTCATGTACCGTCATCAGACATTCAGCGTTTGTTGGACGAGCGTCCAGATGCAGTGGGGCTGGCGGTGCCGGGAATGCCCTATGGCTCGCCGGGCATGGGACCGGAGGATGATCGTGAGGCTTATGACGTGTTCCTGATCCGCGGCGATGGATCGACCGAGATCTTTAGCAGCTATTCGGCCGCTGATTGACGTATCGGCGAGACCTCAGCGCTTGGAACCCTTCTCCTCAATTACCCTTGGCTTTCTTGGAAGCCTGGCCGCCGGATCGCTGACCGCGGTCGGGGCGATCCCCGTTCTTTTCGGGCGCATCCCCTCGCGGGCTACGCGCGATCTGCTGCTTGGCTTCGCAGCGGGTGTCATGCTCGCGGCCTCGTTTTTCTCGCTGATCATCCCGGCTCTCGACGCAGCTGAAGGACAGTTCGACAACGGTGCTCTGCCGGCGGCCATCGTTTGTGTCGCGATTCTGCTTGGCATGGGCGCGGTCGCTCTGATGAACGAACGGCTGCCGCATGAGCATTTCAAGACGGGGCGGGAAGGCCCAAACTCTGCTTCGCTGCGCCGCGTCTGGCTCTTCATCATTGCAATCACGATCCACAATTTCCCCGAAGGACTCGCCGTTGGTGTCGGGTTCGGGGCTGACGGTCTGTCTGGTGGCTTGCCGCTTGCGATTGGCATTGGGCTGCAAAACGCTCCCGAGGGTCTCGCCGTAGCGGTCTCATTGCTTGGTGAGGGGTATTCCAGGCGCCGTGCGTGGGGGATTGCCGCCCTGACAGGTCTTGTCGAGCCGGTAGGTGGGCTTCTTGGGGCTGGGATCATCAGCATCTCGCAGCCGCTGTTGCCATGGGGACTCGCCTTCGCCGCCGGGGCGATGCTCTACGTCATCAGCCACGAAATCATTCCCGAAACCCACCGTTCAGGCCATCAAAACAGGGCGACACTCGGTCTCGCAGTCGGCCTCGTGATCATGTTGTTCCTCGATGTATGGCTGGGAGGATGAGATGAAACTGACCCATTTCCAAGGTTTCATAGCGGCTGGAGTTGCTTTTCTTGTCGATCAGGTGACAAAAGCAATTGTCGTCGCCAACGCGGCAGATTTGAGCGCTGGAATTCCGGTCTTTCCCGGTTTCAATCTTATCTATCTGCGCAACGATGGCGTGACGTTCGGACTGCTTGGTGGAGCGCCATGGTGGAGCCTTACGGCGTTGGCCCTAGCTGTCTGCGGCTGGTTAACAGTCATGTTGGTACGCACTGCCAACCCGGTTGAGGCTATCGCCTATGGCGCGATTATCGGTGGCGCGCTCGGCAACGTCCTCGACCGCATCCGGTTTCGGAGTGTGACGGACTTCCTCGATTTCTATGTCGGATCCACGCATTGGCCCGCCTTCAACATGGCGGATGTTTTCGTGGTCAGTGGCGTGGGCCTACTGCTCATAGCCCCTTGGTTGAGCGCCAAGTTGAAAACAGGCACATGATGGCGGGCTTGCGACCACTGACGGGTCGTGGCCGTTACATTCCCCTGCGATCAGGGATTAGCTTTGCAGCGGGCGGTTTAACGGTTTTAACCCTTCCACCATTCTCATGGCTCATCGTTGTTCCAGTCGCCTTCTCAGCACTCTTTCTCGTCCTCCGGCAGGTTTCGACAGCGCCTGCCTTCTTCATCGGCTGGGTCTTCGGAATGGGCCAGTTCGGGTTTGGAGTTTCCTGGATCGCCGAGAGCTTTTACGTCGATTCCGAACGTTTCGGTGCCCTTGCGATCCCGGCAGTCGCGGGACTGTCCGCCGGACTGGCCATTTTCCCGGCGATTGCGGCGATGTTATTTGCCACCATCATGCAGCGCCGTGCTGTCGGCGACACTACGGCAGGTCTTCTGCTTGCAACCTGCTGGGTTGCCGCAGAATGGCTGCGTGGTCATGTCCTGACAGGGTTTCCCTGGAACCTTGCCGCTTATGCCCTTGTCGAACACGCCGCTCTGCGCCAACCCGCCGCCTGGGTAGGAAGCTATGGGCTGAGCTTTCTCACGGTCTTTATAGGGCTGTTGCCCGGTGTGTTGATTGTGGCGGCACCAAACAGACGCGTGCCTGTTCTCGTGCTCTTCGCCGTTGTGGTGATGGGCCTCTGGGGTGGCGGCGCGCTGCGTTTAGGGACGAATGTGCCTCCGACGGACAGCGCTTTGCGCATCGTCCAAGGCAATGTGCCGCAAGTCGAGAAGTGGGCACCGGGCAGCCGCGAGCGAACGCTGGAGAAATATTTGGGCTTGTCGGCGCAACCTGGACGCTTCGACCTGTTGCTGTGGCCGGAAACGGCCTTTCCCGGTTTTCTGGACGAGGACGCCTTGGCGCGTAGGCGGCTATCCACGGTTCTGCCAGACGGCAGGATCCTTTTGACAGGCGTGCCTGACCGCGTAGAGGGCGATGGGGGAACCCGATATTTCAACACGGTTCAAGCCTATGACGGCAGCGGCGAAATTCTGACGGGATATGCAAAACATCATCTTGTTCCGTTCGGGGAATATGTGCCCCTGAGAGGCTGGCTGCCGATCGAGCGGCTGACCGAAGGTTTGGGTGATTTCACGCCAGGACCAGGGCCACGCACGCTGGCGATCCCGGGTGCGCCTCTGGTCGCGGTGGCGATCTGTTACGAAATCATTTTTCCGGGCCAGGTAGTCGATGACCTTTTTCGCCCCGACTGGATTTTCAACGCCACAAATGATGCCTGGTTCGGGACCAGCATCGGACCCGAGCAGCACCTCGCCTCCGCGCGCATGCGCGCGGTCGAAGAAGGGCTTCCTGTAGTCCGGGCGGCCAACACCGGGATTTCCGCGATCATCGACGCCAAGGGAGAGATCATCGCGCGCCTCGAGACCGGACAAACTGGAGTCATAGATGCCAGCCTGCCGACAGCGCTTGCGCCCACACCTTACGCACGTTTCGGTGATTGGACATCGCTGGCGCTCATCTGTGCGGTCTGGGCTCTAGCCTTTACCGTCGGATTGGTCAGACGACGTTTCAATTCAGAAAAATCAAAATCGGAGGAATCGTGATGCTGGTGCTCGCAGGCTTTGTCGGAGGGGCGCTCTGGGGTGGCTATCTGGCGCAACGGCGGAAAGGGAACCGCCTGGATATACTTCAATACGCGACAAGCTTCGGTATTGCTTTCGGCCTGCTCGCTTTTTTCGCCTCGGTGATCCTCTTGCGCATCACGTCTTGAGATTACTTTGGCACCGGCAACGAATTGAAACGACTATTCAACATATTACTGTACTTGCTCCTGGCGGTTTTTGCATTAGGACTGACCGTATCCGGTGTCGTCTACTTTCTTTTGCGCGCCTCCGTCCCCGACTATGACGAGGATTTCAGTGTTGCGGGTATCGAAGGTCCAGTCGATATTCTGCGAGATGCTGCGGCCATACCGCACATTTCTGCAGACTCCGCTCCGGACGCCTATTTCGCGCTTGGTTTCGTTCACGCTCAGGACAGGCTTGGCCAGTTATTGAGGGCAAGGCGGGCAGCGCAAGCCTTGATGCCACTTGACCGGACGATCGAAGTTGAGCCTTCGACAGCCCAAGCGCTCGACGCATATGCCGCAGGTGTCAACGCGTGGCTTGGCCTGGTGTCCGAAGGCGGGCGCGGCAGAGGCTCACCCGATCTGTTGATCGCGGATGAGAGAATGATCGCAGCCTGGAGACCCGTCGATAGTCTCAGACTTGCCCAAGCGTTTCTGAACGATCTTCAACCCGAGAGACGGCAGAATGACCTGTCCGGCTTGTCAGATCTACCGATCCCGTCGGATCGACCTCTTTTGCCCGAGCTGTTTGTGACCTCGCCCAAGGTCAGCCTCGATGCTTGGGCGTTGCCTGGAGACAGAACAGCTACCGGAGCACCAATTCTCGCCGCCGATATACGTGGCCCCTTATCGCTGCCTTCTGAATGGTACCTGGCGGATATTCAACTCCCGACCGGAGCCGCGATTGGGGCTACATTGCCGGGTGTGCCCTTCATTGTCGTCGGTCGCAGCGAACGCGTCGCTTGGGCGTTCCGATCTGTGTCCCAGAAAGCCGTTAAAGAGCCAGAGAATCCCACGGCCGCGCAGGCCAGCAATTTTCTGATGATGCTTGACCGTCTGGCGCGGTCCGCCGATGTGAACGATGCTATGGACGCATGCATGAACCTGTCACCAGCCGGATTGGAGATTCTTGCGATCGACCGAGAAACCCTTGCTCGCTGGCCTGACAGGGAGGTCGAAACTCCTTTATCGTTTCGAGACGCCCGTCTGGCTGCTCTTGATGAGCGGCAGCCGATATTCTCGGTCGAGGGCGCGATTACGGTGCAGCGCGACACGGTCAGCGCTGCCGCGCGGGCGCTTCTTCCTATAATGGCAAAAGAGCTTTGGTTCGTGGGTTCCACAGGTGCTCTCGAAGAGAACCGCGCAGATGAGCTTCGCGGCGATATTCTGGATCAACTTGCCCAATGGAATGGCGACATGGATCGCTTTTCACCGGAGCCGCTCGTGTTCTGGGCCTGGGCGCGCGCGTTGCAAAAGCGAATACTTCAGGATGAATTTCCATCCGCGACGAAGGTCTGGGCCAGGCCAAATCCCGATGTCCTATTTGCGGTGCTTTCAGATCGCGGAGGGAGCGCAATCTGGTGCGACATCCGCCCGTCTACCCGCATCGAGACCTGCCAGGATCAGGTTCGTGCGGCCCTGGATGATGCCATCGGCTGGCTTGTCGACCGCTACGGACCCGATCCGTCCGCCTGGGCCTGGGGCGAAGCACACGCTTTGAATATGGGGTGGGCACCAATCCGATCGAGCGGGATCATCAGCGATCTGCTGTCTCTCGAAGCCCCATCTTCCGGCGATCCCGACACACTGATTGCAACACTGTTCACTTCTGACAATGACCGCCCGTTCGCGACCAGCGCGGGCACCAATTTTCAGGCGGTCATGTCGTTTTCGGAAGAAGCCGGATCCTATTTCATCGCGCCCGCCGGTCAGTCCGGCCACCCGCTCTCACGTTTCTATGAAAACCTTTTCCCCATGTGGATGCAGGGCAAATACCTTCCGATGTCCACTGATCTGTCCTTGGCCCAAGGTGGCGCAGTGGGAACATCTCGACTTTCACCAGTGTCCGTCGATGGGCCAGCAATACAACATGACAGGAGCCAATGATCACCTACTTCCTTAATTTCGACCCGTTTGGATATGCGATTTCGCCAGTGTCCCTTGTTTCCGTCAGTTTGGCCGCATGGTTCTACGTGCGCGGCCTCGCGCGATCCGCTCGCATTCGCGGGACGGTTTCTGTTTGGCGGCAAGCTCTGTTCTTCGCTGGCTTGACCTGTATTCTCGCGGCCACGAATGCGCCTCTGGCTTCGTTGGGGCACAGCCTCTTTTCGGTGCACCAAGTGGAGCATCTTCTCCTTCGCCTTGCAGGACCACTACTCATCGCGGTCTCTCAGCCGTGGCGATTATTGCAAGCCGGTTTGAACAGACGGTGGCGTCGATACCTCGGCGCTCTTGGAAAATCTATTACTTTGGGGCTCTTGGCACATCCGGTAACCGCCACTGCCGCGCTCATCACGTCGCTCTTTATCTGGCAGATTCCAGTGCTTTACGGACTTGCGCAGCGCATCGCGGCGATCGAGGTGTTCGCCCATTTTGCGATGGTGCTGGCAGGGATCTGGTATTTCGGCATGCTCTTCGACCCGAGAGATCCCCCTGAGGGCGCGAGGCGCGGCGCAAGGCTGATCTCCGGTTTTGCGGTGATCGTTTCAAACATTTTTCTGGGTTCCTTGACGACACTCAAAGAGGTGAGCCTCTATGCCTCCTACCAAGTTCGCCCTGAACAATTCCTAACCTACTGATTCTCAGCGCAGATCACGCTGGAGCGCTGG
>NZ_QDFI01000008.1 GCF_003254465.1 Meridianimarinicoccus zhengii
CGGGTCCGGCGGGCGCGGCAGGCACGCTCGCCGCCAGCGCCACGCCGCCCAGGATCGCCGGGGCGCCCAGTAGCCAGGACCCCGGCTGATCGCCCAGCAGCATCGCCCATATCGCAGCCATCGCGCCCGCGGTGATGGCCGGCCCGCGCCAGCGCAGGTTGTGCGGCGGCGGGCGCTGCGCTTCTGGCGCCTCTGCAAATGGTGGATGCAGCGGCGTGACGGTCTGTGGCAGTTTTCCCGTCAACAGTGCTGGGGTCGCAGGCGTGGGATGGCCGTGGCGCGAAGGCGCTGCGGTCATGGGGTTCCTTTCCGTGGCAGCTTGGGTCGCGGTCTGCCCCTGTCGCCGGGCTGCCTGTCCGGTGGGGTGTCTGCGATGGTCCGGCCCGTCCGTGTCACCGCCCGGTCAGGGCGGACAGGGTGCGCGAAGGTCTCGCGGCATTCACGTGAAGACATACGCCGCGGGCGGCGAAATCATCCGCATCCTTCGAAAATTTTCTGCGTTGCGGCGCCGTCTTGCAGCTGTGCAGACAGCCGCGCGTGTGCGGCTGCCGGGAAACGCGGCGGACGGGTCAGCCCGCGCTGCGGTCTGCCATCGCGGCCGGCGCGGTCAGGTCGAACGCCTCCCGCGTGGCGCCGGTGCGATACTGAACGCGGGCGACAACGCCATAGCGGCATTCGAGCCGAATCTCGTCGGGCAGCGGCGTGCCGTCTTCCGGTACGGGCAGCACCAGCAGCTCCCCTTCCGACCCATTCCCGTGCCGCTGCGGGGTATCGGACCCGAGCGCGAAGCGGACGGTCACATCGCTGTCCAGACCGTCATGCCGGAACGGGCCAAGGCTGACATTGTGCCCCCCGGCCTTGCGCATCAGATCGCGCAGCGGCAGCGCCACGGGCGCCGGTGCCGCGTCCAGCCCGCACGTCGCGATGGTCAGATGCGTGACCTGTCCCTTCGCCCGCATGTGCCCGGCCACGAAGCCGGCTGCCCCGGCAAGAATCGTGACGCCAAGGCCCAACGCCAAGGTCCGCGCGGTCCAGCCGCGCGGCAGGTCAGCGGGAAAGGCCGACATTGCGGGTCACCTCGGCCGCTACGCTTTCGATCTGCACATCGCTCGTGTCCGCGATCACCGCGAAATCCAGCGTGGCATCGCTCCAGTAGCCGACACTGTTGCTGTCGTTGCGGGCGACCTGAAGCCCGGCCTCGGGCGCGCCTTCGGGATGGGGCATGACCACGAGAGACAGCCGGTTGCCGGACTGGTCCTCGTAGATGAACTGCGCCAGCGGGCCTTCGCGCGTGCCGGACAGACGCGTGCCGACCAGGTCCAGCCCCAGCGCATCCAGTGCCGGGCTGGCGATCTTGCGCTTGAGCTTTTCCGACATCCAGTCGAGCGCCGCGGCCGTCGCCTCGGGCGTGAATTCCACCGGATACACCCTGTCTTCGGCGAAGACAGTATGCGCCCCCAGCCCCTCGGCCACGTAGGACGGATAGATGCCGTCGCCGGGCGCAAGCGTCATGTGCGCGCCCCAGCCCAGGGCGAACATCACGACACCCGCCGCCACTTGCCGGGACACGGGGCCGGTGATCGCCGCCTGCCAGCGGCGGCGCGACAGACGCGTGGCAAGCTGGCGTTCCAGCGCCGCGGTGCGCAGGCTGGTCGGGCCGGTATCCAGCGCACCCGCCGCCGCGCGGATCGCGTCGCGGTCGCCGATCATGGCGTCCACAGCCCGCCGAAATTCGGGGTCCGCAGTCAGCCGTGCCTCGACCTCGGCGGCCGCGTCCGGGCCGAGCCTGCCGTCGATATAGGCGTTCAGTTCTGGGTCCACATCCATCTGCGATGGGGTCTGAGAAGTCATCTGCGGATCCTTTCAGGCAATCAGATGCAGCTTGCCGCGCTTGATCTCGCCCAGCAGCTTTCGCAGGGCGGCGCGGCCACGGCCAAGCCGGGACATGAAAGTGCCAAGCGGCACATCGAGACTGCGCGCGGCGTCGGCGTAGGACATGTCCTCCAGCGCCACCAGCACGATGGGCTTGCGCTGCGCCTCGGGGATCTTCTCCAGCGCATCGAGAACCTGTTTCAGTTCCAGCGCCACGGCCTGGGTTTCCGGCATCACGGGTTCGGGCAGATCGTGGGCTGCGTCGGCGCGCACCTTCTGCTTGCGCAGGTTGCTGACATGGGTGTTGTGCAGGATGCGGAACAGCCAGGGCCGCAGGTCGGTGCCGGGCTGCCATGTATGCGCCTTGTCCAAGGCCTTGGCGAGCGTGTCCTGCACCAGATCCTCGGCATCGTCGCGGTTGCGCGTCAGCACCAGCGCATAGCGGCGCAATCCCGCGATCTGTTCGTGCAGATTGTCCTGCAAACCCATCCGGCCCTCCTGTGTGGTCATAGGTACATACGCCGGGTCATCCGGTTTCATCCCGCGCACGCGAAATTTTTCCGGCCATGGGGCTGAACCAAGGCCCTTTGTCGAATTTTGCGAAAATGCGCGGATGAAGGCCGGACCTGCCGCGTATGTCTGCCAATGAACAGCGCGGGACGTCTGCTCGCCGCGCACCAAAGGAGCGCACATGCCCAATGATGCCATAGCCAGCCCGTCGTCCCTTCCGGTGCCGCAGCCGCGGCGCAGGGTGGCGCGGGCCATTCTCGGAAAGAAGCCCGCCACCGTCGCCCTGCGCGGATCGGTTATTCTGGCCGTCCTGTTCGCGGGCTATTTCGGGGTGGTGGGGAACCTGATGAACAGGGTCGATGCGAACCCGGATTTCGCCCCGACCGAGGCCCCGGAAGCGGGGAGCGCGGCGGTGGCCATGGCGGCGGCGCTGATCCGGCGCGAAACCGTGGATCATCGCTGGTCGGTCAACGATCCCGCCTTCTTTCCGACGGCGTTCCACGACAACATGCCGAATTTCCAGAACGGCGTGCTGCGCGGCGTGAGCCGTTTCGTCATGGCGCTGGAAAGCCAGATCGGTCGTACACGCGGCAGTTCGGCCATCGACGCAAATCTGGGGCGCGCGGTGGGATTGCTGCAATATCCGTCCGATGTGTGGATGTTCGATTTCCGCCAGTCCATGTTCCCGGTCTCTCCCTCGGACCAGCAGTACCGCGCCGCTCTCGAGGCGCTGGAAGCGTACAATGCGCGCGTCGCGCAAGGCGGTGCGGTGTTCGAGCGGCGCACCGATACGTTTGCGCTGACGCTTCAGGCGATGGCGGCGGAGCTGGGTGCACGCACGGCCGAGGTGGACGAGCATCTGCGCCGCGAGAGCTTCATCATAGACGGCCGCACCGACGACATATTCTATTTCAACAAGGGACAGGTCTATGCGAGCTACCTGCTCCTGCGGGAAATGGGGCGCGATTTCGAAGCGGTGATCAGCCAGCAGGGACTGACCGGCGTCTACGACCAAGCGCTCGACAGCCTGCGCACGGCGGCATCCCAGCGCCCGCTTGTGGTCCTGAACGCGGCGGGTGACGACAGCATTTTCGCGAACCACCTGTATCTGCAGGGCTTCTACATCAAGCGCGCGATCCTTCAGCTCGATGAAGTCTCGCGCGTCCTGTCCGTCAGCCGCTGAACGCGGCTGGCCCGACCCATTCACCAACCCAAAGAGGAGGGAACGATGAGCACGACGAAAGATGACACCGGCACCGAGCTTGAAAGCAAGGCGGAAGATCTGAAGGCCCGGCTGATGCGCCCGCTGACGGTCACCGCACCGGTCTATGCCTTTGCGGCGGCGGGTATCGCGGTTCTGGCGCTGATCCTGGTGGCCATGGACTGATCCGGGGCCGGAGGTCTGCCACTAATCCCGGTCGGTGTGGCCCGTCGGTCGGGAAGGACGCCGCCGCCCCCCGCGGCGGCGTCCGCTTGTCCGGATGGTGTCTGACGGGTACCGCGTCGCGCGGCTGTCCGCGCGGAGACAAGGAAAAGCCCCGGCGCGGCATGCGTCGGGGCGGGAATTGATGTCGGCGGCGGCTGTCGGATCAGGCGTCGAAATATCCGAACATCTGGTCGAGCGGTTCGACCGGAGACGCATCGCGGCGCAGCGATGCTGCGGTAACGATGCGCAGGCGTGGGTCGAAATAGGCCGCGGTGTCCGTCGTCTCGTGGATCGACGGGGCCGCGACCGCGGCGGGGATATGCTGTGCGCTGTGGATCATGTCTGGCTCCTGTGTCGGAGCCGTACAAATAATCTTTCGCACACCAGCGTATACCCGCCTCGATCGCAGCCCCGCTATCCGGTGACTGCATGGCGCTGCGCGTGACCGTCAGGCAGCGTGTCGGTTGTCCACGATCCGAAGCACGTCGTCATGGACGATCCGCTTCTGCTCGGCGTGCTCGGCCAGGTGATCGACGTCCAGTGCCAGTGTCGCCCGGTTCAGTCCGATGCGGCCGAGCTGACGATCGTTGAGCCGCGCCAGCGCGCAGGTGATGGTGATCATGTCGCGCTCCGTCTGCGCTGCCTCGCGCCGTTCGCGCAGCCGCCCGAGGAAGCCGATGCCGGCATGGCCGCCCGGTTGAATGTCCGCGCGAGAATTCCTGCGTGTATTCCAGAACATCGTTGCACCTCCTTGAGTTCTACATGACAAACGCGGCGCTGCGCGGTTTCATCCGGTTTATTTTCGCAATCCGTTCACGCGCGCGTGAAAGCAGCACCGAACCCGCTGTCTCGCCGCCCGCGTGCAGCTAGAAGGGTCGGAACGGGACAGGGAGAGGCGCATGGTACTGACACGCAGAACGATGGGACTGTCGCTGGTGGCGGCGACGCTGGCCGCCTGTGCGGGTAGCGGAACCGTGGCGCCTGCGGACCCCGCGATGCAGCCCGTGCCCAATGCCGGGTTCGATGGTTGGCTTGCAGGGTTCCGGGGCCGGGCGCGGGCGCAGGGCGTATCGCCCACGGTGGTGGATCGGGCGTTGGCGGATGCGGGGTTTCTTCCCGGCGTGGTCGAACGCGACCGCAACCAGACGGAGTTCACCCGCAGCCTCGACGACTACCTTGCCATCGCCGCATCGGACAAACGCGTCACCGACGGGCGTGCGGCGCTGCGCCAGTATCGCGGCGCACTCGACGCGATCTCGGCGCGGTTCGGCGTGGAGCCGGAGGTCATCACCGCGATCTGGGGGCTGGAAAGCAGCTATGGCACGCGGCGCGGCGACATCCCCGTGGTGTCCGCCGTGGCGACGCTGGCCTATGACGGGCGGCGCGGCGCGTTCTTCGAACAGCAACTCGTGGCGGCGCTGAAAATCCTCGAAGCGGGCGACACCACACCCGAGCGTATGGTCGGAAGCTGGGCCGGGGCGATGGGACATACCCAATTCATCCCGACCTCGTATCTGGCCTTCGCGGTGGATTTCACCGGCGACGGCCGGCGCGATATCTGGTCGGATGATCCCAGCGACGCGCTGGCCTCTGCCGCGGCCTACCTGCAACGTTCCGGCTGGACGCGCGGCCAGCCCTGGGGGGTGGAGGTGCAATTGCCCGCCGGTTTCTCGGGTCCCGTCGGGCGCGGCACGACCCGCAGCCCCGCGCAATGGGCCGCGGCGGGCGTGCGCGACATGGATGGCCGCCCGGTGCCGGATCATGGGGCCGCGTCGATCCTGCGGCCCGCGGGGGCGTCCGGTCCGGCCTTCATGGTGTTTCGCAACTTCACCGTCATCACGCGCTACAACAACTCGGAAAGCTACGTGATCGGCGTGGGGCACCTGTCGGACCGGATCGCGGGCGGTCCGCCCTTCCGCGGCAGTTTTCCGCCCGATGCGCAGGGGTTCGATCTGGCCGCGCGCAAACGGCTGCAGGAACGGCTGACGGCGGCGGGATACGATACCGGCGGTGTGGATGGCGTGCTCGGGTCGCGCAGCCGCGCCGCGATTTCCGACTATCAGCGCGAGAATGGCCTGCCCGTCACGGGCGTGCACAGCCGCGACCTGCTGGCGCGGCTGGGGGGCTGATCCGCCCTGAACGCGGAACGCCCGCCGGTTTCGGCGGGCGTGGACGCTTTGGTCGATGACGTGCGCAAGGCCGCCCCGGTCCGCCAGGAACCGGGGCCTCCCGGCCCTTACAGCGTCGGCAGAGGCGGCAGATCCTGGCCGAACCATTCCTGTGACAGCGCGTTCAGCGATCCGTTCAGCTTCTTGTTCAGGATGAACACGTTCACCCATTGCAGCAGTTCCCAGTTGCCCTTCTTCACGCCGATGAAGCAGGGGCTGTCGCTGACGATGAACTTGGTCTCCAGGTCCATATCCGGGTTGTCCGCGGCAAGTTGCGCGGCGACCGTGTTGCCGGTCACGAGCACGTCCACCTGCCCCGAGGTATAGGCGGCCAATGTCGCGGCGTTGTCGCCGAAGCGGATGATCTCGGTCCCCTCGGGCACCATGTCGGTCAGCGCGAGATCCTCCAGCGTGCCACCGGTCAGCCCGACGGTCATGCCCGCCAGATCATCCACCGTGCTCACCGCGACATCGGGCGCAGCGAAGGCCCCGGAATAGAACGGGGCATAGGCCGCCGAGAACAGGATGGACTTGGCCCGTTCCGGGTTCGCGCCCATGGACGAGATCACGAGATCGACCCGGTCGGTTTCCAGGTAGGGGATGCGCTGGTTCGACGTGACCGGCACGAGTTCCAGCTCCACGCCCAGATCGTCGGCGATCATCTGCGCGACGGCCACATCATAGCCCACGTATTCGCCTTCCATGCCCAGCGATCCGAAGGGCGGGAAATTCTCTGGCACCGCGATCTTGACGACGCCCGCGCTCAGGATGTCGGGCAGGTCTGCCAGCGCCGGGGCGCCGAAGCCGATCACGGCGGCGGTCAGGGCGGTCAGAAGTCGTTTCATGGGATCTCCTCTCAATGGGTCAGGCAAGGTTGGGTTTGGGCATGCGCGACGGCTTGCCCAGCCGCCGCTCCAGCCGCAGCGCGAGCAGCGACAGGGGAAAGCACAGCGCGAAATAGATCAGCGCCATGAGCGGATAGACGATGAAGGCCTCGGTGCCTTCGACGGGGGCGTTGGCCCAGCGTTTGCCGATGGCCATCAGGTCGTGAAAGCCGATGATGTACGCCAGCGACGTGCCCTTGATGATCTGCACCATGAAGCCAACCGTGGGCGCGAGCGCCACGCGCACCGCCTGCGGCAGGATCACCTTCCACAGCGTCGGCAGGAACCGCATCCCCAGCGCGCGTGCGGCTTCCCACTGGCCTTGCGGGATGGTTTCCAGCGCGCCGCGCCAGACATCCGCCAGATAGGCACTGGTATAGAGCAGCAGCGCCACGGACGCCGCGATCCAGGGGTTCACGTCCAGCCCCAGCAGCCGCGGCACCCCCAGCCCGAACAGGAACAGCAGCATGAGAAGCGGTGCGGACTGGAACGCCCAGATATAGGCGATGGCGACTCGTTGTGCGGCGCGCGACGGCATCACCCGCGCCAGCGTGACGAGCGCGCCGACCGATCCGCCCAGGACGAAGGCCAGCAGGGACAGGTAGATGGTGAACTGCGTCGCCTCGATCAGCTGGAACAGCATGATCCCTTCGGGCTTGCCGAACAGGCCGATGAACAGGTCCCTCATCGCGCCGTCATCCCCGGATAGAGCCGCGTATGGGCGACGGCCAGCGCGGATTTGAACGTCAGCGACATGGCGATGTAGATCATTGTGAGCGTCAGGAAGACCTCGAAGCTGCGGAAGGTCCGGCTGTCGATGAACTTGCCCGCCTGCGTCAGGTCGTTCACGCCGATCTCGGCGATCACGCCGGTGGTCAGGAACAGGAACACGAACTGCCCCGACAGCGATGGGAACATCCGCGCGATGGCCTGCGGCAGCACGATCTTTCGGAAGATCAGGAAGGGCCGCATCCCGAGCGCGCGGGCGGCCTCGAACTGGCCCTGCGCCACGGTGGAAAAGCCCGCGCGCAGGATCTCCGAGAAATAGGCCGAGAAGTTCAGCGTCAGCGCCAGCAGCGCATGGGCCCAGAACGGCCAGCTATAGCCCAGAAGTTGCGGCAGCCCGAACGCCACGAAGAACAGTTGCACGATCAGCGGCGTGTTGCGGATGAATTCGACGTAACCAGCCGCGATGTGCCCCAGCACCGGAATGTTCTGGAACCGCGCCGTGGCCAGCAGGATCGCAAGGCAAAGCCCCGTCAGACCCGCCGTCACCGTCAACCCGGCGCTGAGCGCCGCGCCTTCGGCCAGCAGCCAAAGGTAGTCCGGGTTCCGGTATATCTCGAAAAAGCGCAGTTCCATGCGGAACAGCAGGCCCGCCTGTTACGCGGCGACAAGGTTGCGCCGCCGATCCAGCGCACGAAATCGGCGCAAGCCGTCGCCCTGTGCGGTCCGCGATCCAACTGCCCGAAATGCGGGCAGGTGGCGAACAGGGTCAGGCGGGTTCCGCCACCAGCCGCGCGCCTGCGGCATCGAACAGGAACGCGTCTGCGTCGTCGAAATCCAGCGCCGCACTGCGCCCGACCGTGCAGGGATACTGCCCGAAGACACGGACCGTGACCCTTTCGCCCGCCCCGGTTTCCACGATGATGTTCGTGTCCCCGCCAAGGTTCTCGACATGCGCGACGGTACCCTTGATCCGGCCCGCGTCGGTGACACGCAGATGTTCGGGGCGGATGCCCAGCGTGGCCCCGCCCGGTCCGCCAAGCGTTGCGGCATCGAGGAAATTCATCGCGGGCGCGCCAAGGAACCCGGCCACGAACCGGTTGGCGGGGTTGTTGTACAGTTCCATCGGGCTGCCGATCTGCTCCACCCGCCCGTCTCGCAGCACCACGATCTTGTCCGCGAGCGTCATCGCCTCGGTCTGGTCGTGTGTGACATAGATCATCGCCGCCGACAGGGACCGGTGCAGCGCCGCGATCTCGATCCGCGTGGCCATGCGCAGGCTGGCGTCGAGGTTCGACAACGGTTCGTCGAACAGGAACAGTTTCGGCTGGCGCACCACGGCGCGCCCGATCGCCACGCGCTGGCGCTGTCCGCCCGACAGGTCTGCTGGGCGGCGGTCGAGATAGGGGCCAAGTTCCAGCATCCGCGTCGCCTCGGCGACGCGTGCGGCGATCACGTCGCGGGGCGTGCCCTCCTGCTTGAGCGCAAGCGCCATGTTCTCCTTCACCGTCAGGTGCGGGTAGAGCGCATAGGACTGGAACACCATGGCGATCCCGCGCTTCGCAGGCGGCACCGCGTTCACGCGGGCCCCGGCGATTTCGACGTCGCCCGACGTGGCGTCCTCCAGGCCCGCGATCACCCGCAGCAGCGTGGACTTCCCGCAGCCTGACGGACCGACGAAGACCACGAATTCGCCGTCTTCCACGGTCAGGTCGATGTTCCTCAGCACGTCCACCGCGCCGAAGGATTTGCAGACATCTTTTAGGACAAGCGCGGTCATGCGTCGTCTCCTTTCAGGTGGATGACGGTGCCGGTACGGATGCTTTCGTCGGCGGCGAGACAGATGGCGAGGCTCGACACGGCGTCTTCCATGTGGCGGGTCAGATCCATATCCTCGGCGATGGCCCGCAGGACGAAATCCTGTTCCGTGTCGCACAGGCGCTGATGGCCCGGTTCGTCCGGCAGGTCGATGCGCGTGTCGCCGCCGGGGCGGTGCACCAGCAGGCTACCGACACTGGTATGCCCGTCCACATCCGCCGACGCGCCGGTGTTTCCGTCGAGGATCGACACGGCCCCCGCCGGGCTGATGATGTCCTTCACGAAGAACGCCGTTTCCGACATCATCGGACCCCAGCCGGCTTCATACCAGCCCACGGACCCGTCGTCGAAGATCACCTGGAACTGGCCGTAATTGTACATTTCCCGCGCGATTTCGCCCGTCAGCCGCAGGCCCATGCCATGCACGCGCACCGGCTGCGCATCGGTGATCTGGCACATGACATCGACGTAATGCACCCCACAGTCGACGATGGGCGACGTGGTCTGCATCAGCGCCTTGTGGGTTTCCCATTCCGCGCCCGTGCTCTGCTGGTTCAGGTTCAGCCGGAAGACGTAAGGCCCGCCAAGCCCGCGCGCCTCGGCGATCAGGCGCTGCCATCCCGGATGGTGGCGCAGGATATAGCCGACCACCAGCTTGCGCCCCGTGTCCGTGGCGACCGCCACCACGCGGCGGGCATCATCGACCGTCGTGGCGAGCGGCTTTTCCACGAAGATATGGGCGCCCGCGCGCATCGCCGCGATGGCGTAATCCGCGTGGCTGTCCGAATAGGTGGCGATGACCACCAGATCCGGCTTGGTCTCGGCCAGCGCCGCGTGGAAGTCATCAAACCGCGGATAGCCCCCCAACTCAGGTGGCAGATCCACCGCCGAGCGGTTGACCAGCCCCACGATTTCCGCGTCCGGATGATGGTGATGGGCCAGCGCATGGGACAGCCCCATGTTGCCCAGCCCGGCGACAAGAACCCGGATCATTTGACAGCCCCCGATGTGATCCCGCGGATCAACTGCCGCGAGAAGATGACGTAAAGCCCCATGACCGGCAGGATCGCCATCGACAGCGCCGACAGCACCGCGTTCCAGTCGGTCACGAACTGACCGATGAAGACCTGGCTGCCCAGCGTCAGGGTCTTGGTCTCCTCCGCGGGCGCAAGGATCAGCGGGAACCACAGGTCGTTCCAGATCGGGATCATGTTGAACACCGCAACGGTGGCCAGCGCGGGCCGCACCAGCGGCAGCACAAGGCGCAGGAAGATCGTGTATTCGCTCAGCCCGTCGATGCGCCCTGCGTTCTTCAGGTCGTCCGACACCTGCCGCATGAATTCCGACAGGATGAACACCGCCAGCGGCAGCCCCTGCGCGGTATAGACAAGGATCAGCGCCCAAAGCGTGTTCACGAGGTTCGTCGCCACCATCATTTCCAGGATGGCCACGGTGCCGATGCGGATAGGGATCATGATCCCGAGCGCCAGGTAAAGCCCCATCAGCATGTTGCCCCGGAAGCGGTATTCGGCCAGCGCGAAGGCCGCCATCGCCCCGAACAGCAGGATGAAGAACAGCGACGCCACTGTGACGATGAAGGAGTTCTGGAAGTAGAGGAAGAAATCCCCCTGTTTCAGCACCGTCTGGTAGCCGATCAGCGAAAAGCTCTCGGCGTCGGGCAGCGCGAGCGGTTCGCGAAAGATCGACCGGCGGTCCTTGAAGCTGTTGATGACGATGACGAAGACCGGGAACAGCGCGATCGCGACATAGGCCAGCAGGGCGGCATGGGCGGCGGCGCTGTTCAGCGGGTTGCGGCGGGCGGCAGACATGGGCAGGCCCCTTTCAGAACTGGTAGCGGCGCAGCCGCGTCTGGATGCCGAACAGGTAGATGCACACACCGATCAGGATGATGGCGAACATCGCCGTGGCGATGGCCGATCCCATATGCGGGTCGCCGAGTTGCAACTGGAACCCGAAGAAGGTGCGATACATGAAGGTGCCGAGGATGTCGGTGGCGAAATTGGGGCCCGCCAGCGCGCCCTGCGCCGAGTAGATCAGGTCGAACGCGTTGAAATTGCCCACGAAGGTCAGGATCGAGATGATCCCGATCGACGGCAGGATCAGCGGCAGCTTGATCTTCCAGAAGGCGGCCATGCCCGTGATGCCGTCGCATTCGCCGGCTTCGAGTATCTCGTCGGGGATCGACAGGAGCGCCGCGTAGATCAGCATCATCGGGATGCCCACGAACTGCCAGACCGAGATCAGCGCCAGCGTGGTCAGCGCGGACCCCTCCATCCCCAGCCAGGGGCGGAACCATGATGCCAGCCCCAGCGTGTCGAGCATCCCGGGTGCTATGCCCCAGATGGGCGAAAGGATCAGCTTCCACGCAAAGCCCACGATCACGAAGGACAGGATCGTCGGCACGAAGATGGCCGACCGATACAGGTGCGCAAAGCGCAACCGCGGGTTCGACAGGATCGCCGCCAGCGCGATGCCGAGCGGATTCTGCACCAGCATGTGGATGAAGAAGAACCAGAAATTGTTGCCGAGCGCGTTCCAGAAGCTCGCGGACCAGCGCGGATCGCCGAAGAGGGTCCGGAAATTGGCGAGTCCCACGAAGACACGGGCCTGATCGACCTCGGTGTATAGTGCCAGCCGCAGGGTGTTGAACAGCGGCACGATCATTATCGCGGTGTAAACCAGCACGGCCGGGGCGAGGAACACCACGACATGCCAGCGGATGGGGCGACGCTCAGACATGGGCCCGCACCCATGCAGGCATACCGTCCCCGGCCGCGCACACCGCGAGTGGGGCTGTTGGAAGGCCATCACCTGTCACGGTCATCGGCGTCCCCGCCTGTACCGCAGCGCCGGAATGTGTCGGGTCTGGTTGACGAAACATGAACGTCGCTCCTGTTGCGGGGTGCGGGTGCCTCCGGCGGGGATACTCGAGGACAGAAGATACCTGTGCCGGGCACGCGCCGTGCCAGCCGGAGCAGGGCTGCGCCTGCCATCTTCTGTCCGGAAATATCTCCGCCGGTTTGCGGAAGCGGGCCGCCCGAGCGTCCGGGCGACCCGTGCGGGACAGGGGCTTATTGCTGCGGTTCGTACCAGCTGGCCAACCCGTCCTGCAGGCGGGCCGCCGCGTCCTCGGGCGACTCCGCGCCGCGGATCACCTGGGCCGATGCGTTCCAGGTCTCGTTCTCCAGGTTCGGCGTGCCGCGCGACAGGATCTGGTAGGTGGACCGGATCGTGGATGCGCACTCCTGCCGCCACGACACGAATTCCTGTGCCAGCGGATCATCAAGCTGCACGTCATGCGAAGACAACGGGAAGAAGCCGGGCAGCGCGTTGGCATAAAGCGTGGCGAACTCCGCCGACCCGACCCAGTTCAGGAACGTGCGCGCGGCCTCGGCGTTCGGCGATGCCGCGTTCAGTCCCAGCGCGATATCCGTGTGATCCGAGATGTAGCAATCCTCGCCCGCTGCGGGCACGGGCGGCGGGAAGGCGCCCATGGCGAAATCGGCCTGCGTGTTGAAGCCCGAGATCTCCCATGATCCGGCGGGGTAGATCGCAGCACGGCCCAGCGTGAACAGGTTCTGGCTGTCGGGATAGGTCTGCGCCTCGAACCCGAACCCGAGGTAATCGCCCCAGCGTGCCAGCTGGCGGAAGGGCGCGACCCACTGCTCGTCCGTCAGGCTCTGCTCGCCCGCGATCAGGGCCTTTCTGCCGTCCTCGCCCTGCCAGTAGTTCGGCCCGATATTGTTGTAGCCCATCGTGGCAGCTTCCCACTGGTCGTTCGTGCCCATCGCCATGGGGATGTAGCCGCCGTCTTCCTTGATGGCGTCGAGCACGGCGAAGAATTCGTCCACCGTTTCCGGCTCGCTCAGGCCCAGTTCCGCAAAGGCGTCGGCGTTGTAGATGAAGCCGTGAATGACCGACGCCATCGGCACGCAGAATGTGGCGGACCCGTCATCGGTCTGCCAGGCGGATTTGGCCACGTCCGGAAAATCCGCCATCGCGGGCAGGTCGGACAGGTCCGCAAGATGCCCGCCCTGGTAAAGCGCCAGCGACGCGTCGAAGGGGCGGCAGGTGATCAAGTCCCCGGCGCTGCCCGCGTCGAGCTTGGAGTTCAGCACCGCGTTGTATTCTGCCGGGGCGGACGGCGTGAAGCGTACGGATATACCGGGATTTGCCGCCTCGAAGGCTGGGATGATTGTGTCCTGCCAGATCGCAAGGTCGTCGTTGCGCCAGCTTTCGATGGTCAGCGTCACGTCCTGCGCCATGGCGGGCGCCGCCAGCGCCGTGCCCAGCAATGCCGCGCCGAGTGTGCTTATCTTCATGGTCGTCTCCCTGTTATGGTTATGGGTCATTGTGTCAGGCTGCCGAGCGCTGGCGCCAGCCGCCCCTCTGCGCGGGCCAGCATGTCCTGCGCGGCCCCGATGTCGGGCGCGCCCGCGGCCAGCAGGATCGCGGGCTTCACCGCGCCCCCGGCCGCGTCGAGAGCCTTGGCGGCGCGATCCTCGTGCACGGCCGCGATCTGCGCGACCATGCGGCGCGCGCGGGCCCGCAGCTTGGCGTTGTCGGCGCGAAGGTTGACCATCTGGCCCGCATGCACATGGCCGAGCAGCACGCCAGCGAGTGTCGAGATCATGTTCAGCGCCGCCTTCTGCGCCGTGCCCGCGCCCAGCCGGGTCGACCCGGCAAGCTGTTCGGGCGGCGTGGGCAGGCAGATGGGCAGATGCACAAGGCCCAGCAGTTGCGATTCCGGCACGTTCGCCATGCCGATCACGGTGGCCCCCGCATCCGCGGCGGCGCGCGCGAAGGCGCAGGCATAGGGTGTCGTCCCGCTGGCGCTGACCACGATGGCGGTATCGCCGGGGCGCAGGTCTGCCGCGTCGCGGGCGCCCTGCGTATCGTCGTCTTCAGTGTCGCCGGGCATCGTGGCAAGCCCGGGAAGGCCGCCCGCCATGAAGATGCCGACCTGGGCTTCGGGGATGCCGAAGGTGCCGGGCAACTCCAGCGCGTCGGCCATGGCCATCAGGCCGGACGACCCGGCCCCGGCATAGACCAGCCGGTGCCCGTCGCGCAGGCTCTTCGCCACCTGGTTCGCCGCCTTCGCCAGCGCAGGGCGAGCGCCGTTGATCGCGGCCAGTGCCGCCGACTGCCCGTCCAGCAGCCGACGCAGGGCCGCATCGGGCGCCAGGGCATCAAGCGGCGTATCCGTTTGCAGCGCTTCGGTACGGGGCGAATCCATCGGCGTCTCCTTTGATCCCGACACTAGCAAAAGAATACCTTTTGTCTACCATTTTCTTCTCTGACACCAAGAAGGGCGCTCTTTGGCCTCTAATATCGGGTCCTCATGCGCAAAGCCTCTTCCCAAGGAAGCAAAGGTATTGTAATGGTATCTTCATGACATCGGATCACACCCCCCTTCTGATCGCGGCCGATGGCGGCGGAACCGGCTGCCGGATCGCGTTGCTGGCCGATGGGCGCCGGGTCGATCTTCAGCTCGGGCGGGCCAATGTGCACTCCGATCCGGACGGCGCCGCGACGACCCTGCGGGAAGGGCTGGCGCGACTCGCCGCCGCGGCCGGGCTCGCGGCGTCCGATCTGTCGCGCGGGGTGGGCTATTTCGGCCTTGCTGGCGCCAACGCGCCCGCCGCCGCGGCGCGGGTGGCCGCGCGTCTGCCCCTTGCGCGCGTACGGGTGGAGGATGACCGCCGCGCCGCGGTGGTCGGGGCGCTCGGGGATGACGACGGCACGCTTGCGGGTATCGGCACGGGATCGTTTTTCGCCCGGCAGCACGCGGGCGCGGTCGATCTGCGCGGCGGCTGGGGCTTCCTGCTGGGGGACGAGGCGTCGGGCAGCTGGCTTGGGCGCATGGCGCTGGCGCGCGTGCTGCACGCGGCGGACGGGATCGCCCAGGGCAGTGACCTTACCCGTGCGCTTGCGGCGCGCTTCGGCGGGCCGCAGGGGATACTCGACTTCGTGGCCGATGCGCGGCCCGGCGACATCGCTGCTCTGGCGCCCGACGTGGTCGCGGCGGCCCAAGCGGGCGACGCGACGGGCGCCGCCCTGATGCGCGCGGGCGGTGATCACATCCTTCGGGCCATCGCCGCGCTCGGCTGGCAGGCGCCGGAGCCGTTCTGTCCGATGGGCGGTCTTGGCCGGACCTATCTGCCATGGCTGCCCGCCGACATCGCCGGGTCCGTCCGCGCGCCGCGGGGCAGTGCGCTCGACGGGGCGTTGACGCTGGCAGCGCGCCTGGCGGCGGAGGACGCGCCATGACGGCGGCCATGACCATCGACGACTACCTGCGCGGCGACGCCTGGGCGACGGGCAGCGGCCCGCGCTATGCCCGATTGCGCGACCGCATGATCGCGGCGATGGAGGACGGCATTCTGCGCCCCGGTGCGCCGCTGCCGCCGGAACGTGAACTCGCAACCCTCACGGGCCTGTCCCGCGTGACCGTGCGCCGCGCCATTCATGCGCTGGCCGAGGCGGGGCTGGTGGAGCAGAAACAGGGCTCCGGATCCTTCGTGAAGGGGCGGCCGCGGGTGCAGCAATCGCTCCAGCGTCTGACATCCTTCACCGAGGACATGGCGCAGCGCGGCCTGTCCACGCGGTCGGTCTGGCTGGAGCGGGGCTTGTTCCTGCCCACGCCCGAGGAAACCGAGGCGCTCAATCTCGGGCCCGAGGCGCAGGTCGCGCGGATCGCCCGGCTGCGCCTGTCGGATGACGAACCGATGGCGATCGAGCGGGCGTCGCTGCCCATGGACCTGCTGCCGAACCCGACGGTCGTCGCGCGGTCGCTTTATGATGTGCTCGACGCGGACGGGAACCGCCCGGTGCGGGCCATCCAGAAGATCTCGGCCATCAATCTGGGGCGCGAGGATGCCGACCGGCTGGGCGTGCCCGAACACGCCGCCGGGCTGCGGATCGAGCGGGTGTCGTATCTCGCGTCGGGGCGCGTCGTCGAATTCACCAGATCCCTCTATCGTGGCGATGCCTATGACTTCGTCGCCGAATTGCAGCTTGCCAAAGGACCGGACAGGACATGACACAGACGCCCACGCTGATGCGGCAGGAGATCGACGAAATCCCGGCGGCGGTGGACCGCCTGTTGACCGGCGGGACCGAGGCCGTGCGCGGTGCCGCCACGGCGCTGGCGGCGGCGGACCCCGCGTTCCTGGTGACCGTGGCACGGGGATCGTCTGACCATGTGTGCAGCTACCTGAAGTACGCGGCCGAGCTGGAACTGGGGGTTCCCGTGGCGTCGGTCGGCCCGTCCGTCGCGTCGATCTATCGCCGCCCCCTGAAGTTGGCGCACGGGGCCTGCATCACCGTCTCCCAATCCGGACAAAGCCCGGACATCGTGGAAATGGCGCGGGCGGCGGGCCGCGATGGCGCGCTGAGCATTGCCATCACGAACGACCCCGGCTCGCCGCTGGGGGAGGCGGCGGCGCATACGCTGGCGCTCCATGCCGGGCCGGAACGGTCGGTCGCGGCCACCAAGACCTTCGTGACCTCTGCCGTGGCTGGGCTGTGGCTGCTGGCGGAATGGCGCAATGATACCGACCTCTTGGCCGCGGTCCGCGCGCTGCCGGAGCGGCTCGCGCAGGCCGTGACGCTTGACTGGCCCGAAATGCGGGCGGCGGTGGGTGCGCGATCCTCGCTCTACACGCTGGGGCGGGGGCCGTCCTGGGCGATGTCGAACGAGGCCGCGCTGAAATTCAAGGAAACCTGCCTGCTGCATGCCGAAAGCTATTCCTCGGCCGAGGTGCTGCACGGCCCGGTGTCTATCGTGGACGCGGGGTTCCCGGTTCTGTGCCTGGCCGCCGACGATGCCGCGGGCCCCGTGGTGGCCGAGATCGCGGCGCAGATCGCCGAAAAGGGCGCGGCCTGTTTCATCACCGCCGATGCGGCGGGCGGGGCGCAGGCATTGCCCCATGTGCGCACGGGCCACCCGCTGACCGATCCGTTGGCGCTGATCGCCACCTTCTACGGGGTGGTGGAGCGGCTCGCGCGGGATCGCGGCATCGACCCCGACACGCCGCGCCATCTGAAGAAAGTGACGGAAACGACATGACCGGGCAAAGGGCCTTTATCGCGCCCGCGATCGTCCATGATGGGGTGACGCTGGCCGATCATGCACTGGTGGTGGCGGGCGACCGGGTTGCCGGGGTCGTGGCCTTGCGCGACCTGCCCGCCGATGTGGAGCGGGTGGACCTTGGCAGCGGCGCGCTGATGCCGGGTTATGTCGATCTTCAAGTCAACGGGGGCGGCGGCGTGATGCTGAACGACACGCCCGCGCCCGAGACCATGGCGACCATGGCCGCGGCCCATGCGCGGCTGGGGGCGACGACGATCCTGCCGACGCTCATCACCGACCGGGCGGAGGTGACGGCTGCGGCCATCGATGCGGCGGTCGCGGCCTGTGCCGCGGGCGTGCCGGGGATCGCAGGTCTGCATCTCGAAGGACCGCATCTCGATCCGGCTCGGGCGGGCGCGCATGATCCGGCGCTGATCCGGCCAATGGCGGATTCCGATCTTGCGCTGCTACTCGATGCCGTCGCGCGGCTGCCGGTCCTGAAGGTCACGCTCGCGCCCGCATCGGTCACGATGGCGCAGATCGAAACGCTGGCGCGTGCCGGGGTTATCGTGTCGCTCGGCCATACTGAGGCTGACTTCGCCACCTGCGCTGCAGCCGCCCATGCGGGCGCGGCGTGCGTAACGCATCTATTCAACGCGATGCGGCAACTTGGAAACCGAGAGCCGGGGGTCGTCGGGGCTGCGCTGCATCTCAGCGGGCTGAGCGCGGGGCTGATCGCCGACGGCATCCATGTGCATCCGGCGACCATGGGTGCGGCGATCCGGGCCAAATCCGGGCCGGGGCGGCTGTTCCTGGTCAGCGACGCGATGGCGGTGGCGGGAACCAATCTGGATGGCTTCACCCTGAACGGGCGGCGCATCGACCGCGCCGATGGGCGGCTGACGCTTGCGGACGGAACGCTGGCAGGGGCGGATCTCGACCTGACCACCGCGCTGCGGGTGCTGACCCGCGATGTGGGCGTGCCGCTGGCTGAGGCCGTTTCCATGGCGACCGCAGCCCCGGCCGACCTGATCGGGCAGGGGGGTCGGCGGGGCCGGTTCGTCGCGGGGGCGCGGGCGGATGTCCTGCATCTCGATGACGATGGAAACCTGACCGGGGTCTGGCAGGGCGGCAAGCGGCTGGTCTAGGCCGCCATCAGGTCCTTCAGCGTGCGGGCCGGGTCCAGCACCGTGTCGGGCGCGGGTGATTGCCCGGCCTCGATCATGCGCTTGGCGACCATATAGGCGCGCGGGTTGTTCATCGCGTCCACCGACAGAAGCCGGTCCCCCGCGTAATACCAATGCGACCGCGCGCCCGCATCGTCGCGCACGACCACCCGGTCATAGCCGGCGTTCAGCCCCGCGATCTGCAGCTTCACATCGTACTGGTCCGACCAGAACCATGGCCTGGCCACGTAGGGCTCGGTGCCGCCCAACATGGCGGCGGCGGTGGCCTCGGCGTGCTCAATGGCGTTGGGCACGCTTTCCAGTCGGATGCGCCCGCCCCGATACGGAAAGGACGCGCAATCGCCCGCGGCCCAGATGCCGGGCACCGAGGTTCGCCCTAGCGCGTCCACCGCTATGCCGTTGTCGACGTCGATCCCTGCGGCTTCGGCCAGACCCGTGGCCGGGCGGATGCCGATACCGACCACCACGAAATCCGCGGCGATCTCGCGCCCGTCCGACAGCACGGCACCACCGACGCGACCGTCCTGTTCGACCAGTCGCGTGACGCCCGTGCCCTCGATGATCTCCACCCCGTGGCGCGCGTGCAGGTCGCGGAACCAGTCGGCGGTTTCCTGCGCGGCCACGCGGCAGAGGATGCGCGGCGCCTGTTCCACCAGCGTAACCTTCAGACCGCTGCTTGCGGCGACCGCCGCGGCCTCCAGCCCTATGTAGCCGCCGCCGACCACCAGCATGTGCCGCCCCGGCTGGCATTTTGCCGCCAGCGCGTCGGCGTCGGAAAGCGTGCGCATGGTATGTACGCCCGGCAAGGCGCCACCGATGGCCGCGGGCAGGCGCAGCGGCGGTGCGCCGGTGGTCAGTGCCAGCGCGCCATAGCCCAGCGTCGTGCCGTCGGAGAGCGCGACCAGCCGCTTGTCCGTGTCGATGCCCACCGCCCGCGTGCCCAGCCGCAGGGCGATGTCGCGGTCGGCATAGAACGCCTCGGGGCGCAGGAACATCCGCTCCAGCGCCATGTCGCCCAGCATGTATTTCTTGGACAAAGGCGGACGCTGGTAAGGCGGCACCGGTTCTTCGCCGACCAGCGTCAGTCTTCCATCGAACCCCAACTCGCGCAGCTTGGCGCAAAGTGCCGATCCGGCCTGCCCGGCCCCGATGACCACGATATCCGTCATGCCTGTTCCATCATTGCCGCCCCGGTGCGTTCCGGGGTCAATATACGCCCGCAAGCCGGGGTGCAAAGTGCGGCGAGGCGTGGAACCCCGCCGCGCCATCCGTCACGCGCCGTAGGGCAAGCCTTCCTCGATCGGCAGGGACGGGTCGCGGGACCATTCGTTCCACGAGCCGAAATACATGCGCACGTCCTTCACGCCCGCTTCCTTCAGCGCGAGGAAGGTGTTGGACGCCCGCGCGCCCTTGAAGCAGTAAAGCCGCACGGGCGTGTCCGCAGTGATGCCCACGGTCGCGCATTCGGCGAGGATCTCGGCCGGGGATTTCATCACCGGCCCGTCGGCGGACGGCTTCATCATGCGATACCATTCGATCCAGACGGCGCCGGGGATACGGCCCTTGCGCGGGCAGAAATCCTTGCCGTAGGGCGAGGAGCTTTCGCCGACCCATTCGTCCACGTCCCGCACGTCGAGGATCTTGGCGTCGGTTTCCAGCGCTGCCTTCATGGCCTCCATGTCCATCATGATCTCGGCAGCGGCGGGGTCGATGTCGAAGCCTGCGGGCGTGGGCGTGACCGGGTCGGTGGACAGCGGCATTCCGGCCGCTTCCCACGCGGCCAGACCGCCATGCAGAACCTTGATGCTGGGATAGCCCAGATAGGACAGCAGGAAATAACCCCGGCAGGACTGCCCGAAGCCCGTGTTCATCGACTGCTCATAGATCACGGCGGTCTTCGTGCCATCCAGCCCCGCCGCGCCGAAATCGGCGGCGAATTTCTGGGCCAGTTCCGCCATGCCCGCGCTGTCGGACGTGGCGAGGAAGGTGAAGATGTCGTGCAGGTTCACCGCTCCTTCGATGTGGCCGGCGGCATAGCTGTCGGGGTTGCGGGTGTCGATGATGACGCGGCTGTCTTCGGGCATGGCCGCCAGTTCGGCGGGGGTGATCAGCGTGTTGGACATGGCACTCTCCTGTTGGTTATTCTTGTTGGGGGTCAGGCGGGCAGGTCCGCCAGCATCTTGCGCAACTGCTTGGTGGCGGGCGTGACGATGGCGACGAAATACGCCTCGCGCAGGCGGCGCTGCGCGGCACCCTGGCTGACATAGCCGCGCGCGCCGCAATGCAGCATCGCGTAATGGGCCGACTCTACGGCCATTTCGCCGCCTTTCAGCCGCGCGGTCAGCACCCGGCGGAAATACGCGTTGGACGGCTCGTATGGCGTGCGCGCCAGATCGGTGATCTCGGCCATCAGATCGGTCAGGTCTGCGGCGAAATCCTCGGGCTGCTTTTCGAGGTAGCAGTTCACATGCCCCAGCGGGCCGCGAACCTGCTCCATCAGGTCGATGCAGCTTTGCACCATCCCGCTTGCCATGCCGCATTGCATCAGCACGAAGCCGCCGCGAATGCGCTTGATGAAATCCTCGGCCGGGTCGGCGAGGATGTAGTCGTCGGGGATGAAGGCGTCCTTGAACATGACCTGGCAGGTCGCGGTGCCCCCCATCGCCACGAAGTCGTGGTCGAGCTTCAGCTTCACCCCGTCCCAGTCGGCGAAGGCGACGGCCATGACCTTTTTCACCGCGTCGCTGCGCGGGACGGGCGCGTCGAAGATGATCCCGAAATAGCCGCCTTCGCTCAGGTTCGACACCCAGGGCAGCACGCCCTTGACCCTGTAGCCGCCGTCGACCCGTTCGGCTTTCAGGCGCATGGGTTCGATGCCGTTCACGGCCTTCATGGGGTTCGACAGGCCGGTGCCGCCGAGGATCTCGCCGCTGGCGACGCGCGGGCCGATGGTGGATTTCAGGAAATCGTTGTCGGACGAATATATGTACCAGGCCAGCGCGTCCTGGCACCACATGCAGAACGCGGTCGATGTGCAAACCTCGCCCGCGCGGGACATTGCGATGATCGCGTCCATCACGCCGGTTTCGCCGGTGATGTGGCTGCCATAGGCCCCGGCGGCGCCGTAGGCGCGCATCACGCCCTCGGGGTATTGCCCTGCGTCGATGTCCCGAACCATCGGGGCCAGCGTCTGGGTGGTGATCGTCTCGATCCGGTTCGTATCCACGTGTCCGATAGGCAGGGCGATGTTCATGGCGCGGTCCTCGATGAATGGCGGATGGCGGGCCGGGAGGGATGCCCCGGCCCGGGTCGTTGTCAGACGGCAGTGGCGACCATGTTCACGGGTCGCGAGAAGGTGTTGAACACCGGCGACCACTGGATGACATGGGCGATCAGGTCGTCGATTTCCGACTGCGGGCAATCGGCTTCCATATCGACCTTGATGCGGACATCGGTGAAGCCCACGGGCTTTTCGCTGGTGTCGCCGGTACCCCAGACGGCGGTGATGTTCAGATCGCCTTCCAGCTGCACCTCCAGCTTCTGGATGGTGATGCCGCGCGCGATGGCGTTGGCGTGCAGCCCGACCGCGACGCAGGACCCGAGTGCCGCAAGCGACGCCTCGGACGGGTTGGGGGCGGTGTCGTCGCCCAGCAGCCCCGGCGGTTCGTCCACGATGTAGGGCTCCAGATCGCGGATGTAGTTGGCGTGCCGGAACCGGCCTTCGGCCACGGTCTTGCACGACAGTGTCTTGACCGCTTTCGGGTCGGCCTTGCCCTTTTCGATCAGGCCGTCCAGCCCCGCCTTGTCGATGGGCGCAAGGCAGCCGGTCAGGGCCGTTGCAGGTTGAGACATGGTATCCTCCTTCTTCTGCGGGATAGCGGGGGGTGTCAGGCGTCGCTGCGCACCCAGTTGACGTGCTTGATGGCCGCCATCAGGGCCGCGTCGAGCGCGAAGCCGATGACGCCGATGATGACGACGGTCGCGCCGAGGCTGGCGTAATCCAGCGTGTCGCGCGCATCGTTGATGGAATATCCAAGCCCCGAGGTGACGCCGAGGTATTCGGCCGGCACCAGCACCACCCATGCGACGCCAAGTGCCAACCGGATGCCGGTCAGAATATCGACCGATATTGCCGGCAGGATCACCACGAAGAGCATGTGAAACGGGTTGGCGCCAAGGTTGCGGGCGACCTTCAGCCATGCGGGGTCGATCCGGCGCAGCCCCGCGGCGGTGGCGAACAGGATCGGCCAGACAGCGGCGACGAAGATCAGGAAGATGATCGCGCCGTCCCACGTGTCATAGGCCATCACCGCGATGGGCATCCACGACAGGGGGGAGATCATGCGCAGGAACTGGAACGGGACGTTCGTGATCTCGCGCAGCACGGGGATGCGCCCGATCAGGATGCCCACGGGCACGCCGATGGCGATGGCGAGCGCGAGCCCCATGCCGACGCGGTAAAGCGACGGGGTGGACATGCCCACGACCTCGCCCGCCACGATCATTTCCCACAGCCGGGTCAGGGTCGGGCCGGGCGCGAAACTGGCAAAGGCGAAAAGGTCCGGATCGCGCGCGATCATCCAGCCGCCCAGCCACCAAAGCGCGAGCAGCAGCCCGATGCCAAGGACCGCGTTCATCAGCCCCCGAAACCGTCCCAAGGCGGGCAGGGACGGGCGCGCGATCACGTCCGCCGCCGCACTCATAGCTTCAGCACTTCTTCGCGGTTATAGGGATCGGCGGCGTTCACAGACGGGT
This sequence comes from Meridianimarinicoccus zhengii, assembly GCF_003254465.1. GTDB lineage: Bacteria > Pseudomonadota > Alphaproteobacteria > Rhodobacterales > Rhodobacteraceae > Meridianimarinicoccus > Meridianimarinicoccus zhengii. The sequence goes on from NZ_QDFI01000008.1 coordinate 23,442, forward strand.
CGGTCTTCCAGTCGGGGAACTTCTCCAGCGCGTTGCGCACGAAGGTGTAGTCCACCAGGTCGTCGGCCACGAACTGCGGGTCGAGCCCGTCGAGGAACGTGGTGTCGCCCGACACGACCGTGTCGTTCATCGCCTCCACGATCAGCTTGGTGGCGGACGGGTAGGGCCATGGCTGGAAATCGATCCGCCCGTTCTGGTATTCCGCATGGTTCGCGATGGCACCACTGGCGATGTAATCGGCATTGTCTTCATAGACCGTCATCGCGCGGGTCACGACCGGGGCGGGGGCGGGCAGGTAACCCATCCCGTCCTTCGACAACATCTCCGCCACTTCAGCCTTGTTCTGGCTCGCGTAGATGGCACCGCGCACCACGGCGTTCATCACGGCCTGCGTCCATTCGGGCTTTTCCGTCGTGACCTGCTCGTTCATGCAGACGACGCAGCACGGGTGGTTCTTCCAGATGTCGCCGGTGAAGCGCAGCATCCGCGCACCCGCCATCAACTCGCCCAGTGCATTGAACGGTTCCGCCACGATGAAGGCGTCGATCTTGCGGGCGGCCAGCGCGGGGGGCATTTCCGGCGGCGGCAGAACCTGCAGGTTGCATTCATTGGGGGCGAGCGATTCACCCTGCGCCTTGATGACCGGCGTGATGCCCGACGCGCGCAGCGCGTATTGCAGCACGATGTTGTGCATCGAATACCAGAATGGCACCGCGACCTGCTTGCCGCCCAGCCCCGCGAAATCGGTCACGTCCGTGTGCCGCCCGACCACGAGCGCCGATCCGTTCGTGTGCGCCCAGGCCATGATCTTGACCGGGAAATCGTTATTGTAGCGCATCCAGACCGGGATGGGCTTCAGGAAGTGGACGAGGTTGAACTTGCCCGCGGCGAAACCTTCGATCAGCGGGGACCAGCCCCGGATCAGGGTGGGCTGTTCCGCTTCCAGCCCCTCGTCGGCGTAGAAGCCCTTGGCATGGGCCACCAGCAGCGGCGTCGCGTCGGTGATCGGCAGGTATCCGATGCGCACGACGTCGTCTGTCTGTGCCGCCGCCATCCTCGGCAGCCCGCCCAGCACGGTCGCCAACGCCGCCGCCAGCCCGCCCTGCGCCAGCATGTCGAGCGTCTGGCGTTTGGCATGGTCCACGCCGTCTGCGCCGTCCGTTCCGCAACAGGCGGCGTGCAGGTCGTGGGGGCTGTGCATGTGATCGGTCATAGCGGTCTCGCTTGTTATTCGGGAAAGGGGCTCAGGCCGTGTCCGTGATCTGCGCCACGGCGGAATAGGTCTGCATCAGGCGGGTGTGCTCGCGCTGGAACGCCTCCGTGCCGCCGTTGCGGTCGGCATCGCTCAGCGTCATCGTCACGTCGTGGGCGATGCGGCCCGGATTGGCGTCGAGCACCAGAACCCGGTCGGCCATGCGCACCGCTTCGCCCACGTCATGGGTGACGATCATCATGGTCAGGCCAAGGTTCCGAGCGATCCGGCGCACGTCCTGTTGCAGGTTGCGGCGGGTGAACGCGTCGAGTGCCGAGAACGGCTCGTCCAGCAGCAGCACCTCGGGCTTGGGCGCCAGCGATCGCGCCAGCGCCACGCGCTGCTGTTGCCCCCCCGACAATTCCTGCGCGTTGCGATCCGCCAACCCGCCAAGATCCACGAGGTCGAGCACCTCGGGCACGCGGGTCTTCGCCGCGTGCATCCGGCGGGCGAAACGCAGGCCGAGCGCGGCGTTCTGCGCGACGGTCATCCACGGATACAAGGACGGCGCCTGGAACATCATGACCCAGCGTGGCGAGGGGCCGCGCACCGCGTTGCCGTTGATGACGACCTCGCCCGCCGTGGGCATGGTCAGGCCGGACACCATGTGCAGCAGCGTGGACTTGCCGCAGCCCGACCGACCCAGCAGCGCCAAGATCTCACCCGGTTCGACCGCGAAGCCGATATCCTGCAGGACAGGCCCGTCGGCCTTGCGATATGTGTGGCACAGCCCGCGCACCGAAACGTGGGCCCCGGTCGGGCGCGGGGTCGGTAGGGTCGGATCGGCGGGTCGGCGTCGGTCGATCGGTTCCGGCATCATCGGGTCACCCATGCGGTCTGGCGTGGCTTTCCACCATCAGGGATGCGCGCCGGGCATTGGGTCAAGTGAACAGACCTGTCTTTCCATTCAAAACTGACACTGCGGAGAAATGATGCGGAAAATTGCGTGGAATGTTCGAATTTGCGCCGATTTGGGTCTGGAAATCTGGCATCCGGCCAAGAATCGCGTTGCGTTCACGAAAATCGAGCAGACAGTACGGTCCGCCGCCATTGCCGCCCGCGCACGGATATGCGACACAGGTGACGCACCGACGCAAGCAGCCTTTTCAGGTCCGCCATGACAGCCCTCGACGCCCCGACGCCCGCCTTCGACCCCGGTGAAGATCCTGACGGGTGCGACTGGAACTTCGCGCGTCATGCGCCGGGATCCGCGCGGGAACGCATCCTCGCCGCGGCGTCGCATCTTTTCTGTCACAATGGGTTCTCGGCTACGGGGATCGACACGATCCTTGCGCGCGCGGGCACGGCCAAGGCCACGCTCTACAACCATTTCCCGTCCAAGGACGCGCTGATCGAGGCCGTGCTGGACGTCGAAGGCGCGGCGTGGCGGCGCTGGTTCTTCGGGCGGCTGGGGGCCGTGCGCGGCACGCCGCAGGACCGCGTGCTGGCCGTGTTCGACGTGCTGCACGACTGGTTCGCGGACGAGAACTATTATGGCTGCCCTTTCATCAACGCGGTCGCGGAATTCGACACGGGCAACGCGGCGATCAAGGCAGCGGCCGACCGGCACAAGACCCATCTGTTCACCTGGCTCAAGGCTGCGGCGATGGAGATGCGTGCGCAGGACCCCGACGCCGTAGCACGCGCCATGGTCGTGCTGGTGGACGGTGCCATCGTCGCGGCCCAGCACGCCGGCAACCCCGGCTTCGCCCGCGATGCCCAGGCGGTCGCGCGGACCTATCTGGCGGCCCTGCCGCGCTGAGCCGATGCAGCGCGGCGCCGCGCCGCACGGTACTGTTGCGGCGGCGTCGCACCCGTGGCCTATGGTCTGGGCAACCAGGGACCGGAGCGCCGCGCATGACCGTCTTTCACAACATTCCCTTCGACCGGCTGACGGTCGGGATGGAGGCGCGCGCGGAACGCCTGTGCCGCGCCGACGATCTTTATGTCTTCGCCCATGCCTCGGGGAACCTGAATCCGCTCCATATCCCCGACGCCGATGGTGACGGCGACGGCGTGCCCGAGGCGGTGGCGCCATCCGCATGGGTCGGTGCGCTGATCTCGGCGGTGCTGGGCAACCAGTTGCCGGGACCGGGCACGATCTATGAAAGTCAGACCCTGCGTTTCGTGGGCCGCGCGACCGAAGGCGACACGCTGCACATCCATGTCCGCGTGACCGAGAAGATGGCGGATCGCCGGGTGCGGTTCGACACGCGTGTCAGCCATGACGACGGCACCCCCATAGTGACGGGCGAGGCCGTGGTGACCGCGCCGATGCGCGAAGCCAGTTTCGATGCGAAGGGCGTGCCGGGTCTCGGGGTTTACCGCCATCGCCATTTCGACGCGCTGCTTGCGCGGGCCGCGCCGCTGGAGCCGATCCGCACGGCGGTCGTCGCACCCGAGGAACCCAATGCGCTGGCCGGTGCGCTGGCCGGGTTCGACCGCACGATCATCACCCCGATCCTCGTGGGCGATCCCGGGCTTATCGCGGCCGCCGCGCTTGAGCTGGGCAGGGACCTGTCGGGTTTCGAGATCGTCGCCGCCGCCAGCCATGCCGATGCCGCGGCGCAGGCCGTGGCGCTGGTACACGGCGGGCAGGCGCAGGCGTTGATGAAGGGGCATCTGCACACCGATGTTCTGCTGTCCGCGGTGCTGAAGCGCGACACGGGCCTGCGCACCGACCGGCGCCTGAGCCACTGTTTCGTCTTCGATGTGCCCGGACTGCCGCACCTGCTGACCGTGACCGACGCCGCGATCAACATCGCGCCGGATCTCGAAACCAAGGTGGACATCGTGCAGAACGCCATTGGCCTGATGCGCGCGCTGGGGGTGGCCCAGCCGAAGGCGGGCATCCTGTCGGCGGTGGAAACGGTCAATCCGCGCATCCCGTCCACGCTCGATGCCGCGATCCTGTCCAAGATGGCCGAACGCGGGCAGATCACCGGCGGGCTCGTGGATGGCCCGCTTGCGCTGGACAACGCGATGGACATGGAAGCGGCACGGACCAAGGGCATCACGTCGATGGTGGCGGGGCGCGCCGATATCCTCGTCGTGCCGAACCTGGAGGCCGGGAACATGCTTGCGAAGGAACTGACCTTCGCCGCCCATGCCGAAGGCGGCGGCGTGGTACTGGGCGCCGCCTGCCCGATCATCCTGACAAGCCGGGCGGACGGTGAAAAGGCCCGGCTCGCGTCCTGTGCCATCGCGGCGCTGGCCGCGCCGGGGCCGAGCCGGGCATGAGTGTGATCCTCACCCTCAATGCCGGGTCGTCGTCGATCAAGTTCGCAGTCTATGACGCAGGCTCCGAACCGGCGCTGCTGGCGTCGGGACAGGTGGACAGGCTGGGCGCTGCGGCACCCGTGCTGATCCTGCGGCAGGGGCCGCTGCAGACCCGTACCTCCATCGACGGGGTCGATCATGCGGCGGGCATCGCCGCGATCCTGCAAGCGTTGGCTCCGCTTCTGGCGGCGCGGACCGTGGCGGGCGTCGGGCACCGGATCGTCCATGGCGGGCCAGACCTTGCGCGACCCGTCCGGCTGACCGATGCCGTGCTGGGGCGGCTGGCGGCGTATGAACCCTTCGCGCCGCTGCACCAGCCTCACAATCTCGCGGCCGTGCGTGCCGCCATGGCGGCGTTTCCGGACGCGGTGCAGGTCGGTTGCTTCGATACCGCCTTTCACCGCGGCCATCCGTTCGTGAACGACACCTTCGCCCTGCCGCGCCGGTTCTATGAACAGGGGGTTCGGCGTTACGGGTTCCATGGGCTCAGCTACGAATTCATATCCGGTGAACTCGACCGGATCGACCCGGACGACCATCACCGCCGCACGATCGTGTGCCATCTGGGCAATGGCGCGTCGCTCTGCGCGATCCGGGGCGGGCGCAGCGTCGGATCGACCATGGGGTTCTCGGCACTCGACGGGCTGCCCATGGGCACGCGCTGCGGCCAGATCGACCCCGGCGTGATCCTGTACCTGCTTGACCACGAAGGCATGACCAGTGCCGAGATCGCGCGGATGCTCTATGCCGAAAGCGGGCTGAAGGGCCTGTCGGGCCTGTCGGGAGACATGCGCGACCTGCTGGCGTCGGACAGCGCGGCGGCGGCGCAGGCGGTGGATTACTTCGTCTTCCGCATCCGGCGCGAGATCGGCGCGATGGCGGCGGTTCTTGGCGGGCTCGACACGCTCGTGTTCACCGGGGGCATCGGAGAGAACGCGGGCGAGATCCGTGCGCGCGTCTGCGACGGGATGGACTGGCTGGGCGTCACGCTTGACCCGGACGCGAATGCCGCGCCGTGCGACCGGGCCGGCGGGCTTGTGTCCGCGGGCGCGGTTCGGGTTCGGGTGCTGCCTACGGACGAGGAGCGGGTGATCGCGCGGGCCGTCGCGTCGGCATTGGCGTCCTGATTCTGCGCGCTGTGGCCGCAGGGCGAGCGGCACTCTGGACCGGGCCGCCTAAACTGACTAAATAGGTCGGAAAAGGTGCCCCGATGACCATGATCGCCGCTGCCACGACCACCGTTGATCGACCCGCCACGCTGCCCGTGCCGGATATCCTGCGCCGCCTGCGCCGGGACGCCGCGCGCACACGGGCCAGTGCGCGCCTCGATCTGTTCCGGGCCTGCGCGATGCTGTCCACCGACCGCGGCGTGGCGGGGCGCGCATATATCGACACGTTCCTGCGTACCCTGGAGCAGGGGCTGGGCCGGGCGCCGGTCATCTATTGCGAAGCGTGCCCGCAGATGTCCTTTGACGAACGCTGGATCATGGCGCTGGTCGATGCGCAGCGCCGCGGCGACCGGGACAGTTTCGCCTTTCTCCTGTGTTCGCGCCTGCCATGTGCCGCGCGCCGCCATGTCGGATTCCTGATCGCCGGGATCGCGCGGACCACGGTCGCGGATGGCACGGATGTCCGAAAGACCGCCTGAAACGCTCAAGTTTGGAATCGTTCCAAACTGCCTTGCGGGGCGCCGATCCGCCGTTATATGATCACAAACGGGCCGCCAGCCATCGCCAGCCAGTCCCGCCCCCAATCCCGTGAAAGGAGTGCCGGATGACACAGACCGCAACGACCCTTGCCCCCGATGCGCAGACCGCGATCTGCGATGCGCTGAACCAGTGCGTGGCGGAAACGACGGTCGCCACGATGATGGCGCAGAATTTCCACTGGAACGTCACCGGCATGGCCTTCGGGTCGCTGCACGACCTGTTCCAGACGATCTACGAGGATCATTTCGCCGCCGCCGACGATCTGGCCGAGCGGGTGAAGGCGCTGGATGGTTTCGTAGATGGCCGTCTGTCGGTGGTGCTGGAGCGTTCCAAGGTTCAGGACCACGCGGGCGACGTGCCGGCCGAAACGATGGTGAAGGCGCTGAGTGCGGCGCAGGAAACGCTGGCCGCGACGCTGGCGGGTACCGCGGCCGTGGCCGAGGATCATGGAGATCTTCTTACGCAGGACCTGGCCATCGCGCGCGGACAGGCGCATGAGAAATTCGCCTGGATGCTGCGGTCGCACCTGAAATAGGGGCCCGCATCAGATCGGGCAGGTGCCGCCCTTCTTCGCGCATCTTTTGCGATAGGCCGCGTCCCAGTGGCGGTACTTGCCCAGATCCGCCTGCTGATGCGTGAGCATCGTCACGAATGCGGCCTGATGCTTCGGCTTCTTCAGTTTCTTGAACAGCGATTTCTGGTCGCGGGTCATGGAACAGCCGATGCAATGGCCTTCGCGGCGGAACTTGCACACGCCGATGCAGGGTGAGGGGATCTTGCTCATGTGGGTGCCTGTTCTCGGTGCCTGTGTCTTGTGCCCCCGACCGGATGGCGGTCCGGGGCGCGGGGTCTTCACTTCGTCAGGATCAGCTTGCCCGCCCGGGTGATCCGAAGGGTGTAGCTGGTCCCGTCCAGCATGATCCGCGCCGTCCTGTCCGGTCCGATCAGGGATCGCGCGTCGTGACGGGGCGGTTCGTTGCGCGCAGGCCTGTCCTCTTCGCGGTCTTCGCTGTCGTTCATGCCCTTCAGGTCTCCGCGCGTCCCCGCGCCGGGGATCGAGCGGGTGCAAGCCCATGGTCTACAAAAATACTCAGGAACGTCAATCCGAGTCTTTCGCTCAGACATGTTCGCCTGCCGCGGGTTGCGGTCAGAACCGGTCCAGAACCCGCAGATGTGCATGGCGGTGCCCCGTGCCGTCGCCTGCGTCGTCGCCATGATCGTGGGATTCGATTTCCGTCTGCACCGGAATCATCGTGACCGTGCCGTGCCGCACGCCCCGTTCAAGGAAAAGTGCGTTGGCATAGCGGTCCACATCGGCGACCCGTCCGCGCATCACGCTGACATCCAGCGCGGAATCGTGGTCCACCGGCACCGATAGCGCGGCAATGGTGCGGTCGTGATGGGCGTGGCGCGTGCGTGGCACGCGGCGGGCGAGATCGCGTATCGTCGGGTCGATGGTGCAGGTCACGACGGCAAGGCATTCCGCGGATGCAGGCGCGGCCGGGGCAAGCGCGCGGCGCAGCAGGTCGCGCAGGGCTTCTGACCGGTTCGTCGCCCCCGCGCGCGCCATGAACGCGTCAAGTTCGGCCAACAGTCCATCCTCAAGGCTGATCGTGATCCGTTGCATCGCCCCCTCCGCCGTGCCGTGCACGGTCCCTTGCGACGTCGCCGCCCGCATGTGGTTTGCGTGCCAGTGTCGGCCGACGCGGCGGTCGGTGCAAGGCGATCCGAGTTCGCAGCCGGGGCCGCCGGCCCGCCTGCCGTTCGACCGCGCCGGGCGGCATGTGCAGAGGTGGCTTGACCGCGGCCCGGCGGCGCTAGTTTGTGACGGCAAGATGACAGAAATTCCGCCGTCCTCCTCCGTGCGCCTGCGAGCGCCGCCCCGCTTGCCCATCGCGCCCTTTCGCCCGGGGATGCCGCCGGGCCGGTCGCTGCGCGATTTTCACCTGTGCGCGTTGGCCGGGCTGCTGTTGGTCCTCGCGCTGGTGCTTGGCCCGCTCGGGTCCGCGGGCGGTGTGGCGCAGGCCTTGCCGCTGGCGGGCTACGCGCTTCTCGTGGCGGTGGCGCGGGTCGGGCTGGCGCGCGGCTATCCGCACCCGCGGTTCGGGGCATGTAACGCGGTGACATTTCTCCGGGCGACGGGCGTGGCGGGGCTGACGGCGGTGCTCGCTTTGCCGGGGCCGCCGATGGGGGGCTGGCTTGTGCCGGGGGTCGCGGCGGCGATCCTGTCACTGGACGGCATCGACGGGTGGCTGGCGCGGCGGGCCGGGCGCTGCTCGGCCTTCGGCGCGCGGTTCGACATGGAAACGGACGCGGCACTTGCGCTCGTCCTAGCGGCGCTGATCTGGCAGGCAGGGCTGGCAGGTCCGTGGGTGCTGTGGCTGGGTTTGGCCCGCTACGGCTTTGTCGGGGCGGGGCGGATATGGCCCTGGCTCCGCGCCCCGCTGCCACCGCGCTGGCGCCGCAAGGCCGGGTGCGTCGTGCAGATCGGCGCGCTGGTGCTGGCGCTGCTGCCGGGTCTGCCTGCCGCGGCGGTTCAGGCGGCGCTGGTCGTCGCGGCGGCGATGCTGGTCTGGTCTTTCGGCGCGGACGTCGCGTGGCTGCGGCGGCACGGGCCGGTGCCGGGTCAGGCCCGGCGCGGCACGTCATCAGCCTCCGCCGCCGGAAACCGGGCCGCATGAGCGCAGGCCCCGTGCCACGGCTGGCCGGTCTGGCCGCGGCGGCCGCGCTGTTCCATGTCGTGCTCGTGCTGCCCGACCGCCTGAACGCGGTGACGCCGCAGGCGCTGACGCTTTTCCCGCTGGAATTGCCCGTGCTGCTTGCCGGGCTTGCCGTGCTTCGGCCCCATGGCTGGGCCGCGGCGGTGCTGCGCGCCGCCCTGGTCGCGTGGCTCGCGTCCAGCGTGGCCCTGCGCCTTACCGATATGGGCATGCGGTCGGCCTATAACCGCCCGTTCAACCCGGCCATCGACCTGCACCTGATCCCCGCGGGCATGAACCTGCTGACGACCTCGGTCGGGGCGGTGGCGGCATGGGCCGCTCTTGCGCTGGTGGTGGCCGCGCTTGCGGTGCTTGCGGCGGCGCTGTGGTGGGCCACGGGACGCTGGGCGGGGCTTGCGCCGCGCGGCGTGCCGCGGCGCTTGGCGGGCGGCGCGGCTTTCATCGCCGCGCTTGTGGCGGCGGGGGAGGCCGGGCACAGGTTCGGCGCATGGACAGCGCCCCTGCGCCCGCCGGGGGACCCGTTCGCCCTGTGCAGCACGGTGACGCAGACGGCGCGGATGGTCACGACACTGGATCGGATGGCCGACTTTCGGCGCGCGGCAAGGGAGGATCCCTTTGCCGATGCCGGCGCGGTTCTGGACCGCGCGCATGGGCGCGACATCTTGATCGTCTTCGTGGAAAGTTATGGCCGGTCGAGCTTCGACGTGCCGCTCTATGCACCCACCCACACCGGCACGCTGCGCGACGGCGAAGCGGCGCTGGCGGCCCGCGGGCTGGCGATGCGATCGGGCTGGCTGACGGCACCCATGGTAGGCGGACAGAGCTGGCTTTCCCACGCGACCTTGGGAACGGGCTTGTGGGTGTCGGACCAGCCGCGCTATGCAGCGGCCCTTGCCAGTCGGCGCCAGTGGCTGTTTCATCTGGGGCAGGGCGCTGGGTTTCACACGGCGGCGGTAATGCCTGCGATCACGCTGGCCTGGCCGGAAGCGGAGAAGATGGGTTTCGACACGATCCTGCCTGCGGCGGAGCTTGGCTATTCCGGGCCGCGGTTCAACTGGGCGACCATGCCCGACCAGTTCACGCTGGACGCGCTCGACCGGCTGGTGCGTGATCGTGTCGATGGCCCGGTGATGGCGCAGGTGGCGCTGGTGTCGTCGCATGCGCCCTGGGTACCGGTGCCCGACATGATCGACTGGGATGCGCTGGGGGACGGCACGGTCTTCGCTCCGCAGGCCGCGCGCGGCGATCCGCCCGAGGTCGTCTGGCGCGACCGTGACCGGGTGCGCGACCAGTATCGGCTGGCCATCGACTACAGCCTGACGGCCGTGCTGGATTATGCCGCGCGGCAGGACGAAGCGGCGCTGATGGTGGTGCTGGGCGATCATCAGAGCGCACCGATGATCTCGCAGAGCGACAGCTTCGACGTGCCGGTGCATGTGATCGGGCCGCCGGACGTGGTCGCGCAGTTCGATGCCTGGGGCTGGACTCCGGGGCTGGTGCCGGATGCGAAGCTTTCGTCCTGGCCGATGGACGCGTTCCGCGACCGCTTCCTGTCGGTCCTGTCGAGCGGGGCGCCCGCGCAGGCGGCAGGGCTGCGCCCGTGACCGTCTGGCAGCGCATCCGGCGCTGGCGGCCGGGCAAGGGCGCGCTGCGCATCGCGGGCACGCTCGCCATCGTCGGACTGGTCGCGTGGTCGGTGGATATCGGGCAGGCGCTGGCGCTTCTGGCTTCGGCCGACCGTGACCTGCTGACCGTGGCCTTCGTCGCGCTGACGCTTCAGACCGTCATTTCCGCCGCGCGCTGGAAGATCACCGCGGCCCGGCTGGACCATCGCTTCAGCCTGTTCGTTGCGGTGCGGGAATACTACCTTGCGCAGTTCCTGAACCAGACCCTGCCGGGCGGCATGGTCGGCGACGCGGGCCGGGCCTATCGCGCGCGGCATGGCGCGGGGCTGGTGCGGTCCGGGCAGGCGGTGCTGTTCGAACGGCTGTCGGGACAGATCGCCCTGATCGGCGTCGCCGCCCCCGGTTTCGCGCTGACCGTGCTGGTGCCGGGCGGACCGAGTTGGCCGACCACGCTGGGCACCATCGCGCTGGGGCTGGCCGCGGGGCTGGTGACGGTCCCGCTGCTGATCTTCGGCGGGTCCAAGGCCCCGGGCGCCGTGGGCCGCGCGTCGCGGGATTTCATCGGCGCGGCGCAGGGGGCCATCTTCGCGCCCGAGGTCCTGCCGTGGCAGGTGGGCCTGAGCCTCGGGACGGTGGCCTGCAACCTGGCCGCCTTCGCCGCCTGTGCCGCGGCGACCGGCACACCGCTGGAACCGCTGGCGGTGGTCACTATCGTGCCGATCGTCCTGCTGGCCATGGTCGTGCCGTTGTCCGTCGCGGGCTGGGGCGTGCGCGAAGGTGCGGCGGCGATGCTGTTTCCGGTGCTTTACGCGACACCCGAGGCGGGGGTCGCGGCGTCGGTGGCGTTCGGGCTGGTGTTTCTGGCGGTAACCCTGCCCGGCGCGCTGGTGTTGGCCTGGGAAAGCCGCCGGGGCCGCTTCAGGCTCGGCAAGGGCGACGGCGCGCCGGACAAGGCCGGGCGCGCCGTCTGATCGGTCATTCGGCGGCGACCATGCGCGGCCCCGCGCCATCGGTCGGCATCCAGACCCCGCGCTCGTAGCGCCACGCCATCCGGCCCGCATCGTCCATTGCGTGGAGCGCAAGCCAGCCGTTGTCGAACAGGGCCGCCACCTGCGGGTGCCGTTCGAGCACGTCGGAAATGGCGGCGCGCGGGGCTTCCACCACCACGGTCAGGCGCAGCGGGTCATGGGCGGGCGCGTCGCCGTCATGGACCGACTGCATCGGCAGGCCCGCGCGCAGCACGCCGCCGTTGCCTTCGACCACGCCGATCCCGCCCGTGACGTTGTGCAACAGCTTGTTGCCCGCCCCGAAAAGTGACGGTGCGACCGTGGAGCCGTAGTATTGCAGGCTGATCCAGCTTGCCACGACCACCGGCGCGGTCAGGATCAGTTCGAGCACGCCGAAACCTTCATCCTTGTGCCAGTCATAGCTGTGCAGGAACACGCCGCCGCCCATGTCCAGCGGCGCGGTCCGGTGCCGCGGTGCGGCGACGAAGGCGCGGCAGCCCGCCAGCCCCCATTCCGGGCGCAGCTCGGCCCAGTCCCGCGCGCGGGCCATGATGTCGGTGCCCTTGTCCGCGCGCGGCAGTCGTGCCGCCCGTTCGGCGCGCGCCAGCTTGCCCGCGGCCGTCAGCGCGTGCCTGAGCGTCTTCAGGTCTTCTTCATGCGCCTCGCTTGGGTGGTCGCGGTCGTACAGCGTCACGGCATCGGTCGTCGTGTCGTGCAGCCCGGCCACAAACAGCGTGTCCTCGGGGATGGGCCGTCCGGCCTCGGCCAGCCCGGCGCGCACCTTCGGGTCGTTGAGCAGCCCGGCCAGAAGCCGCGCGTTCACGTCGCCCGCATAGCCGCCGCAGGCGCCGCATTGCAGCGCGCTGGCATGGGGATTGTTCGTGACACCCGCGCCGTGGCCCGCGACCAGCACCAGCCGCGCCATCGAGCCGTGCAAGCCCATGGCCCCGAGCACGGTCGCCGCCGCCTGCACCCGGTCCGCAAGGGGCGGCAGCGGGTCGAGCACCGGCGTGGGGCTGTCCGCCCCCGGCAGCGCATGGTCCTCGCCATGGGCGCGGGAGTCGCGCCACAGCTTCGCGCCATAGATCGGCCCCGCGGCCTCGACGAACGCGAAGGACGACACGGCGGCCTGCTTGAACCGGCCCCAGGCCCGTGCCGCGCGCGCCTTGATGCGCTGGTCCATGTCGGCGGCCTCGGTCTGGTCGGCGCGGCTGGACAAGCCCGGCGTCAGCAGCACGGGCGCCCGCGGTTCGGTCACGTCGGAGGCCGCACCGTGATGGGCGCTCGCCAGTCCGAAAAAGCCCGCGAACCCGATCGTGTCGATCCCCGCGCTTGTGGATTCCAGCGCACGGCGGAAGACCTCGGAGCGCACGTCGATGCAGAACGCGGCCTGGACCGCCGGGCGGGTGCCGGAATCGGTTCGCGCGCCAGCACAAGCGGCAAAGCCCGCGGCGAGTTCGCGTTGCGCGGCGCGGTCGGCGGCATCCTGCAGGATCGCGTCGATGACCTGATCGGTGTCCGGTTCCAGCGGGGCAGCATAGGCGGCCTTGGCGGTCTCCCACGCCGCGGCCAGCGCGGGCTTGTGCAGCGACCAAAGGGCAGCTTCCCACACCAGCCGGGCGGTCAGCAGGTCCGTCAGGGTCGGATCGCTGCCGCCTGCCTGCTCTGCCTGCCATCCGGGTCGCCGGGCCAGTTGCGCCCAGCCGCCCAGATCGACCAGCAGGCGGTGGAAGTAATGTTCCGCCGTGTCCGCCGACAGGCCCAGTTCCCGCGCACAGACGGCCAGTGCCACCCGCGCCGTGGGCGGCATGTCGGTGACGTATCCGCAGAACCCGGAAAGACCGTGCAGTTCGGGCGTCACATCGCGCTGTGCGTGCGCCTTCCACGCGGCATAGGCACCGATGTCGGGTGCGGGCCAGAGCGCCTGGCCGGCATCGAAATGCCCCGCGGCCCAAAGGCCGATCCGCTCTGCCACGAGCCCAGGCCAGTCCACGCCCGTCACCTTGGCGGCAAGATCGGCCATGGTCGGCAGCGGGTCCGGGTCGTTGACCGTGCGCTCCGCCGCGGCGCGCAATGCGCCGACGGTCAGCGGCCCGCCTTGGGGCGCGGCATCGAGCGCCGCCTGCAGGTCATCCGCCGTGATGGCCCCTGACGCGAGCTTGGACCGGATCGTGGCACGCGGGGCCGTCACCCGGATGCCAGCCACGCGCGCCATCCGTGCCGCCGTGAGCGCCAGCGTATCGCCCGCCTGCCCCATGAAGGGGTTCACCGCCACGCTTTCGGTCAGCGGCCACAGCGGGGGAATCTGCCGCCCGGCCCGGTCGGCCATGGCGAAGATCTCGAGGCTGGTGCCGTCGAAGCTTTCCATCGTCAGCTTGTCCATGATCTTTCCCCTCAGGTCCGGTTGGTGGTCCGCCAGCCGCCGATCAGCCGGTCGAACACAGCGTTCACGTAAAGCCCGTTCAGCAGGTGGACGCGCAGCCCCGCCGCCGCCGGATGCCCGGCCCAAAGCGGGAACAGCGCCTGCGCCACGGCAACCGCGCCGAAGCTGAGGATCGCAAGCACCATCAGCGCCCATTCGAGCGGCCCCGGTGCGGGCGTTGCCGGCAGCGCGTCGGCGGTCAGCTTGATGGCGATGACCTGAAGGGCGAAGTAGCTCAGCGTCGCGGCGACGGAGGCCAGCGCCGTGCGCCGGGTCAGGGCGCGTGGGGCGGCATCCGCCAGACCTTGCGCGACTAGGTATGCCACCCCGAAGACGAGGATCGCCCCCAGTGCGATGGCCTGCGGCGGCTTGCCTGCGAAACCGAACAGCGCGCCGATCACGCCGTAGATCGCCAGCGCAAGGGCAAAGGCCCGCGCCACGGCCCATCCATCGGGCACCGCGACCGGCCCGGGCCTGCGGATCGAGGCGACGGCGGTCACGGCGCTGCCCGAGCCGAGGAACGCATGCGCCTTGTAGAGCGAATGGGCCAGAATGTGCAGCAGCGCCAGCGGAAACAGGGCCAGCCCGCACTGGAGCAGCATGAAGCCCATCTGCGCCAGCGTGGACCATGCGAGCGCGGTCTTCACCGCCGGCTGGGTCAGCATGACCAGCCCGCCGAACAGCGCGCTGAACCCGCCGATCATCACGAGCGCGGCCAGCACGCCCGGCGCGGTCAGCATCACGTCGGCAAAGCGGATCAGCAGGAACCCACCCGCATTGACCACCCCGGCATGCAGCAGGGCCGAGACGGGGGTGGGCGCCTCCATCACCTCGGTCAGCCAGCCATGGCTGGGGAACTGCGCGGATTTCAGGATCGCGGCCAGCGCCAGCAATCCGGCCGCCAGAAGCGCGGGTGCGCCGCCGATGCCGGTGCGCGCCATGGTCGCGATGGTGGCGACATCGCCGGTGCCATAGGCCACGATCAGCAGCGCCGCCGCCGCCAGCAGCGCGAAGCTGCCTGCAAGCCCGGTCAGCGCCTTTTTCCGCGCCGCGCGCTGCGCCGCGATCCGGTCCGGGTAGAACAGCAGCAGCCGGTCGAGCGCGAAGCCCACCGCCACCCAGGCCAGCAGCAACTGCCCGAGGTTGCCAGCCGTCACCAGCCCCATCACCGCCGCAAGTGCTGCCGCCATCCACGCCATGAAGGCGTTCTGCCGCGCCTCGCCATCGGTGTAGGTGCGGGCATACCGCAGCACGACCCAGCCGATGAAGCACACCAGCGCGAACATCGCCACGCTGACGCTGTCCACGCGGGCAGACAGGCCGATCCCGGCGATCCCGACCGTCGGTCCGGTGCCCGGACCCGCGACGATCAGGCCAAGCGTGACCACGACGGCGATCACGGTGCTGGCCATCACCGCCCATTCGGGCAGGCGCAGCATCCAGTGACCGCGCGGTGCGGGCCAGCGCGCCAGTGCAAGGGCGGCGATCAGCATCAGCGCCGGGGCGAACAGGGGCAGGGCGTATTGCGGCATCGGGCGTCTCCTGTGTCAAATGACTTGAGGGGGATATGCGGCCCTGCTGCATGAAGAAAAATACATTGTTTCGCGCATTACGTTCGCGATAATAGAACGATGAACGATCTGAACTATCATCACCTGCGGTATTTCTGGGCCGTGGCCCATGACGGGAACCTGACCCGCACTGCGGAACGGCTGAACCTGTCGCAATCGGCGCTGTCGAGCCAGATCAGGACGCTCGAGGCACGACTCGGCCATGCGCTGTTCGACCGGCGCGGGCGGCAGTTGCACCTGACGGAGGCCGGGCGCATCGCGCTCGACCATGCCGACACGATCTTCGCCACCGGCGCGGAGTTGCTGGGTACGCTGGCGCAGACCGGCCAGGTGCGCCGGCCGTTGCGGGTCGGCTCGCTCGCCACGCTGTCGCGCAATTTCCAGACCGGGTTCCTGCGGCCGCTGTTCGGACGGGCGGATGTGGAGATCGTGCTGCGGGCCGGGTCCGCGCGGGAGCTTTACGCAGCGCTGTCGGATCTTAGCCTCGACGTGGTGCTGACCAACCGCCCGCCGGCCCGCGATGCGGGTCTGCCGTTCGTCACCCACCGGATCGCGGCCCAGCAGGTGGGGCTTTTCGGAACGCCCGCGCATCTTTCGGGGGTGGATGATGGCGACCCCTCAGGGCTGCGGGACGTGCCGCTGATCCTGCCCACGCTCGATAGTGCCCTGCGCGCCGATTTCGACGCCTGGGCGGATCGGACGGGCCTGCGCCCCCAGATCGCGGCGGAGGTTGACGACATGGCGATGATGCGGCTTCTCGCGCGCGACGGGCTGGGGCTGGCGCTTGTGCCGCCCATCGTCGTGCAGGACGAACTGGCGACCGGCGCGCTATGTGCCGCCCCGATCCCGCTGGGCATCATCGAGACGTTCCTCGCCGTCACCGTGGCGCGGCGCTTTCCCAACCCGCTCCTGCGCGAGGTGCTGGAAAGCGCGGCGGATCGGCTCGGGGCTTCGGAGCCTGCGGTGTAACAGTCCGGTCGCGCCGGACCTGTGCGGTCTTGGTGACACGTTGCCGATGCCCACGCCGCTTCGTGCGAATGTCTTTGCGATGCACGTCTGGTGGTGGCACCGTCCCGCCACCAATTCGCCATCGGAGTCGCCCGGATGTCCGCCCTGTTCCACCGCGCCTGCAACGCCACCCTGCCCACCGCCGTCGCGGGCGAGGGCTGCTATCTGATCGATGCCGCCGGCAAGCGGTATCTCGATGCCTGCGGCGGTGCGGCGGTGTCCTGCCTCGGTCATTCCGACGCGGAGGTGAAGGCCGCGCTGCACGGGCAACTGGACCGGCTCGCCTTTGCCCATACCGGGTTCTTCACGTCGGAACCGGCTGAACGCTTGGCCGAACGCCTGATCGCCCATGCGCCCGCGGGGCTCGCGCGGGTCTATCCCGTCTCCGGCGGGTCCGAGGCGGTGGAAGCCGCGATCAAGCTCGCGCGGCAGTATCACCTGGAACGGGGCGCACCGTCCCGGCACCGCATCGTCGCGCGGCGGCAAAGCTATCACGGCAACACGCTGGGCGCGCTGGGGGCGGGCGGCAACATGTGGCGCCGTGAACCCTTCGCGCCGCTGATGGTCGAAACCAGCCATATCGCGCCCTGCTACGCCTATCGCGACCAGCGTGCCGACGAGACGGCGGAGGCGTATGGGCTGCGCGTGGCGGACGAACTGGAAACCGAACTTCAGCGCCTCGGCCCCGACACGGTCGCCGCCTTCATCGCGGAGCCGGTCGTGGGCGCCACGGCGGGCGCGGTGCCCGCGGTGCCGGGCTACCTCAAGCGCATCCGCGAGATCTGCGACCGCCACGGTGTGCTGCTGATCCTTGACGAGATCATGTGCGGCATGGGGCGAACGGGGCACCTGTTTGCCTGCGCGGAGGACGGGGTAACCCCCGACATCCTGACCATCGCCAAGGGGCTTGGCGCGGGCTACCAGCCCGTGGGCGCGATGCTCTGCACCGCCGCGATCCACGACACGATCGCCAAGGGGTCGGGCTTCTTCCAGCACGGGCACACCTATATCGGGCATCCGATGGCGATGGCTGCGGCGGATGCCGTGCTTGGCAAGCTGACCGCGCCGGGGATGATGGTGTCGGTGCGCGACAAGGGGGCCGCGCTGGACGCGGCGCTGCGGGACCGGCTGGGCGCGCATCCCCATGTGGGCGATATCCGGGGGCGGGGCCTGTTCCGCGGCATCGAACTCGTGGCTGACCGCGGGACCAAGACGCCGTTCGACCCCGCTTTGCGGCTGCACAAGAGGATCAAGGCGGCGGCGATGGACGCGGGGCTGATGTGCTACCCGATGGGCGGCACCATCGATGGACGTCGCGGCGATCACGTGCTGCTGGCCCCGCCCTTCATCATCGAACAGGCGCAGATCGACACGGTAGCGGACCTGCTGGCGCAGGCCATCGACCGCGCGCTCGTCGAGGCCGGGGTCGGGCTCGCCGCGTGACGCCCTTGCCGCGGATCATGGTCGCCCCGAACGGCGCCACCAGGACCCGTGCCGACCATCCGGCATTGCCCGTGACCATCCCTCAGATTGTGACGACGGCGCGGGCGTGTTTCGACGCGGGGGCGGACGGCATCCACGCCCATGTGCGCGACCGGGCGGGGCGACACGTGCTCGATGCCGGGCTTTACGCAGAATTGCTGGCGGAGCTGGCCTGCGCCGTCCCCGGCATGGCTGCGCAGATCACCACCGAAGCACAGGGGCGGTACACCCCCGCGCAGCAGCGTGCCGTCGTGGCGGCAGTGCCGGGCGCGGTATCCGTGTCCGTCGCGCTGCGCGAGATGATGGCCGACAACGATGCCGCCGCCGCGCGCGGTTTCTACCACGATTGCGCGGCGCGGGGGTGCGCGGTGCAGCACATTCTCTATGATCTGACCGACATGGACCGGCTGGCAGCAGCACGGGCGGCGGGGATCGTACCGGACGGTCCGGTGCAGGTACTTCTGGTGCTGGGCCGCTACACGGACGGACAACGCGCCGCGCCCGCGGAGCTCGCCGCACCCCACGCCCGGCTGATGGAACGGATACCCGGTGCCGACTGGGCCGTTTGCGCCTTCGGTCCGGACGAAACCGCCTGCCTTGCAGCCGCCCACGGTCTTGGCGGCAAGCTGCGCGTCGGGTTCGAGAACAACCTCTTCAATGCGGATGGGCGGCGTGCGGCGGACAATGCCGACCGGGTGCGCGACCTGTGCGCGGTGTTGTCCCATGCTGGCGCGGATGCCGAAAATAAGGCGGTACGACGCACATCGCGGGACCGCGTGGAATAGTTTCCCTATCCAAGCCCGTTATCCCGGCGATGTGTTCCGGTTAGCTTGCGCCATGGCGAAAAAGACGCGATCCTGTCCCGCGTCGGGAAACGGAGTGTATCTTGAAATCGACACACCGACGCGCGAGCTGCACGGCAACTGCCTGTCCCATTCCGACCCCGCAAAGGAGGTTCGCATGAAACACCTTATGGCCTCGATGATCGCGCTGACGCTGGCGCTGCCTGCCGCCGCGCAGGAGGGCTTCGGCCCGCTCATCGCCCCGCAGGATCTGTCCGCCGCGACGTCCGGAGATGCCGCACCGCTCGTGCTCGATATCCGGGCAGGCGATGGCGATGGCTACGGTGGCGGGCATGTTCCCGGTGCCGTGAGCGCGCCCTATGGCCTGTTTCGCGGGCCTGCCGAGAACCCCGGCCAGCTGCCGCCCGAGGACCGCCTGACAGAAGTGCTGCGCGGGCTTGGCGTGACCCCTGACCGGCCCACCGTGATCGTCCACCAGGGCGCGAACGAAACCGATTTCGGGGCCGCCGCGCGGGTTTACTGGACGCTGAAATCCAGCGGCGTGAGCCAGTTGGCAATCCTGAACGGCGGTATGAACGCCTGGACGGCGGCGGAACTGCCGGTGGCGTCGGATTCCGTGACCCCGGCCGCGTCGGACATCACCGTGAATTTCTCGGACCGGTGGCTGGCCACGGAGGCCGATGTCCTCGCCATCGTGGACGGGCGCGACGATGCGCTGCTGCTGGATGCGCGGCCCGAGGATTTCTGGTCCGGCCGCACGGCACACGGGGCCGCGGCGCGTCCCGGTACGCTGCCGCAGTCGAAATACTTCGAACATGCGGGCTGGTTCGGCGGCGGCCCCGCCATCGTCGATGCGGATGCCGCGCGCAGCCTTGCCGCCGAACAGGGTTTCACCGGCGAAGAGCAGATCGTGAGTTTCTGCAATACCGGGCACTGGGCGGCGACCAACTGGTTCGCGCTAAGCGAACTTGCGGGCATCGAGAACGTGAAGCTGTACCCGGAATCGATGGTCGGCTGGTCCAACGCGGGCCATGACATGGCGAACGTGCCCGGCCTGCTGCAAAACCTGTGGTTCCAGATCCGGAACGTGTTCTGATCCCATGGCGATGACGCAGACGGCTTCACCCGCCGCCAATACCGGACAGCGCGCCGCCCTCTTGGGGGCGGCAGCGACGCTTGTTCTGGCCGTGGCCTTGTTCGCGGGGGCGCGGTTCGGGCTGCTGCTGGCCATCGGGCTGGGCTTCGGGATCGTGCTCGAAGGGTTGCGGTTCGGCTTCGCCGGGCCGTGGCGGGCCATGATTCTGCGCCGCGACCCGGCGGGCATCCTTGCGCAGCTTGTCGCGATCGCCATCGTGGCGGTGGTTGCCATCCCGCTGCTGGCCTCCCACCCCGGAGAGCTGACCGGTGCCCATGCGCCGGTGGGGTTCGCCATGCTGGGCGGCGCCTTCGTGTTCGGTGCAGCCATGCAGGTGGTGCTGGGCTGCGGGTCCGGCACACTGGTGAACGCCGGCAGCGGAAACCCGGTCAGTCTCGTGGCGCTGCCGTTCTTCGCGATCGGCAGCTTTGCGGGCGCGTCGCATCTGTTGTGGTGGACCGATCTTGGCACGGCGCCCGTGGTGGTGTTCCGCGGCGCGGGCGGGCTGGTCGTCACGCTGGCGCTGCTGGCCGGTGTGGCGGGCATCGTGTGGTGGCGCGCGGCGCCCGAACATCGGAAGCTGCCGGTGCGGCGCCTGTGGATCGCGGCTGTCGTCGTGGCGCTTCTGGCGCTGGCCAACCTCGCCGTCGCGGGCCAGCCATGGGGGGTGGTCTACGGTCTTGGCCTCTGGGCGGCGAAAGGGGCCGTTGCGCTGGGTATCGATGTGACCGCCTCGCCCTTCTGGGCGGCGCCCGGCAACGCGGACCGGCTTGCGGCAAGCGTGCTGACCGATGTCACGTCGCTGACCAATATCGGGATCATCGCGGGGGCCGCCCTTGTGGCGGCATGGCGCGGCGGGCTGGCGCAGGCGCTGCCGTCCTATCCGGCGCGGGCGTGGATTTGCACGATCATCGCGGGGTTCCTGCTGGGCTACACCTCGCGGCTGGCGTTCGGCTGCAACGTGGGCGCGTTCTTCAGCGGCATTTCCACCGGCAGCCTGCATGGCTGGGCGTGGTTCGCCGCGGCCTTCGCGGGGGCGGTGCTGGGCGTGCGTCTTCGCCCGCTTGCGGGGCTGGAGGCACGCCCATGACACGGCACCTGACAGCGGGGCTGGCCGTGGCCTTCATCGCGGCTGTGGTTCTGGCGGACCTTGCAGGCGGTGCGGGGTTGAACCCGTATCGGGCGCCCCCGGCGCTGGCGCTTGGTTCGGGCCAGGCCTCGGCGGGCGGGCATTGCGCGGCGATGCCGGGCAACTGAACGCGCGGCGCGCGCCGGCGCGACTGACCTCCATTCCACTGCGTGCGGGTGCCGCTCGATACTTGCGGGCCGGGACCGGGTGGCATAGCGTCCCCGGCAACGATACGGACAATCCGGACGGGGGATGCAACGGGATGACACGCAAGGGTTTAATGGCGGCGGTGCTGACCGCGACGATGGCCTTCGGGGGTGCGGGCGCCGCTGAAGAAGCTCTCAGGGTCGGCATGATCACCACCCTGTCGGGCGGTGGCGCGGGGCTTGGCATCGACGTGCGCGACGGCTTCCTGCTGGCGGTCAAGCAGGCCGGCGCACCCATCGAGGTGATCGTCGAGGATGACCAGCAGAAACCCGATATCGCCGTGCAGTTGTCCGACAAGCTGATCCAGGCCGAAGAGGTCGATGTCATGACCGGGATCATCTTCTCCAACATCGCCATGGCGGTGATCCCGTCGGCGCTGGCGCAGGGCAAGTTCTACCTGTCGCCCAATGCCGGGCCGTCGCAACTGGCGGGTGCCGGCTGCCATCCGGACTATTTCAACGTCGCGTGGCAGAACGACAACCTGCACGAAGCTGCCGGTGCCTATGCCAATTCCGCGGGGCTGGCCAATAGCTTCATCCTCGCGCCGAACTATCCAGCCGGGCAGGACGCGCTGACGGGGTTCAAGCGGTTCTACACGGGCGAGCTGGCGGGGGAGCTTTACACCACGCTCGGCCAGACCGATTACGCGGCCGAGATCGCGCAGATCCGCGCGAGCGGCGCGGACAGCGTGTTCTTCTTCCTGCCGGGCGGCATGGGAATTTCGTTTCTCAAGCAATATTCCGACAGCGGCGTGGACATGCCCGTGATCGGCCCGGCCTTCAGCTTTGACCAGGGCATCCTTCAGGCCGTGGGCGCCGCGGCGCTCGGGGTGCGCAATACCTCGCAATGGTCCCCGGATCTCGACAATCCGACCAATGCGGCCTTCGTGGGAAGCTTCGAAGCCGAGTACGGGCGGCTGCCGTCGCTTTATGCGAGCCAAGGCTTCGACACGGCGAACCTTCTGATCAGTGCCATGGAAAAGGCCGATGTCGCCGATCGCGACGCGTTCCGCGCGGCCCTGCGGGAAGCCGATTTCGACAGCACGCGCGGTGCGTTCCGGTTCAACACGAACCAGCATCCGATCCAGGACATCTATGTGCGCGAAGTGATTCAGGACGGCGAGATCTTCACCAACCGGATCGTGACAACGGCGCTGCGCGATCACGGCGACGCCTATGCCGCCGAATGCCCGATGGAGTGATGCGCTGCCCCGCCCGATGACACGTCCCGCCGCGACATGAGCACCGTCCTGCTGCTGGAGCAGCTTCTCAACGGTCTGCAATTCGGGGTGATGCTGTTCCTGATGGCCGCGGGGCTGACCCTGATCTTCGGCGTGATGGGTCTGATCAACCTCGCTCACGGCTCGCTCTACATGATCGGGGCATTTGCCGCCGCTTCGGTGGCGGGATTTACCGGATCTTTCCTGCTGGCGCTGATGGCGGCGCTGGCGGCGGCGGCGGCGGCGGGTGCGCTGATCGAGGTGACGGTGATCCGGCGGCTTTACGCGCGCGACCATCTCGACCAGGTGCTGGCGACCTTCGCGCTGATCCTGATCCTGTCCGAAGGCACGCGCTGGCTGTTCGGGTCGTTCCCGCTTTACCTCGATGTGCCGGCGTGGCTGGCCGGCCCGGTGCGGCTTCCCGGCGGGATCGACTATCCGCGGTACCGGCTGGCGGTGATCGCCGTCGGGCTGGCCGTCGCGGGCGGGCTGGCCTGGCTGATCGCGGGCACGCGGCTCGGCATCCGCATCCGCGCCGGAGAGGCCGACCGCGAGATGATCGCGGCGCTCGGCGTGGATATCTCGCGGCTCTACACGCTGGTGTTCGCGCTTGGCGCCGCGCTCGCGGGGCTGGCGGGGGCGCTGGTGGGCGCGATCCAGTCGGTGCAGGTGGGGATGGGCGAGCCTGTCCTGATCCTCGCCTTCGTGGTCATCGTGATCGGCGGGATCGGATCGATCCGCGGCGCCTTTGTCGGTGCGCTGCTGGTCGGTCTGACCGACACCGCCGGGCGGGTCTTCATGCCGATACTCATGCAGCCCCTCGTGGGCCAGCAGCAGGCGGCGACGGTGGGCTCGGCGCTCGCATCCGTGGCGATCTACGTGCTGATGGCGCTGGTGCTGCTCGTCCGTCCCGCGGGCCTGTACGGGCGGGCCTGACATGGGACGCGAGCGCATCGTCAATGCCGCGCTGGCGGTGCTGCTGCTTGGCGTGCCGCTCTGGGCGCATTGGGCGGGGGAGCCGTTCACCATCACGCTGGCCACCCGCGCGGCGATCCTTGCGCTGGCAGGGGTCGGGCTGAACCTCGCGCTCGGGACCGGTGGCCTTGTCAGCCTCGGTCACGCGGTGTTCTTCGGGCTTGGCGGGTATGCCATGGGTATCCTCGCCCATCATGCGCAGACCTTCACGCCGCTGCCGTTGTGGGATCTGCCGGGGACGAAATCCATGCCGGTGATCTGGCTGGTGGCCATCACGGGCGGGGCGCTGATGGCCGCTCTGATCGGGGCACTGTCGCTGCGATCGTCGGGCGTCTATTTCATCATGCTGACGCTCGCCTTCGGGCAGATGTGTTTCTATTTCGCCGTCTCCTCGCCAACCTATGGCGGGGAGGACGGGCTGTCGATCTGGGTGCGCAACGGGTTTCCGGGGCTGAACACGCTGGACCCCTTGCAGTTCTTCCTGCTCGCCTATGCCGTGCTGATGGCGGTGATCTGGGCCATGGCCCGGATCAAGGCGTCGCCCTTCGGGCTGGCGCTGGCCGCCGCACGGCAAAGCCCTGCACGGCTGGACGCGGTAGGCGCGCGGCCGTTCCGGCTGCGGCTCGTGGCGTTCGTGATCTCGGGTGCCGTCACGGCGCTGGCGGGGGCGCTGTTCGCCGATCTCAACCGCTTCGTCAGCCCGTCGATGCTGAGCTGGCAGACCAGCGGCGAACTGATCGTGATCGTCGTGCTGGGCGGCGTTGCGCGGCTTTACGGGCCTGTGGCGGGCGCGATCCTGCTGGTGACGCTGGAACACTACCTTGGCGGGATCAGCGAATACTGGCAGATCGCGCTCGGGGCCGCGCTGCTGGCGGTGGTGCTGTTCGCACGCGGCGGGCTGATCGGGGCGCTGGCGGGGCGCCCGGTGGCCCATGACTGAACCCGGAGCGATCCTCGAAGTCACGGGTTTGCGCAAGCGGTTCGGCGCCTTGCAGGCGACCGACGATGTCAGCCTCGATCTGCATGCGGGCGAGATCCACGCGCTTATCGGGCCCAACGGCGCGGGCAAGTCCACGCTGATCGGCCAGATCTCGGGCGCGCTGCGGCCCGATGCGGGGCGCGTGGCGATTGCCGGGCAGGATGTAACGGCGATGGATACCGCCGGTCGCGCGCGGCTTGGACTGGCGCGGACCTTCCAGATCTCGGCGTTGGCGATGGATATGACGGTGCTGCAGAATGTCGTGCTGGGCGTGGCCGGGGCGCAGCGCGGGCTGTGGCGGTTCTGGCGCCCGGCCTTGCGCGATCCGGCGCTTCTGGCACCCGCGCGTGCGGCGCTGGCCCGCACTGGCCTGACCGGCGAGGCGGCGACGCAGGTCGCGGCGCTGTCGCACGGCCAACGGCGGAGGCTGGAACTGGCCATGGCGCTGGTGCTGCGCCCGCGTCTGTTCGTGATGGACGAACCGCTGGCCGGGCTTGGCACGGATGGCAGCGCTGCACTGACCCGGACACTGGACACCCTGCGCGTCGAGGCGCCGATCCTGCTGGTCGAACACGACATGGACGCGGTGTTCCGGCTGGCCGACCGGATCAGCGTGCTGGTCGAGGGCCGGATCGTCGCCACCGGCCCGCCCGACGCGATCCGCGGCGACCGCGACGTGCGCCGTGCATATCTGGGGGAGGACGGACCGTGACCGCGCCGCTGCTGGATCTGCGCGGCGTGACCGCGCTTTATGGCGCGTCCCAGGCGCTGTTCGGTGTCGACCTGCGCGTCGATGCCGGGGGCGTGACCGCGCTCATGGGGCGCAACGGGATGGGCAAGACCACGACCATCCGCACGATCTGCGGGCTGCTGCCCAACCGCGCGGGGGAAATATTCCTCGACGGGCACGAAGTGTCGGGTCTGGCACCCCACCGGATCGCGCGGATGGGCGTGGGGCTGGTGCCTGAGGGGCGGCGCTGCTTCGCGCCGCTCACCGTGCGCGAGAACCTGATCGCCGCCGCCCGGCCCGGCCCGTGGGACATGACCCGCGTGACCGGCCTGTTCCCGCGGCTCGGCGAACGGATGGGACAGCGCGCGGGCACTCTCTCTGGGGGCGAGCAGCAGATGCTGGCGATCGGGCGGGCGCTGATGACCAACCCGCGGCTGCTGATCCTCGACGAGGCGACCGAAGGGCTGGCGCCCACCGTGCGCGCGGAAATCTGGGCCG
The DNA here is from genome assembly GCF_003254465.1 of Meridianimarinicoccus zhengii. Taxonomy (GTDB): domain Bacteria; phylum Pseudomonadota; class Alphaproteobacteria; order Rhodobacterales; family Rhodobacteraceae; genus Meridianimarinicoccus; species Meridianimarinicoccus zhengii. The sequence goes on from NZ_QDFI01000008.1 coordinate 49,192, forward strand.
CCATCGCGGCGCTGCGCCGGGATGCTGGCCTGGGGATTCTGCTGGTGGACAAGAGCCTGAAGGAACTCGGGGGCGTGGCGGATCGCGGCGTGATCCTCGACAAGGGGCGCACGGTTTGGGCGGGGTCCATGAGCACGCTCGATGCTGCGCTTGCGGCCCGCTGGCTGGGGGTCTGACCGACCGGCAAAAAGCCGCTTGGACGTTTGAACATCCTGCGCGAACGCTTATTGTCGTGGGAGCAGGATAACAGGAGCACGACATGGACATCTTCGCACCGGCACGCGTGGCCGCGGCGCCGCTTGCAGCCACGCTGACGCTTTGCTCGGCCATGGTGCTTTGGGCGCAGCAGGCGCAGGACTGGATTCCGGCCGAAATCACCCTGCCGACCGACATGGAGATCACCGTGGACCGCGCGATCGGGTCGTCGACGCGGATCTTCGCGTTCGTTACCGGCGAAGATGTGGGCGCCCTGATGGAGTCGTGGAACATTGCGCTGACGGAGGCGGGGTATAATATCGCGCCCGGACCCGACGAAGTCACGAACCCGCAGATCGAGTTCTCGGGCCCGGGCATAGGGAATGCGAAGATCGCCGTGCAGCCCACTGCCGATACGGACCGCAGCCTTGTGCAGTTCGACGCATCGCTGAACTGACCGGGCGGCCCGCGATCAATACGCGTCGCGGGCGACGAGCAGGCGGATCGGCGTCAGCGCCAGGATCATGATGTCACGGTGCAGGGTCCAGCCTTCGATATAGTCGATATCGAGGGCCACGCGCCGCGCCATCTTGTCGAGCGTATCGGTCTCGCCGCGGGCGTTGTTGATCTGCGCCCAGCCGGTCAGGCCCGGTTTCACGGCATAGCGCCGCGCGTAATTGGCGATCTGCGGCGCGTAATGCGCGTCATGGGCGGTTGCATGGGGGCGGGGGCCGACCAGTGCCATGTCGCCGCGCAGCACGTTCCACAATTGCGGCAGTTCATCGATGGAGGTGCGGCGCAGCCAATGGCCTACGCGCGTGACCCGCGCGTCGTTGCGCGTCGCCTGTGCCAGCCCGGCACCGACGGTCATCGAGCGGAACTTGAGGATCTGGAACACGCGCCCGTTCTGTCCCGTGCGCGCCTGCCGGAACAGGACAGGGCCACGGCTGTCCAGCCGGATCGCAACCGCCACGACGACCAGCAACGGCGCCAGCATGACCAGCGCCAGTGCGGCGAGCATGCGATCCATTGCCGATTTCGCGGCAAGCTGGATGCGGCGGGTCTGAGCGGCAGCGCGGATGGGGTGGGTGGTGGTCGTCATGGCATGTCATCCCTGTTTCGGAACCTGCCGTGACATTAACCTTGACGCTCTGTTTTCTCACCCTCTGCAAGGGTTTAGTAGGGGGCACCTCGGTATGGTGCAGCCCTTCTTAAGGATAGGCGGGCTATCCGGACGGCGGTGGCGCCTTTGCGTCAACCGCCTGAATCCTGCCGGTGTGCATAGCCCGACCCCGGCCTTGTGCCGGGACCGGGGGCAGCCGATGGCGGATGCGTCAGACCATGATCCGGCGCGGATCGGCGATCAGCGCAGCGTAACGGGTGCAGAACCGTGCGGCATCGGCGCCGTTGATGACGCGGTGGTCATAGGTCAGGTCCAGCGGCACCATGGGGACCGGCGCCCATGTCTCGCCATCCCAGACCGGCACGGTTTCGGTCCGTGTCAGCCCGAGTATCGCCAGTTCCGGCGGATTCACGATGGGGGTGAAGGCGCTGCCGCCCAACCCCCCGAGGTTCGAGATGGTCATGGATGCGCCGCCCATCTCGTCGCCCCGGATCTTGCGGGTCTGAGCGCGCCCCGCAAGGTCCGTGATCTCGGCGGCGATGGTCCACAGGCCCTTGCGGTCGGCATCGCGGATCACCGGCACCATCAGCCCGTGCGGGCTGTCCACGGCGATCCCGACATGCACGTAGTCCTTCAGCGTCAGGCTCGTGCCGTCCGGCGACAGCGACGCGTTGAAGCGCGGGAAATCCCGCAGGCAGCGCGCCAGCGCCTTGACGTGGAATGCCAGGGCCGTCAGCTTCACTCCCCGTTCCGCGGCCTCCGCCTTCAGCCGCGCCCGGGCGGCTTCCACCCCGCGCATGTCGGCGCGGTCGTGGTGGGTGACGCTGGGGATCAGCCCGTGCGCCGCCGACAGGTTCGCCGCGGTGACCTGTGCCAGTCGCGGCATGTCTTCCTCCGCCACCGGGCCATGGGCCGCGTGATCCACCGCCCAGTAGCGTGACGGGTCCGGCCCTGACGGTGCCGCGGCCCCGGCGGTTTCGCCGCGCAGGTGCCGGTCCACGTCCTCGCGCGCGATGGCGCTGCGGCCCGTGGCCTTGGCCACCGTGTCGATATCCACGCCCTGCCGCGCGGCATGGGCGCGGGTCGCCGGGCTTGCCGTGATCTCCATGTCGTTCCCCTTACCAGTCGGCCGAGATGTATTGCGCTTCCATGAATTCGAGCATGCCTTCATGCCCGCCCTCGCGCCCGAGCCCGGATTGCTTGACCCCGCCGAAGGGCGCCGCCGGGTCGGACACGAGCCCGCGGTTGAGCCCGACCATCCCGTATTCCAGCCGCTCGCAGACCTGCATCGCGCGCTTCATGTTCTGGCTGAAGACATAGGCCACCAGCCCGTATTCCGTGTCGTTGGCGCGGCGGATCACGTCCTCCTGGTCGGTGAAGGACTGGATCGCGGCGACGGGGCCGAAGATCTCGTCATGCATGCATTCGGCGTCTTCGGACACATTGGTCATCACGGTGGGCGGGTAGAAGAACCCCGGCCCGTTCGGCAACTGCCCGCCCAGGTGCAGCTTCGCGCCCTTCGTGACCGCGTCCTCGACGAAATGGGCCACCTTGTCGCGCGTGTCGGCATTGACCAGCGCGCCCACGTCCACGGACGGATCGGTACCGTCGCCCATCTTGAGTGCCGCCATGCGGGCGGTGAACTTCTCGGTAAATGCGTCATGCACCGCGTCGTGGATGTAGAAGCGGTTGGCCGCGGTGCAGGCGGAGCCGAGGTTGCGCATCTTGGCCAGCATCGCGCCGTCCACGGCTGTGTCCAGGTCCGCGTCCTCGAACACGATGAGCGGCGCGTTGCCGCCCAGTTCCATCGCCGGTTTCAGCACCTGGTCGGCGGCGCCTTTCAGCAGCTTGCGTCCGACCGCGGTCGAGCCGGTAAAGCTGATGACCCGCACGCGCGGGTCATGCATCATGTGATCGACGATCTTGCCTGCGCTGGTGGTCGGCAGAACGTTCACCAGCCCCTTGGGCACCCCGGCTTCTTCCAGCAGCGGCATCAGCGCCAGCATGGTCAGCGGCGTTTCCGCGGCGGGCTTGATGATGACGGGGCAGCCTGCGGCCAGCGCCGGGGCGATCTTGCGGGTGCCCATGGCGGCCGGGTAGTTCCACGGCGTGACCAGCACGGCGATGCCTGCGGGCTTGTGCTGCACGACGATGCGCGCGCCCGACGCCGGGGCGTGCGTGATCATCCCGTCGGCGCGCACGGCCTCTTCGGAAAACCAGCGGAAGAATTCGGCGGCATAGGCGGCCTCGCCCCGTGCATCATTGCCTGCCTTGCCGTTTTCGAGCGTGATGAGATGGGCGAAATGATCCAGCCGCGCGGTCATGAGTTCCCACGCCTTGCGCAGCACCTCGGCCCGTTCACGCGGCTTGCGGCCCGCCCAGTCGGCAAAGGCCGCCTGCGCTGCGTCAAGGGCGGCGTCGGCATCGGCGATCTCGGCCGACGCGACCGAGGCGATGGGCTGCTCCGTCGCCGGGTTGATGACGTCGAACCGCGCGCCGGATGCGCCGGGGCGCCAGGTGCCGTCGATATAGAGGTCGGTATGGTCCATGATCGGTCCTGTCGGTCAGAGAATGTGGCGCAGCGGGTCCGCCAGCCGCGCGGCGATGGCATCGATCATCGCAATGGCCTGCGCCGGGGGCAACTGCCCTTCGAGCGTGAGGCAAAGCCGGTCGCCTTCGGTTGTCAGGATGAGCACTGGAACGGCTTCGGCCCCCAGTGCCACGCTGCGGATCGCGGTGCGGCGCATGTCGCGCAACACCAGCGCCGGGGAAGTGTCGGCGGGTTCCAGCGTACCCATGGGCTGGCCGGGCTGCGGGGCGAACACGGTCGCGTCCGCGCCGGGCCGTTCCACCGCAACCGCGCCCGCCGTGCCGGCCGCCCCGTGCAGGGCTGCGGCAGCGAAGCTCGCCAGGGCCGCATCGGTGCCAACGCCGTCCTCTGCCAGCCACGCCGCGAAGGCCGCGAAATCGGCGGCAGGCACATCGGCGGTCACGCGCTGTGCCGTCGCGCCCTTTGCAGCGGCCGGCGCGGCGGAAGGGATGTCCGCGGGCAGGGCGCGCAGCGTGTCGAGATCCGCCACGTGGAACGGCTGTGCAATGCCCTGGGCCACCAGCCGCGCCAGATCGAGCCCTTCCTGCGCCGCGATGTAGCGCGCCTTGGGCGAGGCGAGGATCCGGTCGCCCGCCGCTGGGGCGGGGGCGGGTTGGGGCGCCGCGGTTGGTGTCTTGGCGGGTGCCGGTTCCGGGGCGTCCTGCGCCGGGGCGTCGTCCTTGGCAGCTGGCGCGGCAACGGGGGCAGGGGCGTCGGCGCGGGTGCGCTGCACGGGCGTATCGGGCTTTTCGGCGGAGATGATCGCGATCACTTCGCCGACCGGCACGTCTTCGCCCTCGGCAGCGAGCACGGCGGCAAGGTAGCCGTCATGGCCTGCGGGCACCTCCATGGTGGACTTGTCCGTCTCGACCTCCAGCAGCACGTCGTCCGCGCCGACCTTGTCGCCGGGCTTGACCGACCAGCCCACGATCAGCGCGCTGTCCTGCGCCATGCCGAGCGCGGGCATGATGATCTGGCGGCCCTCTGGCAGCGACGCACAGTCGCCATCCGTCGCCCCGGTGCCCCGGCCTTGCGCCGGGGTCTCCCGTGGTGCGTTCCCGGAGCCTTCAGGCGTCTCGGAAATCAGCGCCACGACATTGCCCACGGGCACGGCCTCGCCCTCGGTCGCCTGAAGGTCGGTCAGGTACCCGTCATGGGCGGCTTCGACCTCCATCGTGGCCTTGTCGGTCTCCACTTCCATGAGCGCGTCGCCGGCCTTGACCGGGTCGCCCGGCGATTTCAGCCACGCCACCAGCACGCCGCTGTCCTGGGCCATGCCGAGCGCGGGCATGATGACCTCATGCGGCATGGAACAACTCCCCCCGCACGGCGGCGCGGGCGCGGTCGGCCACGCCTTCGGGTGTCGGCACGGTCAGGTCTTCGAGCGCGGGCGAGAACGGCACGGGCACGTCCATGGCGCCCATCCGCAGCACCGGCGCATCCAGATGGTAGAACGCCTTCTCGGTGATCCGCGAGGCGATCTCGCCGGTGATGCCATAGCTCTGGTGGCCTTCGTCGATGACGATGGCGCGGGATGTCTTGCGCACGGAGTTGAGGATCGTTTCCTCGTCCAGCGGCACGATGGTGCGCGGGTCGATCACCTCGGCCGAGATACCGTCCTTGGCCAGCAGGTCCGCGGCCTTTTCCGCCACCTGCACCATGGACGAGGTGGCGATCAGCGTGATGTCCGTGCCTTCGCGCTTGATGTTGGCCTTGCCGAAGGTGATCAGGAATTCCTCTTCCGGCACCGGGGCCTTGTCCTGGTACATCAGCTTGTCTTCGAAGATCACCACCGGGTTGTTGTCCCGGATCGCGGTCTTCATCAGGCCCTTGGCTTCGTAGGCCGAGGACGGCATTGCCACCTTCAGCCCCGGGATATGCGCCACCAGCGCATGCAGGGATTGCGAGTGCTGCGCCGCCGAGCGCCGGGTGGCGCCAAGGTTCGTGCGCAGCACCATCGGCACGTTCAGTTTGCCGCCGGACATGTAGCAGGCTTTCGCGGCCTGGTTGCACAACTGGTCCATCACCAGGAAAATGAAATCCCCGAACATCAGGTCCACGATGGGCCGCGATCCGGTCAGGGCCGCGCCGACGGCCATGCCGACGAAACCCGGCTCGGAAATGGGGGTGTCGATGACGCGTTCGGTGCCGAATTCGTCCACAAGCCCCGCCAGCACCTTGAACGGCGTTCCGGCCTCGGCCACATCCTCGCCGATCAGGAAGACGTTCGGGTCGCGGCGCATTTCCTCCGCGATGGCTTCGTTGACGGCCTTGGAAAGTGTGATCTCGCGCATGTCTGTCTCTCCTCAGGCGGCGGGCTGGCCGCGCAGGGCGGCGTTGAGTTCGGGGCTGTCCACATAGACATGCATGTCCACCTCGTTCTCGGGCGGATAGGCGGCGGCCTCGGCATAGGCGACAGCGGCTTCGGCGTCGGCCTTCACCTCGGCCCCGATGGCGGCCAGATCGTCCTCCGAGGCGACGCCCTGTTCTGTCAGCCACTTGCCGAAGTTCAGGATCGGGTCGCGGGTGGATTTCCACTCCGTCTCCTCGTCCTTGGCGCGATAGTATTCGCGGTTGATGTCACCGACATGGTGCCCGTGATAGCGGTAGGTGGCGAGTTCGATGAAGAACGGCCCTTCTCCCTTGCGGGCCCGTGCCACCAGCTTTTGGGTCAGTTCGTTGACCGCCAGCACATCCTGCCCGTCGACCTTGTGCGCTTCGATCCCGAAGGCTTCCGCGCGCGCGGTCAGCGACCCCGCGGCGATCTCGGCGGTCTTCGTGTATTCGGAATAGCCGTTGTTCTCGCAGGCATAGATGACCGGCAGCTTCCACAGTGCGGCCATGTTCATGACCTCGTACCACAGGCCCTGCGCGGTGGCGCCGTCACCGAAGAAGCAGACCGTCACCTCGTCCGTGCCGCGCAGCTTCGCGGACAGCGCGGCCCCGGTGGCGATGCCCATGGACCCGCCGACGATGGCGTTGGCGCCCAGGTTGCCGTGGCTCTGGTCGGCGATGTGCATCGATCCGCCCTTGCCCCGGCAATAGCCCTCGGCCTTGCCCAACAGCTCGCAGAACATCGCCTTGAATTCCGCGCCCTTGGCGACACAGTGCCCGTGACCGCGATGGGTCGATGTGATCTTGTCGTCGTCGGTCAGGGCTTCGCAGATGCCGACCGCGACGGCCTCCTGCCCGGAATACATATGGGTCAGGCCGGGCATCTTCGCGGACAGGTAGAGCTGGTTGGCCTGGTCCTCGAAGGCGCGGATGCGCACCATCTGGCGATACATCCGCAAGTAGTCTTCGGCATTGCCCTTGGGCTTAGCGCCCGTCTTGGCTGCGGCTTTGGCGGCCATGGTGTCCTCCCGATGGGGGCCTGACCCCCGTGCATCTTCTGTCCGGAAAATATACCCGCCGGAGGCATGGCCCCCGGCTGGGCGTGTTCAGTAGCGGTTGGCGATCGGCAGATCTTCGGCGGGAAAGAGGCTGATCACCTCGCACCCGGTCTCGGTCACCACGACTTCTTCCTCGATCCGTGCGGCCGAGTAGCCGTCGGTCGCCGGGCAATAGGTTTCCAGCGCGAAGACCATGCCGGTCTTGATCTCCATCGGGTGATCGAGGCTGACCGCGCGGGAGATGATCGGACGCTCGTGCAGGGCAAGGCCCAGCCCGTGACCGAACTGCAATCCGAAGGCCGCGTCCTCGTTCGGGAAGCCAAGGCTTTCGGCGGTCGGCCAGACCTCGGCCACCTTGTCCGTGGTCACGCCCGGCTTGATCATCGCGATGGATGCGTCGATCCATTCCCGCGCCTTGACGTAGGCATCATTCTGCGAGGGCGTCGCCCGTCCGACGTTGAAGGTGCGATAATAGCAGGTCCGGTAGCCCTGGTAGGACTGCAGGATGTCGAAGAAACACTGGTCGCCCGGCCGGATCAGTCGGTCGGTGAAGTTGTGCGGATGCGGGTTGCACCGCTCGCCCGAGATCGCGTTGATCGCCTCGACATCGTCCGAACCCATCTCGTAGAGCAGCTTGTTCGACAGCGCCACGATGTCGTTCTCGCGCACGCCCGGCTTCAGCTCCTCGTAGATCATGTGGTAGACGCCATCGACCATCGCGGCCGCCTGCGTCAGAAGCTGGATTTCGTCCCAGTTCTTGATCTCGCGCGCCGCCAGCATGATCTGCTGGCCATCGACGACCTTGATGCCCTCTTCCTGCAGCGCATGGAACATCGCGGTCTCGGCATAGTCCACACCCACCGGCATGTCGCCCATGCCTGCATCCTTGATCAGTTGCGCGATCATCTTGGCGTATTTGCGCATCAGGCCGAATTCGGGCGGGATGGTGCCGCGCATGCCGACGACGCCCGCAAGACAATGGTCGGGCTCCAGCCAGTCGGAATACTTCTGGTGATGCACCGCCGCGCTGCCGAAGTCCCAGACATACGGGGAATCGTCGCCGGTCAGCAGGCAGAAGCGGCACATCTTGTCCCGTTCCCATTCCCCGATCTTGGTGGCGGACACGTACCGGATGTTGTTCACGTCGAAGAGCAGCAGCGATCCGGCGTTCGAGGCCTGCAGGGATTGCCGCGTGCGCGCGAGACGGTAACGGCGCAGGCGATCATGATCGATGCGGCGTTCGAAATCCACCGACATGTGGCCGGGTGATGGCAGCTTCGCTTCCCATTGCCAGTTGGGTTTGAGATCCTGCGGCGTCAGCAGGTTCGGCATCAGGGCACGTGACATGTGTGTTTCCTCCGGGGGCGGCCCGGTCGGGCCGCCGTTTTCATGGGTGATGTGTCTTGAACAGGTCGGGGCCGCTACTGGATGCACCAGCCGCCGTCGATATGGATCATCTGGCCGGTCATGTAGTCGCTGTCGGAGCTGCACAGGAACGCGGCGGTGCCCATCACGTCCTTGGGATAGGACACGCGCTTGATGTGCAGCTCGTTGTTCACGATGTCCTCGTAGGCTTGGCCTTCGCGTTCCTTGAACCCGATGTCGATCAGGTCCTTGTCGAGCTGTTCCCACAGCGGCGTCACCACGACGCCCGGCGCGTAGCCGTTCACGGTGATGCCGTGTTCCGCCAGCGCGATGGCGCCGCAATGGGTCAGCGCCAGACAGCCGTATTTCGAGGTGCAATAGACCGTCACGTCGATCAGCGGCTTGCGCGACGCGATCGAGCCCACGCAGATCAGCTTGTAGGGGTAGTCCTGCTTGCCCTGCTTGATCATCTGCTTGGCCACCGTCTGCATGCCAAGCCACATGCCCTTGGTGTTCACGTTCATGATCATGTCCCAGTTGTCTTCATCGATATCCATGAAGAACCGGGGCTTGTTCAGGCCTGCGTTGAACAGGCCGACATTGATCGACCCGAACGCCTCGACGCAGGCGGCGACGGCGGCCTCGTTGTCCTCGCGGCTGGTCACGTTCATCTTGACGGCGACGGCCTTGCCGTTTCCGGCCGCGTTGATCTTGTCGGCGAGCTGTTGCGCAAGATCGAGATCGAGATCGCCGAGGCAGACGTTCGCGCCCTGCGCGGCAAAATGTTCGGCATTGCATGCCCCCATGCCCTGCGCGCCGCCGGTGATGAGAATGTTCTTGCCCTTGAGGCGTTCGGTATCCATGGGTTCCTCCCTGTCGGTCTTCCGTGGTCTCTGGTGTCAGTCGTCGGTGCGCCCGAGCGCCCGTTCGGCGCGGGCCTGGGCACGTTGCAAGGCGGCGCGCGGCGGGCGCAGGCCGCGCAGCATGTCGTGCAGCTCCTCGCCGCAGATCGCGATGATGTCCGAGATCTTCGGGATCGGCGGCCGCGGCCAGAATTGCAGTTCGTCGCGCCAGGACATGGCGTCCACTGCTTCGAAGACGGGCGACAGGCGCCGCACGTCCGGGTCTGCGCCCACGGAATAGCGCGGCGCCGTGCGCGAGCCGTTCTGGGCGTAGAGCTTCTGCGCCTCGGGGGAGGTGAAGGCCACGAGCGCTTCGGCCGCCGCGGCCTGCCGGTCCGGCGCGAGGTTCGCCGGGATGCCCAGCACGTAGCCGCCCACGGGCGCGATGGGCACGCCCTGCGGCCCTGCGGGGTGGGGCAGGTAGCCCGTGTTGCCATGGGCGGGGCTTTTCGGGTCCAGCTCGAAATACGGCGCCAGCAGCGTGTAGCCGTAAGCCATCGCCACGCGCCCCGCCGCATAGGGGCGGATGCGTTCGTACCATGACATCGACAGGATGTTGGGCGGCGAGTAATCCATCAGCGCCAGCAGGTATTCGGCGGCCTCCAGCGCGCGGTCGGTGTCGATCAGGATCTCGGCGTCGCCGCGATGAAGCGCGGAGGCATCGAACCCGCCCGCGATACGCGGCATGGACACGATGGGCTGGCCGAAATCGGCGCAGGTCATGATGAAGGTATGCCCCAGCGCCGTGCCGCGCGCGGCGTTCCACGCGATGCCGTGGAAATCGCGGCCCGGACGGTGCAGGGCGCGGGCGCAATCCAGCAGGTCGCGCGTGCTGCGCGGCGGGGTCAGCCCGGCCTCGGCGAAGATGTCGGTGCGGTAGAACAGCAGCTCTGGCGTCGTCTGCGACGGCACGCCATAGGGCCGCCCGCCCCAATGCGCACCCTGCCAGCCCGCGGTGTGAAAATCGCCGGGATCGAGCCGGTTGACGTCGAGCAGCGTGTCGAGCGGCGCGAGGATCCCTTTTTCGGCGAATTCGCCGATCCAGGGCAGGTCCACCGCGATGATGTCGTAGCGCGAGGTGCGGCGCGCGGCGTTGCGCAGCGCTTCGTCCCGCAGCCGGTCGATGGAAAAGGCGCGCTGGTGGATGTCGGTGCCCAGCATCTGTTCGAACTGGCGCTTGAGATCCTTCATCACCATGAAGGTCGGATCGCCATGCACCAGACCACGCAGCCCCCCCGGCAGGGCCAGCGGTTCGGGCAGCACCTGCGGCGGCTGGATCGCCTGCGCCTCCATGTAGCTGCCGCCGAAGTAGTATTCGGAAAGGCTGTCGCCGCCATTTCCGAACCTTTCGAGGCTTAGCCGCCGGACCCGATCCGCGAGCCGGTCGAACTGGTCGAGCATGTCCGCCGAGGGATGCAGCGAGAAGGTCTTGCCTGACCGGGTGCGCGGGCGCTGTTCGATCAGCCCGGCGTCGAGCATGTCGCGCAGCTTGCGCATGCCGGTCGCGTAGGGCACCCCGGAGGCCGCCACGAGCGACGACCCGGTCACGAGCCGCCCTTGGATGTGGTGCTTGACGAGGTGATTGGCCATGTTGAGATAGGGGTTCGCCACGGACAGGTCGAACGCGGTGTCGATTTCCAGACGCAACTGGTCAAGATACTCGGTCAGCTCCAGCAGGACATCGGGGCGTGCCCGCCCGGCCGGGACTGGACGAGCGGTCCTGGGCCTGCCGGGATCGGGCAGTACCTGCGGTATGTCGAGCGTGTCTTTCAAACTGGACCTTCTTGTCCCGGCGGGCTGCGATCTGTCCGGAATGGATGTTCGGGGCATGGCTTTGCACCTCGTGTGCGATCAATGCTTGATTTGCAGGCTGCAGGGCACCGTCTATATGTCCATAATGGATACAGAAGTATCCAAAGTGAACTTTTTCGCGGTGCCGGAAAAATCGGCAATCGCGGATGGTCAAGTCGTCGCGGTGGGCGGATTCGCAAGATATCCGTTCCGGGCAAACGCCACGCGAAACCAATGATCCTCGGGAGGACGACCGACATGACCACGACGCTGAAGGCCCTTGTGGCCGGGACGACCGCGATGGCAGCCACCTGCGCCCTGGCGCTGGCTGCACAGGCGCAGGAATACAAGATCGGCATCACGCAGAACAACGTGGGTGTCGACAGCTACCAGACGACCTATGAGCAGGCGTTCATCGCCGCCGCCGAGGCGAACGAGAATGTCGAGGCCGTGGTGCTGGATGCGGGCGGCGATGTGGCCCGCCAGATCGCGCAGATCCAGGATCTGATCCAGCAGCAGGTGGATGCGATCATCATCTGGCCGACCAACGGGCAGGCCGTCGTCCCCGCCGTGCGGCAGGCGAAGAACGCGGGCATCCCGGTGATCGTGACCAATTCGAACATCGCCGAAGAAGGGTTCGATTTCATCGCGTCCTTCTCGGGGCCGAACAACATCCAGCAGGGTGCCAGCTCGGCCGAGCTGATGTGCGAGGCGCTGGATGGTGAAGGCAACATCGTGCAGATCAGCGGCCAGCCCGGCTACACGACCGCGATCGAACGCCAGCAGGGGTTCGAGGACCGCCTGGCCGAAGCCTGCCCCGGTGTCACGATCATGGAAACCCAGCCCGGCGACTGGAACCGCGAGAAGTCGCAGCGCGTGATGGAAGCGTTCCTCGTCAAGTATGACAACATCGATGGTGTCTATGCGGGTGACGACAACATGGGCGTCGGCGCGCTGAACGCCGCCAAGGCCGCGGGCCGCGAGGGCATCGCGTTCATCGGCGCCACCAACTTCTCGGTCGGCTACGAGGCGATGGAGCGGGGCGAGTACTATGGCTCGATCTACCAGTCGCCGGTGGACGATGCCGAGGCCGCGCTGCAGACGGCGATCGACATCCTGGACGGCAAGGACGTGCCCTTCCTCAACTACTTCGAGACGCCGAAGATCACGCAGGACAACATGGGCGAGTTCACCAAGCCGGTGTTCTGATCCCGAACGGCTGACAGCGGGGCGCGGCGGTGCGGAAACGCCGCCGCGCCCTTTGTGGCACGTGCAAGGCAAGTGCTGCGGAACGGCGCGCGGGGAGCGCGTGACACCGAAGCGGCGCGCGGTGCGCGCAGGCGGGCAGGACCGGAACCGGGGGGAGGAGTGACGCCATGGCGTCGGCACGATTGAAGGGCATCGGAAGCTTACTGGCGCGGCAGGGGATTCTCATCGCCTTCGCGCTGTTCCTGCTGGGGTTCGCGGCGTTCTCGGACAGTTTCAGCGATGCCGACAACCTGATGCAGGTGGTGCGCCAGTCGGCCATCATCGGGGTTATCGCCATCGGCGTGACGGTGGTCGTCATCAGCGGCAATCTCGACCTTTCGGTGGGGTCTATGCTGTCCTTCGCCACGGTGATGGTGGTGGACCTGCACGACAAGATCGGCCCGGTCCCCGCCATCGCGGTCATGCTGGTGGCCGTGCTGGTGCTGGGATGCATCAACGGGTTTCTCGTAGGGGTGCTGAAGCTCAACTCGCTGATCGTCACGCTAGGGATGCTTTCGGCCATCCAGGGTCTGACGCTGATCTATTCCGGCGGGCAGAACGTGGATATCGCGGACCAGGAGGCGACGTGGTTTTCCCTGATCGGGCGGGGTTCGTTCCTCGGGATCGCGCTGCCCATCTGGATATTCGGAACCCTCGCCATCTTCATGCATGTCGTCATGTCCACCACCGCCTTCGGGCGGCGCGTCTATGCGGTGGGCGGCAATCCCACGGCGTCGGTCTTTTCCGGTATCCGGCGCACCCATGTCGTGTTCGCCGCCTACATGATTTCCGCGCTTTGCGTGGGCATTGCGGCGTTGATCCTTGGCAGCCGCGTGGGCGGGTCGCAGAACAACGTGGGGCAGGGCTATGAATTGCAGGTGCTTGCCGGTGTGATCCTGGGCGGCACGTCGCTTCTGGGCGGGTCGGGCACGATCCTGAAGACGGTGATCGGGGTTCTGATCCTCGGCTTCATCCAGAACGGGCTGCTGCTGCTGGGCTTCGCCTATTACGTGCAGTGGCTGGTGACCTGGGTGGTCATCATCCTGGCTGTCTGGCTCGACATCGCGGCCAAGCGCGGCCGGCTTCTTTCCCCCATCGCCTGAGGACGCATCACCATGGCCACACTCAAGCAGAACGCGGCGTTGCGCTGGCTGACGGAGAACCCGATCTGGGGCTTCGTCGTGCTGATCTTCGTCTTCTTCAGCCTGTCGAACGAGTTCTTCTTCGACATGAACAATTTCCAGAACATCCTCGTGCAGACGTCCACTATCGGGCTGATCGCGCTTGGCATGACGCTGGTGATGATCAACGGCAATATCGACCTGAGCGTGGGCGCGGTCGTGGCGCTGGCCGCGTCGCTCATGGTGGACATACAAAGCTGGGACGCGTTTTCCGGCTGGGGCAACTGGCAGATGCTGCCCGCGCTGATCGCGGCGCTCGGGGTCGGCACGGCGCTGGGGGCGCTCAACGGGATCATCGTGTGGAAGACCGGCGTCGATGCCTTCATCGTCACGCTGGGTGCCATGCTGGGCGTGCGGGGGCTGGTGTTCGTCTACACCAAGGAGCAGTCTTTCTTCGCCATGAACTTCACCTTTTCCGACCTGGGCATGTCCACGGTCGGGCCGGTGCCGTCGCTTGCGGTGCTGTTCCTGATCGCGACGGTTCTTGTGCATATCCTTCTGTCCCGCACGGTCCATGGGCGCAATACCTATGCCGTGGGCGGCAACCGCGAGGCGGCGGTGAACGCCGGGATCCGCGTCGGGCCGCACATGGTCGTCAATTTCATGATCGTGGGATTCATGGCGGCGCTGGCGGGGGTCACGCTGTCGTCGCAGATGGGGGCGGCGACCCCGAACCTGGGCCGCGACTATGAATTGTGGGTCATCACCGCGGTCGTGCTGGGCGGCACAAAGCTGACCGGCGGGGCGGGCAGCATCATCGGCACATTCGGCGGAGTGCTCGCCATCGGCATCCTGCGCAACGGGATGAACCTGATGCAGGTGCCCGCGTTCTACGTGCTCGTGATCCTCGGCTCGATCCTGATCGCGGTGCTGATCCTCGACAAGCAACTGACGCGCAAGGGCGTGGAGGCGCTGAAAACATGACCGAACACAGCGAAACCCCGGCCCTGCGGCTGGAAGGCATCGTCAAGACATTCCCCGGGGTGCGCGCGCTTGACGGAGTGGATCTGGAGGTCCGCGCGGGCGAGGTTCACGCGCTTCTGGGCGAGAACGGCGCGGGCAAGTCCACGCTGATGAAGGTTCTGGCCGGCATGCATCAGCCCAACGAGGGGCGCATCATCCTCGAAGGGCGCGAGGTCCGCATGGCCAACCCGATGGACGCCAAGGCGCAGGGCGTCGTGCTGATCCACCAGGAACTGAGCCTGTGCGACGGGCTGAGCGTGGCCGAGAACGTCTATCTGGGCGAGCTGCCCCATACCAAGTGGGGCTTCGTGGACTGGTCCACGCTGCACGCCCGGACCGACGAGATCCTGAAGAAACTGAACTGCAATTTCGACGCGCGCACGCGGGTGTCGGACCTGTCCATCGCGCGCCAGCAGATGGTGGAGATTGCCCGCGCGCTGACGGTCGATGCCAAGGTGGTCGTGTTCGACGAACCGACCGCGTCACTGACCGACGCCGAAAAGGTCGTGCTGTTCGACGTGATCAAGGATCTGCGCGCGCGGGGCGTGGGCATCGTCTATATCTCGCACCGGATGGACGAGATCTTTTCGCTGTCCGACCGGCTGTCGGTACTGCGCGACGGCAGCTATCGCGGCACCAAGGTCACCGCCGAGACCGACGAGGACGAGGTGACGCGCATGATGATCGGGCGCAGCCTGACCCATGAGAAGAACACCGACACGGTGGAACCGGGCGCCGTGGCGCTGGAGGTCCGGGGCCTGTCCTGCGGCAAGCTGTTCCGCGATGTCAGCTTCGAGGTCCGGCGGGGCGAGGTCGTGGGGTTCTACGGGCTCGTGGGTGCGGGGCGCACGGAGATCGCCGAAACGCTGTTCGGCCTGCGCACGCCCACGGCCGGAACCATCCTGCTCGATGGCGAAGAGGTGCGGATCAGCGGTCCGCTCGACGCGATCTCGCGGGGGATTTCGCTGGTGCCAGAGAGCCGTAAGGAACAGGGGCTCGTGCTCGGCATGTCGTGCCGGGACAACATGACCCTGCCGCAGATAGGCGACCTGACCACGGGGCCGTTCGTGTCCAACGGGGCGGAGATCGCGATCTATGACCAGTACCGCGACCGGCTCGACATTCGGTCGCCGTCGTGGCGGCAGGCGGTGGGCAACCTGTCGGGCGGCAACCAGCAGAAGATCGTGATCGGCAAGTGGCTGGCGATGAAACCGCAGGTATTGATCGTGGACGAACCCACGCGCGGGATCGACGTGGGCGCCAAGGGCGAGATCCACAAGCTGATCCGGACCCTTGCATCACAGGGTTATGCGGTCATCGTCATCAGTTCGGAAATGCCCGAGGTGCTGCATGTGTCCGACCGCGTGATCGCCATGTATAGCGGCGAGGTGATCCGCAGCTTCGGCGTGGGCGAGGTCACCGAGGACAGCCTTGTGCAGGCGATCTCCGGTATCCGGCCGGACCGGGCCGCGTAATGCGGGTCGGCTTCGCCGGGCTGGGCCGGATGGGCGCGCATATGGCCGCCAATCTCGTGGCGGCCGGGCACGGGGTGAAGGTCTGGAACCGCTCGCCGCTGGCGGCGGCGCAGTTCGCGGCCCGCACGGGTGTCGCCGTGGCTGAGACCCCGCGCGATCTGGCGGCGGGGGCAGAGGTCGTCGTGACCATGCTGGCCGACGACGCGGCATCGGACGCTGTGCATCGCGGGCCGGACGGGCTGTTCGCCGCCGGGGGGCCGCGTGTGCTGCTGGAGATGGGCACGATGAGCCCCGGCCATATCCGCGCGCTGGCCGCCGACGCGCCGGTGGGCATGGAGGTGATCGACGGGCCCGTGTCGGGCGCTACGCAGGCGGCGGCGGAGGCGACGCTGCTGATTCTGCTGGGCGCTGACGGCGCGATGGCCGAACGGCTCGCCCCGGTGCTTGACGCGATGGGGCGGCAGACCATTCCGCTGGGGTCGGTGGGTGCGGGGTCGGTGATGAAACTGGCGATCAACGCGATGATCCATTCCATGAACCAGTCCGTGTCCGAGGCGCTGGTGCTGGCGGAGGCCGCGGGCATCGCCCCGGTCGCGGCCTATGACGCGATCGAGGCATCGGCGGCTGCGGCGCCCATGCTGCGCTATCGGCGCGATCTCTATCTCGACGAGGCGGGGCAGG
Organism: Meridianimarinicoccus zhengii; assembly: GCF_003254465.1. Classification (GTDB taxonomy): domain Bacteria; phylum Pseudomonadota; class Alphaproteobacteria; order Rhodobacterales; family Rhodobacteraceae; genus Meridianimarinicoccus; species Meridianimarinicoccus zhengii. Next base: position 66,098 of record NZ_QDFI01000008.1, read on the forward strand.
ACGTGAGCTTCACGCTCGACCTGGCGGCGAAGGACATGCGCGTGACCTGCGCTCTGGCGGAGGAATATGGCCTGTCGCTTCCGCAGGCCGCGCTGAATCTCGCCCGGCTGGACGCAGCGCGCGCCGACGGGTTCGGTGCCCGCGACATGGCGTCCCTGCTGGGCCATCTTCGAAAGGAAAACACATGAAGGCCGTTCTGTTTGCCGGGGGCTGGGAAGGTCACGACCCCAGCGCATTCGCCGACTGGTGCCGCGACCTGCTGGAGCGCGAAGGCTTCGACGTGACGGTGCACGACACGCTGGGGCCACTGGCAGACCCGGACAGCATGGCCGACACCGACCTGATCGTGCCGATCTGGTCGTCGGCCCGGTCGGGGCACCGGGAGGAGTTCGGCAACATGACCAAGCCGCAGGAAGACGGTCTTCTGAAGCTGGTGGGCAACGGCTGCGGCCTGGCGGGCTGGCACGGGCACATGGGCGACGCGTTCCGCGACAGGCCGACCTATCATTTCCTGATCGGGGGGCAGTTCGTGGCCCACCCGCCGGGCTGGCCCGACAATCTGCAACCGCGCGAGGATTACATTGACTACGACGTGACGATCACGCGGCCCGCAGACCCGATCGTCGCGGGGATCAAGAGCTTTCGGCTGCGGTCCGAGCAGTATTTCATGCTGACCGATGCCAGCAACGAGGTGCTGGCCACGACGACCTTCAGCGGCGACCACCTCTGGTGGATCGAGGGCACCGTCATTCCGGTCGTGTGGAAACGCCGCTGGGACAAGGGGCGGGTGTTCTACTGTTCCATCGGGCACGAGCTGGCCGACCTGAAGGTGCCGCAGGTCACCGAGATCCTGCGCCGCGGGATGCGGTGGGCTGCCGAGGGCAGCGCCGCCGCGACGGGCCGCGACGAGGCGGCCTGAGGCGCAGCGCGGGCCGGATCGGGCAGGATCGCCCGCCCATCCCGGTTCGTTGTGTCGGAGGTCGCGGTTCGGTCGGAAAAAAGGGGCGGGTGCATCGCTGCAACCGCCCCATTCTTCTGTCCGGTCCGATCACCAGGTCGGGCGGTCGAATTCCGTCACGTTGTCGGGCGTCACCTTCGGCGTTTCGATGCCCTGCAGGTCGGGCACGTCGATACCGTTGGCGACCTTGACAGCCGTCTGGATCGCGAGGATCGCGTCGTCTATGGGCGATTGCTTGTTCGACCCGCTGTGCCAGCCCGCCTGCATCGCATCCCAGCCTTCGCCGAACTGGTTGCAGGTCACGACCTTCACCTCGCCCGGTTCCTTGCCCGCGCCCTGAAGCGCCGAGATCACGCCCAGCCCCATGCCGTCGTCGAAGGCATAGACCCCGTCGATATCGTCGCCGTAACGGGTCAGGAAGGTTTCCATCACGGTCTGGGCCTTTTCGCGGTTCCATTCCGCCGTCTGGCTGTCGAGGATCGTGACCCCCGGATAGCCGTCCGCGATCTTGTCGAGAAAGCAGTTCTTGCGCAGGATCGACACGCTGTAGCCCGGCGTGCCCTCGACCACCACGATATTGCCGGACCCGTCCAGCGAGTCGCCCAGCATTTCGGCGGCCTGTTCGGCCTGCGCGCAGTCGTCGGGGCCGGTATGACCTTCGATGTAGCGCCGCCCGGCTTCGCCGATGGGCGAATTCGAGGTCACCACCGGGATGCCCGACCGCGATGCGGCCCTGATCGCCGGGATCAGCGCGTTCTGCGAGGTCGGCCAGACCACGATGGCATCCATGTTCTGGGACACCATGTCCTGGATCTGGTTGAACTGGGTCGCCGGGTCGCCCTGCGGGTCCATCACGGTCGCGTCGAGCCCAAGCTCGGCCGAATAGGCTTCGGCGGTTTCGGCATATTTCGCCTGATAGGCGTTGGAGCCGGGATAGAGCACGGTGATCCCGATCCGGGTTTCCGACAGCGGCTTCTGCAGCGGTCCGCCCAGCCAGTCCGGCGCATCCTGCGCCGCGGCAGCCGTGCCCAGTGCCATCAGCGCGCAGGCCAGCGTCGCCATCGGCGTTATTGGTCGTGTCATGTGAGTATCCTCCCGTTTTCTGGCGGTGTCCCGGCCGTTCGTGCCGGGTTCGCCACCTGTGTCCCATCATTCCGCTGCGGCACGGGGGAACAACGGCGATGATGTCCAGATCTGATTTTCGGGCAACCCGCCTGCTCGCGCGGCGGGGGTCGGTCCGTTCGGTGGCCCTTTGCGACCGGATCGCGGCGCGTTCGTCCATTCTGGATGCAATGCGGCTCGCACCCGGGCACGGACCCCCGTTAGCGTGGCGAAGGGGAGGACACGACATGACGATTGACTGGCAACAGGCGTTGCGGCGGCACGGGCTGATCGCGGCCTTCGGGCTGTTTCTCGCCGCGGTCGCGGTCGGGGCAGAGGGGTTCCTGACGCTCGGCAACATCCTCGACGTGCTCCGTCAGGTGTCGATTACCGGGACCATCGCGCTTGGCGTGACCTTCGTGGTGGTGACCGGGCGGCTCGACCTGTCGGTCGGATCCATGCTGACGCTGCTGACCGTGATCGTCGTGGACCAGCACAACGCGGTGGGACCCTTCGGCGCGATCGCGCTGACGCTGCTCGCGGGGCTGGGGATCGGCGCGGTGAACGGTGTGCTTGTGGGGCTGTTCCGGCTCAACGCGCTGATCGTGACGCTGGCGATGCTGTCACTGCTGCAAGGCGTGACGCTCTGGTATTCCGGCGGGTCCAACGTGAACGTCGCGGGGGCGGGCGAGACATGGTTCGCCGTCTTTGGGCGTGGCAGCCTGCTGGGCGTGCCGGTGCCGGTGCTGATTTTCCTCGGCGGGGCCGTCGTGGCGAGTTTCTTTCTCAAGCGCACGACGTTCGGGCGGGCGGTCCACGCGGTCGGCGGCAACGAGACCGCGAGCCGATTTTCCGGCATCGCCACCGCGCGCACGGTCGCCGCGGCCTATGTCGTGTCGGGGCTGGCCACGGCCATCGCCGCGATCATCATGGGCAGCCGGGTGATGGGCGCGCAGAACACCATCGGGCAGGGCTATGAATTGACGGTGCTGGCGGGGATCATCCTGGGCGGCACGTCGCTGATGGGCGGTTCGGGCAGTATCTGGCGCACGGTCATCGGCATCACCATGCTCGGGTTCATCCAGAACGGATTGCTGCTGCTGGGCTTCGAATACTATGTGCAATGGCTTGTCAGTTGGGTCGTCATCATCGCGGCGGTCTGGCTCGATCTCGCGGCCAAGCGCGGGCGGGTGCTGGCATGACCGCGCTGACATCCCGCATGCGCGGCACCACGGCGGACTGGCTGCTGCGCAACCATATCTGGCTGTTCCTCGCGCTGGCCGTGGCGGTGTTTTCCATGGCGAGCCCGTATTTCCTGACGGTGAACAACCTCGGCAACGTGCTGACGCAGGCGGCGTTCATCGGCATCCTCGCGGTGGGCATGACCATGGTCATGATCAACGGCGAGATTGACCTGTCCGTGGGTGCGACCCTCGCGCTTGCCTCGGCCCTCGCGATCGGGCTGCAACCGGCCATCGGTGTCTGGCCCGCCGTCTTTGTGGGCTTTCTGTCGGGTGTGGCGCTTGGCGCGCTGAACGGCACGCTGGTGGCGCTGTCGGGGATGCATTCCTTCATCGTCACGCTGGGTGGGCTGATCGGCATCCGCGGGCTGGTGTTCGTCTACACGGGCGAAGAGGCGCTGATGGTCGAGGATTTCGCCTATACCGACATCCCCGAGGTCTATCTCGGGCCGCTTTCGCTGACGGCGATGATCTTCCTCGCGCTCGCGGCGCTGTTCCAGTGGGTGCTGACAAGCACCCGGCATGGGCGCGAAACCTACGCCGTGGGCGACAACATCGCCGCCGCCCATGACGCTGGCATCCGCATTAAGCGGCACAAGATCATCAATTTCACCATCTGCGGCGCGCTCGCGGCCATCGCGGGGATCCTGCTGTCCATGCGGCTCGGTACTGCCGAACCCAACGCGGGCCGGATATGGGAGCTGTGGACGATCATCGCCGTGGTGCTTGGCGGCACGCGGCTGGCGGGCGGCTATGGCAGCATGTGGATGACCGTCGGTGGTATCCTGACGCTGGCCGTGCTGCGCAACGGACTGCGGCTGCTGAACACTCCGAATTACGTGGAACTGATGGTGATGGGATCGGTGCTGATCCTTGCCCTCGGGCTGGATCGCGTGCTCGCCGCGCGCAAGGGGGCCGCATGACCGACGTGATCCTGTCCGTTGCGGGCATCACCAAGACATTCCCCGGCGTGCGCGCGCTCGCCGATGTCAGCTTCGACGTGCGCGCGGGCGAGGTCCACGCGCTGATGGGCGAGAACGGCGCGGGCAAGTCCACCCTGATGAAGGTGCTCGCGGGGCTCTACAAGCCGGACGCGGGAACGATCACCCTGCGTGACGAACCCGTCACGATCACCTCGCCGCTCGTGGCGCGGGAAAAGGGCATCCTGCTGATACACCAGGAACTGTCGCTCTCGCCCGAACTGTCGGTGGCCGAGAACATCTATCTTGGCGCGTGGCCCACCAACGCGCTGGGGATGCTGAACAAGCGCAAGCTGCGTGCCGATGCGAAGGCGGCGCTTGACGCGCTGGGATGCGATTTCGGCCCCGATGTGCGGGTCGGCACGCTATCCATCGCGCGCCAGCAGATGGTGGAGATCGCCCGCGCGCAGGCGTTCAACGCCGACGTGGTGATCTTCGATGAACCGACCGCATCGCTGACGGATGGGGAGCGGCGGCAATTGTTCGCCACGATCGCGCGGCTGAAATCCGCCGGGGTCGGGATCGTCTATATCAGCCACAAGATGGACGAGATCTTCGAGATCACGGACCGCATCACCGTGCTGCGCGACGGGCAGGTGCAGGGCACCCGCATCACCGCCGACACCGATCTGGCGGGCATCACGCGCATGATGATCGGGCGGGATCTGGCCAGCTATTTCCATCGCGCGCGCGAAGATTTCCGCGACGAGGTGCTGCGGGTGGAGGGGCTGACCCATGCAAGTCTGTTCTCGGGCGTGGACCTGTCGGTGCGCGCGGGCGAGGTTCTGGGGCTTTACGGGCTTGTCGGCGCGGGGCGCTCGGAACTGGTGGAAACGATCTTCGGTCTGCGCCATGCCGATGCCGGGCGGCTGATCTGGAAGGGGCAGGAGATCCCGTTCCCGACACCCCGGCAGGCCGTGGACCTTGGCATGGCGCTGGTGCCGGAATCGCGCAAGGAACAGGGGCTTGTGCTGGGCATGGGCGGGCGTGAGAACGTCACGCTGCCGCATCTCGCGATGTTCTCAAGCGCGGGTGTCATGGACCGGGGGCGGGAGCGCGAGGTGTTCGACACATACCGCGATATTCTCGACATCAAGACGACCGGGCCGGAACAGCCCGTGGAAAAGCTGTCGGGGGGCAACCAGCAGAAATTCGTGCTCGCCAAGTGGCTGTGTGCCGCGCCATCGCTCATCATCCTCGATGAACCCACGCGCGGGATCGACGTGGGGTCGAAATCGGCCATTCACGAACTGATCGCGAAACTGGCCGAGGATGGGCTGGCGGTGATCGTCATCAGCTCGGAAATGCCCGAGGTGCTGGGCGTCAGCCACCGCATCCTGACCATGACCGAAGGCCGCATCAGCGGCAGCTTCACCGGCGACGGGATGACCGAACAGGCCCTTATCGACGCCGTATCGCAACCGGCCAATCGCGCCGTTCAGGAGGACATCGCATGACCAGCAAACCCGAAATCGGCATCGGCCTTGTCGGGGCCGGGTTCATGGGGCGCTGCCACGCCAACGCGTTCCGCAGCGTCGGCGGGCTGTTCGACGTGCCGATCCTGCCGCGCGCCGAGATGCTGGCGGACGTGTCCGAGGACGCTGCGCGCCGCAATGCCGCCGCGCTCGGGTTCGCGCGGCACACGTCGGACTGGCGCGATCTCGTGGCCGATCCGGGCGTGGGGATCGTGGCCGTCACGGCCCCCAACGTGCTGCACGAACCCATCGTGCTGGCCGCCGTGGACGCGGGCAAGGCCGTCTATTGCGAAAAGCCGCTGTCGGTCACGGCGCAATCGGCCCGGCGCATGATGGATGCGGCCGAGGGCGCGGGCGTCACGACGCTCGTGGGGTTCAACTTCCTGCGCAACCCGATGATCCGGCTGGCGCGCGACATGATCGCGGGCGGCGAGATCGGGCGCATCACCGGCTTTCGCGGGCGGCACGCGGAAAACTACATGGCCGATCCGGCGGCACCCCATTCGTTCCGCACCGACCCGCAGGGCGGGGGCGCGCTCGCGGATATCGGCAGCCATATCATTTCGCTCGCCCGGTTCCTGCTCGGGCCGATCACCGAGGTGAGCGCCGATTGCCAGACCCTGCATCCCATGCGTCCGGTCCGGGCTGGCGAGACCGAGACCGCGCCGGTGGAGGTGGATGACATGACCCATGCGCTGGTGCGCTTCGACAGCGGCGCGGCAGGCAGCCTGGAGGCGAACTGGGCCGCCACGGGCCGCACGATGGAATTGTCCTTCGAGATCTCGGGCGAGAAAGGCGCGATTGCCTTCACGCAGGAGCGGATGAACGAACTGCATGTGTGGTCCGGTGTGCCGGGGCGGCAGGGCTTCACCAAGATCGAGGCAGGACCCGCGCATCCGCCCTATGGCGCGTTCTGCCCGGCCCCCGGTCACGGGCTGGGGTTCAACGACCTGAAGGTGATCGAGGTCGCGGAACTGCTGAATGCGGTGGGCGGCGGCCCCGCCGTCTTCCCCGATTTCCGTGAGGCCGTCGCGGTGCAGGAAACCGTGGAGGCCATGCAGCGGTCGTCGGCAGAGCGGTCCTGGATGCGGGTCGACCTGCCCTGACACGGCCGCGGCTGGCCCGGCTTGACCGGGCCGCCGCGTGCGTGGGCAACGGCCGGATCGAGGGCAGGCGGTTGGCGCGGGCGGGCGGTTCAGTACCGCCCCGCCGCGCGCATCAGGGCATCCACCCGGTTCTGCGCCGCGGCGAGCGCATCGGGGATGGTGGCGTCGCCCGTCAGCATCCGGTGGATCTCCACCCCCAGCACGTCGAGGATGCCCTGGAATTCCGGCACCGGCGGCCGTGGCCAGATCTGCAACTCGCCGCGTTTCTCCATCGCGTCCACCCGGCTGATGACGCGGCTCATGGCCTGCACCTCCGGGTCGGCGGAGGTGGAAAAGCGCGGGCTCGTCAGGTTGCCGTTCTGGACATACCATTTCATCATCTCGGGACGGTTCAGGTATTCCATCACCTTCCACGCCCGCGCCGTGCGCGGCGTATCGAGCCCCGCAGGCAGTGCCAGCGAGAAACCCCCGATGGGCGACACGGGCCGCGCGCCCGCCCCCGACGGATGCGCCACGCAATCCACCCGGCCATGGGCGCGTGCCGTTTCGTCCAGCTCGAACGCCGCCGCGCGGATCGTCCAGCCATAGCACATGGCGGCCTGACCCGCGGCGAAGACGGCGATCTGCCGATCCCAGTTGCATTTCAGGCTGTCGCGGTGGCTGTAATCCAGCAATTCGCGCAGGAAATGCGCGCAGGCATGCCCGGCCTCGGTATCGATCATGGGGCGGAAATGCGCGCCCTCGATCCTGTCGGTGTCGAAATCCGGGCCCAGCGGTGCCAGGTCGATGACCGGCTGGCCGAAATCCGCCAGCGTCTGCACGAAGGTATGGGCGACCGGGATGCCGCGCCCGTAATTCATCACGATCCCCGACAGGTCGCGGGCCGACCGGTGCAGGGTGCGCGCCGCGAACAGCACGTCATCGGTGGAGGTTGGCTGGCCCAGCCCGGCCTCGGCGAACAGATCGGTGCGATAGAACAACACCTCGGGCGTGGGCTGCACGGGCAGGCCGAACTGCCGCCCGCCATAGGCCGATCCTTTCCACGCCGCCGAATGGAAATCCGAACTGGCATAGCGTTCGGCGGCGATGATGTCGTCGAGTGGCTGGATGATCCCTTCGCTTGCGAGTTGCCCGATCCACGGAAGGTCCACCGCGATCAGGTCATAGGCGGAATTGCTGCGCGCATGGTTGTCCATGATTTCGCGGTGCAGCGCGTCGAGCGGCAGGGTCACGACCTCGACATGGGTGCCGCACAGCTCGTTCAGGTTGGACGAGAAATCGCTGAGCGTCTTGAAGGTCGGGTCCACCGGCGACAGGATGCGTACCCGTTTGTCGAAGCCGACGCCCACCCGCATCGCCGCCGGGTAGGACAGGATGCGCGAGGCCATGTAGTAGCCGCCGAAATAGAAATCGTCCATCCCGTCGCCGCCCGACGAGAAGCCGAAGGTCTGGCCGACCAGTGCCTTGAGTTGCAGCGCGTAGGCTTCGAACTCGGCCACCAGCTTGCGCGTGGGGTGCAGCGAGAACGACTTGCCCGACACCGACCTTGGCCGCCGCAGCAGGTAGCCTTCGTCGATCAGGTCGGTGATCCGCCGCATCGCGGTGCCATACGGCACGCCCGCGGCACTGGCCGCCGACGTGATCGTCAGCAGCCGCCCGTCGAGATGCCGTTGCATCGCATAGGAGATGATGTTCCAGCGTGCATCCGTTCTGGACAGGGCGGTGCGGCTTTCGGCGATGCCGCGCGCCTTGTCCACGAAACTCAGGATACGCAGCATTTCCTCGCGTGTCATGATGTGCCTCCCCCTGCGCGGCGTTCAGCGATACCCGGACCCGTGGCCCGGGTGAAACCGAAACCTGTCCAGATCTGACATTTCCGCCGTTATGGCGGGGCGCCGGGTGTGAAACCCTGCCATCAAGGCGGTGCGCAGGCCGGGTGCAGACCCGGCGCTACAAGACGCCGCGAAGGGAGGACCGGAATGAGCGAGACCTACGATTTCGTCGTGATCGGGGCCGGGTCGGCGGGCTGCGTGGTGGCGGGTCGGCTGTCCGACGCCGGGCACCGCGTACTGTTGCTGGAGGCAGGCGGGCCGGATCGCAATCCGTGGATTCACATCCCCCTCGGGTATGCGCGGCTCTATGCCAATCCGAGCGTCAACTGGTGCTACACCTCGGAACCCGAACCCAACCTGAACGGGCGGCGGCTGTTCCAGCCGCGGGGCAAGGTGCTGGGCGGCACCGGGTCGATCAATGGCATGATCTACATGCGCGGCCAGCCCGAGGATTTCGACGGCTGGGTCGCCATGGGCTGCCCGGGCTGGAGTTGGCCCGAGGTGCTGCCCTATTTCCGAAAATGCGAGGACCAGGAACGCGGCGCGGACCAGTTCCACGGTGCGGGCGGCCCGGTGTCGGTGTCCGACTTGCCCACGCCCCACAAGCTGGGGGAGGCGTTCCACGCGGCATCCGAAAAACTCGGCAGCCCGCGCAACGACGATTTCAACGGCGCGGCCCAGCTTGGCACCGGCTATGTCCAGACGACCACGCGCAAGGCGCGGCGCTGGTCCACCGCGCAGGGTTATCTGCGGGGGCGCATGGCGCGCAATATCGACGTGAAGACCCGCGCGCTGGTGGAACGCATCAACGTCGAGAACGGGCAGGCCGTGTCGGTGACGTGGAAGGGCCCCGAAGGCCGCCGCACAACCGCGCCCGCGCGCGAGATCATCCTGTGCGGCGGGGTCTACAACTCGCCCCAGGTCCTCATGCGGTCGGGGATCGGGCCTGCCGACCACCTCAAGGCCCACGGGGTCGATGTGATCCACGACCTGCCCGACGTGGGCGACCATCTTCAGGACCATTTCGGCATCGGTGCGGAATACGAAAGCCGCGAGAAGAGCACGGTCAACGATATCTACAACAACCCGCTGAAGGGCGGGCGGGAACTGCTGCGCTATCTTCTGTTCCGCACCGGGCCGTTCGCGGACAATGGCAACTATTCCAACACCTTCATCCACACGCACCCGGACATCCCCACGCCCGACATGATGGTGACCTTCATGGCGTGGTGCACCGGCGAGGATCTGAAGCCGCGCCCGTTTTCCGGCTTCACGATCCTGGCCGAACATATCCGCCCCAATGCGCGCGGGCACGTCCGGCTGACCGGACCGCGCCCGACCGATCCGCCGTCGATCCGGTTCAACTTCCTCGAAACCGAAGCGGACCAAGAAGCCGCGATCGCGGGCCTGAAATTCGCCCGCGCCATCGCCCGAACGAACCCGATGGCCGCTTGCGTGAAGCGCGAACTGACACCGGGGCCGGAGGCCGAAACCGACGCCGATCTGCTGGCGCATTGCCGCGCGAACGGGCTGTCGCTGCTGCATGGCGTGGGCACCTGCCGCATGGGTCCGGCGGGGGCGGCGGTTGTCGATCCGCGGCTTCGGGTGCACGGTGTCGGCGGGCTGCGCGTGGTCGATGCGGCGATCATGCCGCGGATCGTGTCGGGCAATACCAACGCCGCGTCCATCATGATCGGGGAAAAGGGGGCGGACATGATCCTTGAGGATGCAAAGACAGGGGTGGCGGCGCAATGACCAAGACACTCGGGCTGGCGCTTCTGGGCGCGGGGCGCATGGCCCATGTCTATGGCCCCAAGATCGCGGCCCATCCCGACCTGCGGCTGGTGCGCGTCTACAATCACCGGATGGCGGGGGCGCAGGCGGCGTGCGACGCCTATGGCGGCTCGCCGTCCGACGACCTCGCGGTGACGCTTGCCGATCCGGGCGTTGATGCCGTGGTCATTGCCACGCCCTCGAACACCCATCTTGAATACATCACAGCGGCGGCGGAAGCGGGCAAGCCGATCTATTGCGAAAAGCCGCTGGAACTCACGATGGACCGCACGCGGGCCAGCCTCGACGTGTTGGCGCGCCATCCGGTGCCCTTCATGCTGGGGTTCAACCGCCGGTTCGACCCGGACAACGCGGCGCTGCGCGCGGCGGTGCAGGCGGGTGAGATCGGCAAGCTGACCTTCCTGATGAGCTGGAGCCGCGAACCAAGCCCCCCGCCCATCGACTACGTGCGCGGGTCGGGCGGGTATTTCATCGACGCCACGATCCACGACATCGATCTTCTGTGCTGGATCGCGGGCGAACGTCCGGTGGAGGTTCAGGCCGCCGCGTCGTGCCTGTTCGACCCGCAGATCGGGGCGGAGGGCGACGCGGACGCGACCATGACGACACTGAAATTCCCCTCGAGTGCCCTCGCGCATGTGAACAACTCCCGCCAATGCGCCTATGGCTTCGACCAGCGGCTGGAGGCGTTCGGGACGCGCGGCATGGTGCAGACCGGCAACCACCGCGACGATCCGCTGGTGCGCTGGACCGGCGATGTGACCGAAGCGCGGGCGCCGTTGAAGCATTTCTTCCTTGAACGCTATGACGCGAGTTTCCATCACGCGCTCGATGCGTTCCGCGCGGCGCTGGAGGGCGGCACCGCCCCCGAACCCTCCGCCGATGACGGGCGCGCGGCGCTGGCCATCGCGCTGGCTGCGGCAGAGTCGTCGCGCACCGGGCAGGCCTTGCGGCCAGATTACGGTTGAGGACCTGCGACTCGGCACGCCTGCCCACTACCGCAAGCCGCCGTGTCTTGATCTCGGTCAAGGCATGGCGCAGCATTCACATTCATCAGGCGTGATGTGACTTGCAGAGGACAACCATGAAACAGACCGCTTTCACGCGGCCCCACCCGGCCGCAGGGATGCGCGCGGCACTGCCGGGGCGCGGCAGCGCATGACCCTTCCCGACGCGCAGGACCGGCTGGAACATTTCCCGATATCGTTCTTCGCTGCCGTGCTGGGGCTGGCGGGGCTGACGCTCGCGCTGCACGCCGCGTCGGCCTTGCTACCCTTGGCGGGGGCGGCGTCCAGCGTGATGCTGGGTGTCACGGTGATCGCGTTCCTCGCCATCGGGGCCGTCTATGCCCGCAAGGCGCTGCGGCACCCGGCGGCGGTGGCTGCGGAATGGCAGCACCCGGTGAAGCTGGCGTTCTTTCCGGCGATCTCGATCTCGCTCATGCTGATCGCCACGGCGCTGGCGCCGGACCGGCCGGATATCGCCCGTCCGCTCTGGCTGCTGGGCGCGGTGCTTCAGGCCGGGCTGACGCTGGCGGTGGTGTCGTGCTGGATCGGACACCGTCCGTTCCAGCCGATGCACATATCGCCCGCATGGTTCATTCCGGCGGTGGGCAACGTGGTCGTGCCGGTGGCGGGGCCCTCGCTGGGCTTCGTGGAACTGTCCTGGCTGTTCTTCTCGGCGGGGCTGATGTTCTGGGCCGTGCTGCTGACGCTGGTGATGAACCGGCTGATCTTTCACGATCCGCTGCCGGGACGGCTGCTGCCCACGCTGGCCATCCTGATCGCACCCCCCGCGGTGGGATTCCTGTCGTGGCTGTCGCTCAATGGCGGGCAGGTCGATGCGGGCGGGCGGCTGCTTCTGAACCTCGCCTATGTCTTCGCGGCCATCGTGGCGATGCAGGCGCCGAAATTCCTCAACCTGCCTTTCGCGCTGTCATGGTGGGCGCTCAGCTTTCCGGTTGCGGCGCTGACCATCGCCAGCCTGCGCTTCGGTGCGCTCGCGGGATCGGCGTTCCATACCGGGCTCGGGCTGGCTTTGCTGGCGCTTCTGGTCGTGATCGTGGCCGCGCTGATGCTGCGCACCGGCCGCGCCATCGCCGCGCGCCAGATCTGCCTGCCCGAGTGATGGCGGCCTGAACCGGTACCCCGGCCCGGCGCCGGGGGCACCGGACGGGGTTGCCTGTCACGCCGCCGTCACGGAAAAGGTGTTGAACGCCGGGAATGCTGCCACGCGGCATGGCGCAGTGACGAACAGGCAAGAAGGACAAGACAGGCATGAAGGTCATCATTCTGGGCGGCGACGGGTTCTGCGGCTGGCCCACGGCATTGCATCTGTCGAAGCGCGGCCACGAGGTCATCATCGTGGACAACCTGTCGCGCCGGAAGATCGACGTGGAGCTTGAGGTCACCTCGCTCACCCCGATCCGCCCGCTGGGTGAGCGTCTGCGCGCGTGGCACGAGTTGACCAACCACACGATCCGGGCAGAAAGCTTCACGGTGGGCGAACATTATCACCGGCTCCTGACGCTCCTGCGCGAGGAAAAGCCGGACGCCATCGTGCATTTTGCCGAACAGCGCGCGGCCCCCTATTCGATGAAATCGTCTGCTCACAAGCGCTACACCGTGTCCAACAACCTGAACGCCACGAACGACGTGCTGGCCGCGATCGTCGAGAGCGGGCAGGACATACACCTTGTCCATCTTGGAACCATGGGCGTCTATGGCTACGGCACGGCGGGCATGAAGATCCCCGAAGGCTACCTGCAGGTGCAGGTCGCCACGGAGCACGGGCCACACACGCAGGATATCCTCTATCCCGCCAACCCCGGTTCCATCTACCACATGACCAAGACGCAGGATCAGCTGTTCTTCTTCTTCTATAACAAGAACGATGGCGTGCGGATCACCGACCTGCACCAGGGGATCGTCTGGGGCACCCAAACCGAAGAGACGCAGATGGACGAGCGGCTCATCAACCGCTTTGATTATGACGGCGATTACGGCACGGTGCTCAACCGGTTCCTGATGCAGGCGGCGGTCGGCTATCCGCTGACCGTGCACGGCACGGGCGGGCAGACGCGGGCCTTCATCCATATCCAGGACACCTGCCGCTGCGTGGAACTGGCGCTGACGAACCCGCCCGCGCAGGGCGACAGGGTCAACATCCTCAACCAGATGACCGAAACCCACCGGGTGCGGGATCTGGCGGCGATGATCGCGGACCAGACCGGGGCCGAGGTGGCGATGGTCGAAAACCCCCGGAACGAGGCGGCCGAAAACGACCTGCACGTCACGAACGACACGTTCCTCGAACTGGGCCTGAACCCGATCACGCTGGAGGCCGGTCTTCTGGCCGAGGTCACGGACATCGCTCGCCGCTACGCGGACAATTGCGACCGGACCAAGATCCCCTGCGTGTCGCGCTGGCGCTGACGGTCGCCGCATTGCCGTGATGCTGGCCGGGGTCTTGCGGGTGACAGTGACCGGGCGCGGGTAAATGACCCGCGCCGCATCCCACAGCGATATGGTCAGAGCCGCGAGGTGACGATCCGTCCGTCCTTGACGATCATCGCCAGCGACTCGTGGGGCGTGTCCAGCCAATCGAGCCCCGTTTCCGGGTCCGCATCCACCACCAGCAGGTCTGCCAGCGCGCCGGGCGCGATCACGCCCAGCGGCCCGTCATAAGGCGCGCGCCCGCCCGACATGGCCAGCAGGTCGCCGGCGGCGCCCGTGGCCATGCGCAGCGCCGCGAGCGGTGCCATGAAGCGCGTCAGCTTGGCCAGTTGCCGCCCCTGCGTCGCGGCCCCCGCGGGATTCATCAGAACGTCCGTGCCGAAGGCCATGTTCACGCCTTCCGCCTGTCCCATCTCGAACGCCTGCACGGTGCCGCGCGCCACTTCGTCGCCCTTGGCCTGTTGCGCCGGGTTGCTGCGCGGGTTCGCGTCGGCGTCGCCGAGGAACGGCTGGATCGACCACCACGCCCCTTCGTCGCGCATCATCCGGACGGTGTCGAGATCGGCCAGTTGTCCGTGTTCGATGGACCGCACGCCCGCGCGCAGGCAGCGCTGGATGCCCGCCGGGGTATAGACATGGGCGCAGACATAGGTGCCCCAGTCCGACGCCGCCTGCACCGCCGCCTGCATCTCGTCCTCGGTGAATTGCAGGCTTTCGAGCGGGTCGTAGACCGAGGTGACGCCGCCCCCCGCCATGATCTTGATCTGCGACGCGCCCTTCATCAGTTGCTCGCGCGTGCGCCGCAGCACCTCGGCCCGTCCGTCTGCGATGGCGGCGACACCCGCGCGTTCGGCGTAGGACAGGTCGTCGGGGCGGCGGGGCAGGTCGCTGAGAAACCGGAAATCCCCGTGCCCCGATGTCTGCGAGATCATGGCGCCCGACGGAAATATCCGTGGCCCCGGCAGGGCGCCCGCATCGATCGCCTGTTTCAGCCCGAAGGCCGGACCGCCCGTGTCGCGCACGGTGGTGAAGCCGCGCCGCAGGGTCGCAGCGGCCTCGCGCCCCGCCATCAGGTGCACGAACCCGATATCGGCGGCCATGGCCTGTCGCTGGGTGACGCCCGCCAGCGTCGTGTGCCAATGGGCATCGATCAGCCCCGGAATTACCGCGCGCCCGCCGCAATCGATCACGCGGGCATCCTCTGGCCCGTCGTCATCCGCGCGGGGCAGGCCGGCGATCCGGTTCCCCTGCACAAGGATGTCGCGCCCGGCCTGCATCTCCAGCTGCTGCCCGTCGAAGAACCGCAGGTTGCGCAGGCGGACTGGCTGGCCCTGAGGTTGCGCATGGGCATCGTCGGCGCCCAGTCCGAAACCCGCGAACATGCCCACGACCGCGGCGGCACCGCCCATCATCCGGCGCCGGTCCAGGTCGGCGGCGATGCGGGCAAAGGCGGCCTGTGTCGCCGGTGCGCCGCACAGGCAGGGATCGATCCCGACGGCGCGTCCCGTGACGGGATCGTGGCAGACCTGGCACATGGGCTATCCCCTCTCGACTTGGCCTGCGCGCAACACAGCATGCCCGTCCCGGGCGCGCAACCGTGCGGGCGCCCGGTCCCGGCGCCATGCCGCGGCGATGGCGGCCCCATGTGCAACCGGAACGCCACTGTGCTAGGCGATGCGCGCCCGATACCCGGCCCCGGGGCCGGGGACGGTTCGGGGCGGGTGGTGCAGGTCGGGGTTGTCAAGACGCTGTCATGCGCGCTTGCCATGACGCGGCCGGTGGCACGAGGGGAGAAGGCATGGCGATCGAACTGGACGGCGTGGCGAAGGCCTTCGGCACCCATGCGGCCGTGCGGGGCGTGTCGCTTGCGATGGCGCCGGGGGAATTCGTGGCGGTGGTCGGCGCGTCCGGCTGCGGCAAGAGCACGCTGCTGCGGCTTATCGCGGGGCTGGAACGGTGCGATGCCGGGCGCATCGCCGTCAACGGGCGCGTGCTGTCCGATGCCACACGGCATCTTCCGCCCGAGGCGCGGGGCGTGGGCGTGGTGTTCCAGTCCTACGCGCTCTGGCCGCACATGAACGTCACCGACAACGTGGCCTTTCCCGTGCAGGCGGCAGGGCAGGGCCGGGCGGCGGCGCGCGCAGCGGCCGCGGACCATCTGGCGACCGTCGGCCTGACGGAATTCGCCGGGCGCCGCCCTGCGGACCTGTCGGGCGGACAGCGGCAACGGGTGGCGCTGGCGCGCTGCCTTGCGCAGGGGGCGGACACGATCCTGATGGATGAGCCGCTGGCCAATCTCGATCCCCATCTGCGCGCCGCGATGGAAGAGGAACTGGCCGGTTTCCACGCGCGGACGGGGGCGAGCGTGGTCTACATCACCCATGACCAGCGGGAGGCGTTCGCCGTGGCCGACCGGATCGCCGTGATGGCCGACGGGCGTATCCTGCAATGCGCCCCGCCCGAGGACATCTATGCCCGCCCCGACAGCGTCGCGGTGGCGCGGTTCATCGGGCGCGGGGCGATCCTGCGCGCGCGCCGGTCGGGAGACCGCGCCGATCTGGGGCCTGTGCAGGTGCCGGTCGCGGGTCCCGGTCAGGGCGGCGACGTGCCCGTGCTGATCCGGCCTGATGACGTGGTGCTGGCGCCGGGCGCGCCGGTCGCGGGGCAGGTCATGGCGGCGCTCTATCGTGGCGGCGCGTGGGAGGCACGGGTCGCGGTCGCAGGTCTGGCCGAGCCGCTGGTCGTGACCGCCCGCACCCGTATCGCAGCGGGGGAGGAGGTCGCGCTGGCGATCACCGGCAGCTGGGCGATGGCGGGCTGACCGCGCTCCGCCGCAGCGGGGCGCCGCGGTTTGCCTTCTTTCCCGACAGCCGGGGATGGACCGGGTAGGACCCATTCCACGGTGTCCCGGACAGGGTACATCGGAACACCCGCGCGCCGCCGTCGAGGCGACAGCCGTTACATCCGCCAGGGGATGACGCCGGGCGGTAGCCAGCGCCCCGCCCGGTCGAGAAGCCCCATCAGCACCGCCGTCGCCGCCACCGTCACCACCGCCATCGCTGCCGCAATGGTCGTGTAGCCGCCGTTTTCATAGTTGAAGATCGTGGTCCCAATGGTCTCGTTGCCGGTGGACCACAGAAGCGCGGACACCGTGATCTCGTTATACGCGGTCAGGAACACGAGTATCGCGCCAGAGGCGGCGGCGGGTGCCACCAGCGGTGCGAAGATCCGCCCCATGCGCCGCCCGAAGCCCGCGCCGGACACGCGCGCGGCATCGTCGAGTGCGGGGTCGAGCTGCGCATAGGCTGCCAGAACCGGCTTCAGCGCTATGGCGGCGAAGGCCGCGAGATACGCCAGCGCGATGATCCACAGCGTGTTGTAGAGTGACACGCCCAGCACCGGCAGCGGCCGCAGGAAGGCAAGGATGAAGGCGATGGACAGCACGATCCCCGGCACCGCGTAGCTGAGTTCAGCCGCCGTGGCGAAGGCGCCGCCCGCGCGCCGCGCCACCCGTACTCGCGCCGTGACGAAATACCCGGCGAGCACGGCGAGCCCCGCCAGCGCCACCCCCGCGCCCCCCGCGGTCAGGGTGGAATTGCCGAAGGCCCGCAGCGTCGCCTGCTGCCGAACCAGCACTTCGCGGAAATTGTCGAGCGTGACCGTGTCCACATTTAGCGGCACGCCGAAGGCGGGGACCAGCGCCGTGGCGGTCAGCGCGCTCAGCGGCAGGACCAGCACCGCGAAGACATAGGCGGCCAGCGCCGCCTCGGCCCATGGCCGCGCGCGCCCGAGCGCGAAGGTGAGCGGCGCCTGCGCCGTGCCGATCAGCCGCGTGCCCGCCCGCCGCATCAGCGCCATCTGCGCCGCGACGGCGGCCAGTGCCACGGCGGCCATCAATGCGGACAGCACGGCGATTGCGGGCAGCATGCCTGGCCCGAAGGATGCGAGCCGCTGCCAGATCAGCACAGGCAGCGTGGTGTAGCGCCCCGGGATGCCCAGCAGCGCCGGGATGCCGAAATTGCCGAGTGCGGCGACGAAGGCCAGCGCCCCGGCGGCCAGCAGCGTGGGCGCCAGCAGCGGCAGGATCACCCGGCCCAGCGTCCGCCCCGGTCCCGCTCCGGCGACCCGCGCGGCATCCACCACCTCGCGCGGGAGCACGCGCAGGCCGGTCAGCACCAGCAGGAAAGTCAGCGGCGTGTGTTGCAGCGCCAGAAGCGCGATCACCCCGCCGCGGGAATAAAGCGGGTTGGGACTGCCCGGCGCGGGCGCGATCCCCAGCACGCCTAGCAGCGGGCTGGTGGGGCCGGTGGTCTGGGTCCAGGCGATGGCGGTTACATGGGGCGGCACCATCATCGGCAGCAGGATCGCGAAGACCAGAAGCCCCTTGGCGCGGATGTCGCTGACCGCAACGGCCAGCGCGAGCGCGGTGCCGATACACAGCGCGGCGATAGCGGATACCGCCGCGCTGTCCAGCGAATTGACCAGGGCTGCGCGCACCGCCCGGCTGCCGAGCGCGTCGGCCAGCGGTGCAAGGCTTGCCCCCTCGGGGCCGGTCAGGGCCTGCCGGAACAGCAGGCCCATGGGCAGCACGAACAGGCACGCGCCAAGCGCAAGAAGGGCGGCGAGGGTTGCCGCCTCGCCGCCCGTCATGCTGTCGCGCCGTGCGGCCAAGTCAGCCGCCGAACATCTCGGTGAATCGCAGCTTGTTCGCCTGATCCTCGGCCAGCGCGCGCGCCGGGTCGAAATCCAGCAGCCGGATCTCGGACCGCGGCGGGAAGCCTTCGGGCGGGGTCACGTCCGGGTGCGCGGGCAGATAGCCCTGCGCTGCGGCGAGTTCCTGCCCCTCGCGCGACAGGATGAAATCGACGAAGGCCTTCGCGGCCTCAGGGTTGGCGGCAGAGGACAGGATCGCGACGGGTTCGGTGACGTAGCTCACGCCCTCCTCGGGGAAGACGAAGCCCACCGGCGCCCCGGCGGCCGCGGCCCGGATCGGCAGGAAATCCACGACCATGCCATAAAGCTTCTCGCCGCCCGCGACGGCCTGCTGCACGCCGCCATTGCCGCCCTGCGCAAGCGCGCCCTGATCGGCCAGCGATTCGTAGTATTCCCAGCCGAGATCGGGATGACCCGTCAGCGACACCATGTGGATCGTGGCCGCCCCCGATGTCAGCGGCGACGGCATCGCGATCTGGTTCTCGGCCTCCGGCGCCAGCAGGTCCGCCCAGGAGGTCGGGACCATGTCCGCCGCGGTGTTGTAGACGATGCCGGTGGTGATGAGCTTGGTGGAGAACCAGAATTTCTCTGGGTCCATCGTGCCGGGATCGTAGGCCGAGATATCCGCGTCGGGATGCGCCATCAGGCGGCCCTGCGACTTCATGCCCTCCATCGTCACCGAATCCGCGATCAGCAGCACGTCGGGTTGCGGCGCTCCCGCGGCGAATTCGGCCTCCAGCTTGGCGAGCACGTTGGTCGTACCGTCGCGGAACCATTCCACCTCCACGCCCGGATGGGCGGCGGTGAAGGCATCGACGGTCTGCTGCGCGTCCGCGTTGGGCTGCGACGTGTAGAGCACGAGCGTGCCAGACGGGTCGGCCTGCGCGCCCGTTGCCATGGCGGCCAGAAGCGCCGCCCCGATAATCCGTGCCTGTGTCATCCGTGTCATCCTTTTCTCCGGTGGTGGATCACGCGGGGCATAGCAGCGGTTTGTGACGCTTTCTTACAGCTTCCGTCGGGAATATCCGCTCAGACGCCGTCGGCGACCTGGGCGACCTGGTTGAACAGCGACGGGATGAACTGCGACACGACGCGGTTCCACTTGGTGATCGGCTGTTCCTCGATGAAGATGAAGTCGTTGGGCCGCAACTGCATCTGCGTGGCAAGGATCAGGTTGCCGGGGTTGCGGGCGTCGAGATGATAGGCCCGCACGGCGCCGCCGGTGCCGAAGCCGCGCAGAAGATAGATCTGGGACGGGTTGCCCTGCGATGTGCGGAACCCGCCCTCGGCATAGATCGCGTCCGCCAGCGTGCCGACCCGTTCATAGGGCAGCGGGATACGCCCCTGCTGGACGACTTCGCCCACGCGGTAGACATAGTCGCGCTCCAATGCGTCAAGCTCGGTCAGCGCCGCGAAATTGTCGCGCTCTTCCTGAAGCCGGGCGCGGCGGATGGTGAATTCGGTCTCCAGTTGGTCCAGCACGTTGGCGCGCGCCTGGTTCTCGGCGGTCACGAGCGCAAGCTGATCGCGAAAATACTGCTGCGCGCGGTCCAGTTCGTATTCGGTGTCCACGAAGACCGCGTCGCCATCCGTCAGCACGATCTGCTGCAACCGCGCTTCCCTCAGGAATTGCGACAGCGGGATCTGGTAAAGCGTGCCGTCCCGGAACAGCCGGATCGAGGCATAATCCTGATCCGGTGCCACGATCCCGCCCGCGATCTGCAGCGCCTCGCGCAGGCGCAGGGGTTGCAGCGTGATCGGGACTAGCGCGGGCTGGCCCACGGCGCCGCCCACGGACACGCGCTTGGAATTGAACTCGGCGATCTCGAGGCTGAAGCTGGGATCGAGCCCTGCCGCCACGAGCGCCTGGAACACGGACGCCTCGGCGTCCTCGACGGTCAGGCCCGCGACCTGCACGCGGCCTGCTTCGGGGATGGCGATGGTGCCGTCGTCCTGCACGGTGTAACCCTGCCGCCGGCTTTGGGCGGCAAGAATGCCGGTCAGCGCCTCGGATTCGGTCGCGGGTGCCGTGGTGGCCAGCAGCAGCACGTCCGCGATCCCGATGCGGTAGGGGCCGGAGGATACCGGGGGTGGCACGCGCAGTTCCAGCGCCGGGGGCTGCTGGTCGGCGCGCCCGGGTGCGGCGGGCAGGTCGAGCAGTTCGCTGCGGTCCGGCGCGTTGGCCGTCTGCCGGAACGCTGCGGGCACCCGGCGCGGTGCATAGGGCGACGCGTTGGCCGCCGCGATGGCATCGGGGGTCATCGAAACCACCACCACATCGACAGGTGCCGCCGCATTGCGCGACGCGGGCGCGACCGATGGCGCGATATAGGCGGCCCCGCAGCCCGACAGGCAAAGCGCGAGGCACATCAGGATACGGGGCATGGTCAAAATCTTTCCGGCGGGACGCGTCTATCGCAGGTGGTAAAGCACAGCCGGGACCGCACAGGCAACCTGCCGCGCGCCTGTTGTTGACCCGGCGTGCCCGATCGCCACACCTTTGCAAGCCGGGGCTTGTCTCGTCCGGTGTGGGGGCGATAAATGCGAAACGGCACCACCATGACGGGACAAGGCCGATGTCAGCGGATCATGACGGGATGTGCCGCGACGCTGTCGCGGGTCGGCTGGACCCGGACAACTGGTTCGCGGCGCAGCTCAAGCCGAATGCGCTGCGGATCGCACTGCGCAATCTCGGCAGGCAGGGCTTCGCGGCCTTCGCACCGCGCATGATCGCCGTGCGGCGCCAGGCGGGGCGCGTGACCCGGCGGGCGGAGCCTGTCTTTCCTGGTTACGTCTTCGTGCAGTTCGACCCGGCTCGGCCCGGCTGGCGTTCGGTGAACGCCACGCAGGGGATCACCCGGCTGGTGACGGGCGACCCGCGCGCACCGCGCCCGCTGCCACGCGGGTTCATGGCCGCAATGATGGACCGCTGCAACGCCGCGGGCCTGTTCGTGCCCGAACCTGCGCTGGCGGTCGGCGACCGGGTGGAAATGACCGACGGCCCCTTCACCGCGTTGGTCGGGCGGGTCGTGGAACTCGACCGCGACGGGCGCGTGCGGGTGATGATGGAGATCCTTGGCGGGGAAACGCCGGTCTCGACGACGGACGCGCATCTGCGCCGGGTCGGCTGACGGTCGGGCCGGGCGGGGTCAGGCCGGTGCGGGGTCCGGCCCGGTATCCTGCGCGGCAATGTCCTCGGTGACCATGGCGGCGGTTTCGGGCGTCATCGCGCGGACGGGCGGGGTCACCATGAAGGCGCCCTTGTCCGCCTCGGGTACGGCGGCGCGCAAGGCCATCCGCGCCAGCGTGAACAGCACCAGCGCCAGATGCGCGCCTAGCGAGGTCATGAAAAGCCCCGTCTCGCCCAGTCGTCCCATGGCGATGCCCGCGACCATCGGGCCGATGATCGACCCCAAGCCGAACACCAGCAAGAGCCCGCCGGAGGTCTGGATGAACTGTCCTTCCACCGCGTGGTCGTTCGCATGGGCCAGGATCACGGGGTACATCGCGAAAACCGATGCGCCGAAGACCGCGGCGAGCGCGAGGTTCATCCCGCGCGTGTCGGGGGCGAGCAGAATGAAAGCCAGGTCCGCCGCCATCGCGACGACGGCCAGCCCCAACAGCACCCGGCGCCGGTCCATCCGGTCCGACAGCCACCCTACGGGCACCTGCGAGGCCGCCCCCGCCAGGATCGGGATGCTGGCAAAGAGCGCGATGGTGGTCAGCACCAGCCCGACCCGGTCGGCATAGACCGCCGCCAGCGTGCCGAAGGCACTGTTGGATATCCCCACGAGAAAAACGCCCGCCACGGCCACCGGCGAATTGCGCCACAGCCGCGGCAGGTCCAGCCGCACGCTGACCAGCGGGTTCGGTGCCGCCGTGGACGAGATTGCCGTAGGCACGAGCGCGGCGCAATAGACCACTGCGGCCAGCACGAAGAACGCGTACCCCGCCGTGCTGCCCAGCGTCAGCACCATCTGCCCCGCCGTGGTCGCGGCAAGGTTCACCATCGTGTAGATGCCGAAGACGCGGCCGCGTGCCGATGCCTCGCTGCGTTCGCTGAGCCAGCTTTCCACGATCATCGCCGCCCCTGCGAAACAGAAGCCCGACACCGCGCGCAGCGGCAGCCACGCCATCGGGTGCAGGATCATCAGCGACAGCAGCACGGCGATGGCCGCAAGTGCGCACATCACCGAAAAGGACCGGATATGCCCGACGCGCCCTACCAGCCGCGGGGTCAGGATGCAGCCCGACACGTAGCCGATGGCCCAGCCCGTGCCCAGAAGCCCCAGCGACGTGGCGCTGAACCCTTCCGCCGACCCGCGCACGGGCAGCAGAAGCGCATTCATGCCGCCCGCGAACAGCAGCAGCGCCGAGCCGAGCAGCAGGGCGGCGATCGAGAACAATTGCCGAGTCATGGCGCGACGCTAGCCGAGCCGCCGCCCGGACGGAACCCCGCCGGACCGGTCGAGCGCACCACGGGGGCGCGGCAATGCGTCGGTTCGGCATGACCCAGCGGCATGGTAACGGAGGCCGCAAGGGGTGCGGTGATTGCCCGCGCCTGCACTTCGACGGAAACGGTGGCGCAGGCCATCATTGTGTACTACGGTATGCCGCAGAATAACCAAGGCTGGGATCCCATGACCACAGACGCAACACCCGACATCATCTACACCAAGGTTGACGAAGCGCCCGAACTGGCCTCGGCCTCGCTTCTGCCGATCATCCGCAGCTTCGCCAGCGCGGCGGGCGTCAGCGTGGGCACGAAGGACATCTCGCTCGCCGGGCGTATCCTCGCGGCATTCCCCGAGAAGCTGACGGATGCACAGCGCCAGTCCGACGATCTTGCGGAACTGGGTGAACTGGTGAAGACGCCCGGCGCGAATGTCATCAAGCTGCCGAACATCTCGGCATCCGGCCCGCAGCTCAATGCCGCCATCCGCGAATTGCAGGGGCAGGGCCATGCCATCCCCGACTACCCCGACAATCCCGCAACGGAAGAGGAAAAGGCCGCCCGCGCGAAATACGATGCGATCAAGGGCTCGGCCGTGAACCCGGTCCTGCGCGAGGGCAATTCCGACCGCCGCGCGGCCACCGCCGTGAAGAAATTCGCACAGGCCAACCCGCACCGCATGGGCGACTGGACCGCGGACAGCAAGACGCGCGTGGCCTCCATGTCGGGGGGCGATTTCTTCTCGAACGAAAGCTCGGCCACATTGGACAAGGCCGTGACGGTGAAGATCGTCCTGACCGCCGCGGACGGGACCGAGACGGTGCTGAAAGACGG
Source organism: Meridianimarinicoccus zhengii (assembly GCF_003254465.1). Lineage (GTDB taxonomy): Bacteria > Pseudomonadota > Alphaproteobacteria > Rhodobacterales > Rhodobacteraceae > Meridianimarinicoccus > Meridianimarinicoccus zhengii. Next base: position 90,040 of record NZ_QDFI01000008.1, read on the forward strand.
GCTGAGCTATCCGGCGGGCACGGTCGTCGATGCCACCTTCATGTCGGCTGCCGCGCTCGATGCGTTCCTGGCGGACGAGATCGAGAAGACCAAGGCCGAGGGCGTGCTGTTCTCCATCCACCTCAAGGCCACGATGATGAAGGTCTCGGACCCGATCATCTTTGGCCATGCGGTCAAGACGTTCCTGAAGCCGGTGTTCGAGACATTCGGCGACGATCTTGCATCCCTTGGCGTCAACCCGAATTACGGGCTTGGCGACCTGCTGGCGAAGGTGAAGGACCGCACTGACATCCTGTCGGCCATCGAGGCCTGCATGGCCGACCGTCCGCCGATGTACATGGTCGACAGCGACCGGGGCATCACCAACCTGCATGTGCCGTCGGACGTCATCATCGACGCGTCCATGCCAGCGCTGATCCGCGCGGGCGGCAAGGGCTGGGGCCCGGACAACACCGAACACGACGCGGTCTGCGTGATCCCCGACAGCAGCTATGCGCCCGTCTATGACGAGACGATCCGCTTCTTCAAGGAACACGGCAAGCTGAACCCGGCCACCGCCGGGACGGTCCAGAACATCGGCCTGATGGCGCAGAAGGCCGAGGAATACGGCAGCCATCCGACCACCTTCGAGATCCCCGCCGACGGCGTGGTGCGGATGGTGCTGGAGGACGGCACGGTCCTGCACGAACACACCGTCGCGGCAGGTGACATCTGGCGGTCGGCCAGCGCGCGCAAGGCGCCCATCGAAGACTGGGTGAAACTGGCCATCGACCGCCAGAAGGCCGAAGGCTGCCGGGCAATCTTCTGGCTGGACGAAAACCGCGCCCATGACGCGGAGTTGATCGCCTATGTGAAGCCGATCCTCGAAGCCCATGGCGTTTCCGACAAGTTCGAGATCATGGCCCCCCGCGAAGCGACCCGCGCCAGCTTCGAGACGATCACGAAGGGCGAGACCTGCATCGCGATCACCGGCAACGTGCTGCGCGACTACCTGACCGACCTGTTCCCGATCCTGGAACTGGCGACCTCGGCCAAGATGCTGTCCATCGTCAAGCTGATGCAGGGCGGCGGGCTGTTCGAAACCGGCGCCGGCGGGTCGGCCCCCAAGCATGTCCAGCAATTGCACGCGGAAAACCACCTGCGCTGGGACAGCCTTGGCGAGTTCTGCGCGCTCGGCGAGAGCTTCAAGTTCCTTGCCGACCAGACGGACAATGCCAAGGCGCGGGTGCTGGGGGAGGCTGTGGAGATCGCCACGCAGGGCGTGCTCGACCATGACCGCAGCCCGGGCCGCAAGGTCGGCCAGCCCGACAACCGCGACAGCCATTACTGGTTCGCCCGCTACTGGGCCGAGGCACTGGCCGCGCAGTCAGACGACGCGGATCTCGCGGCGCATTTCGCCCCGGTGGCCAAGGCGCTGGCCGATGGCGAGGCGGCGATCCTGTCGGAACTGCACGCGGGCCGCGGGCAACCGGTCGATCTTGGGGGCTACTACCACGGCGACGCGGACAAGACGGCAGCGGTGATGCGCCCCTCGGCGACGCTGAACGCGATCATCGGCTGACCGAAAACGCGTGCCGCCGGGTCCTTTATCGCAGGCCCGGCGGCATGTCCTGAATTCTGCGCCCGCGCGCTGCGATGATGGCGCGCAGGTGGGCCAATGGGGCGGCCCGGCTATCCGCCGGTCGCCGCGCGATACCACGCCGCGATTTCCTGCCGCGCCTCCGGGTCCATCTCGAACGCGTTCGGCGGGGGCATGGCATGGCTGCGCCCGGCCTGCATATAAACCTGCCGCGCGTGGCGGGCGACATCCGCCTCGGTCTCCAGTACCACGCCCTTGGGCGGCCAGTGCATCCCGGCCCAGCCCGGTTCGCGGGCGTGGCACATGGAACAGTTCCCGATCACGGCGAAATAGGCGTCGTCGAACCCGTCCGCTTCGACGAAGCGCCGCTCCTGCGGGGTCAGGTCGCGCGCCTGGGCCTCGGCCACGTCCGCGGGCGTGCCCAGCGACGACAGCCACGCGATCGCCACCATGATGAGCGCGGTGGCGGCCCAGGTCCAGTTCGGCCCCTTGCCCGTCGCGTGCATCGTGTTGAAATAGTGCCGGATGGTGACGCCGGTCAAGAAGATCAGCGACGCGATGATCCACGCATATTGCGTGCCGAACGAGAGTGGGTAGTGGTTCGACAGCATCAGGAAGATGACCGGCAGGGTCAGGTAATTGTTGTGCGTCGACCGCAGCTTGGCGATCTTGCCGTATTTCGCATCCGGCGTGCGCCCGGCCTTCAGGTCCGCCACCACGATCCGCTGGTTCGGCATGATCTGGAAGAACACGTTGCCGGTCATGATCGTGGCGGTGAACGCGCCCAGATGCAGCAGCGCCGCGCGCCCCGTGAAGACCTGATTGTAACCCCATGACATCGCCACGAGGATGACGAACAGGATCAGCATCAGCAGCGTGGGGTTTTCCCCCAGCTTCGACTTGCACAGCGCGTCATAGGCCAGCCAGCCCACGGTCAGCGAGGCGGCAGAGATCGCGATGCCCTGCCACAGCGCAAGGTCCGCCTTGGTCGGGTCGAGCAGGAACAACTCGCCCCCGACCCAGTAGACGATCATCAGCAGCGCCGCGCCCGAGACCCACGTGATGTAGCTTTGCCATTTGTGCCAGATCAGGTGCTCCGGCATGTTCTCGGGCGCCACCAGGTATTTCTGGATGTGGTAGAACCCGCCGCCATGGACCTGCCATTCCTCGCCATGGGCGCCTTTCGGCATGTTGGGCGCGGGCTTCAGGCCCAGATCGAGCGCGATGAAGAAGAACGAGGCCCCGATCCACGCCATCGCGGTGATGACATGGAGCCAGCGGACGGAAAAGGCGATCCAGTCCCAGATGACGGCAAGATCGAACATGGCGTGACACTCCCATATGCTTTGCCGGGACCGTAGCCGAGCGGGGTTTCTTCTGCTATTTGCGCCGTAAACCAAGCAGCATCAAAAAAATCCGAAGAATGTCCTATCTCGCCAATATCAGAACCTTCGTGCGTGTCTACGAACTGGGCAGCATGTCGGCCGCGGGACGGGATCTGCGCATTTCCTCGGCGGTGACCTCGGCCCGGATTTCACAGCTGGAGGATCATCTGGGTGTGCGGCTGTTCCAGCGCACCACGCGCAGCCTGACTCCGACGGAACAGGGGCGGGCGTTCTATCGGGGGGCGACGGCGATCCTCGACGCTGTGCAGGATGCCGAAGCGCAGATCGCGAGCATCACGGAACACCCGCGCGGGGCGCTTTACGTAGCGGCGCCGCTGGGGGTGGGGCGGCGGCTGATCGCGCCGCAGGTGCCCGCGTTTCTTGAGGAATACCCGGAGGTCAGTCTGCGCCTGCGCCTGACCGACCGCAGGATCGACCTGACGACCGAGGGGTTGGACCTGGCTTTTTTCCTCGGCCAGCCCGAGGACAGCACGCTGCGCATCCGCAAGATCGCCGATGTGCCGCGGGTGCTATGTGCTTCACCGGCCTACATCGCCGCGCGGGGGATGCCGCGGGACGGCGATGCGCTGGTGGCCGAGCGGCACGAATGCCTGAACCTGCGCTTTCCGGGTGCGACCGAATTCCAGTGGCCGCTCGTCACGCCCACGGGCCCGCGCCGCTTTCCGGTCGCCGGACGGTTCGAATGTGACGATGGCGACGTGCTGACCGCCTGGGCGCTGGACGGGCAGGGGATCGCGCTGAAGCCCGTGTTCGAGGTCGCCGAACATCTTGCCACCGGGGCGCTGGTGCCCGTGGCCCGCGACACGCCGCCCGAGCCGATCCAGATGGCGTGCCTTTATACCCACCGCCGCCAGCAGGATCCGAAGACGCGGCTCTTCATGGAATTCGTGATCGCGCGGATCGCCGGGGCGGTGCAGGCGGCGGCGTGACGGATCAGCTTCCGCGATAGGTGGCGTAGCCGAAGGGCTGCAACAGCAGCGGCACATGGTAGTGCGATGCCTCGGACATCCCGAAGCGGATCGGAATCACGTCGAGAAATCGCGGCTCTTCCGGCGGCAGGCCGACCGCATCCAGATACGCACCCGCATGGAAAACCAACTCATAGGTGCCGGGTTCGAACTCCTCCGCCGGCAGGATATGGCTGTCGGTGCGCCCGTCGGCATTGGTATGCAGGGTCCGCAGATGCACAGGCGTTCCGCTTTCCATACGGAAAAGCTCGATCTTCAGGCCCTGCGCGGGCAGGCCGCGCGCGGTGTCCAGAACATGGGTTGTCAGGTAGCCGGTCATGGTGCCCCCTTGGCTGGTGTCTACCTGTACTATCCGCGTCCTGCGGCCAAGGGCAAAGCCCCCGGCACTTGACGCTCCTTTCGGGTTTTTTTGAAAGTGGCGCGGCATCTTTCGGGATATGAACATATGAAAATCGGAGGCACATCATGGCACCACGTTATCCCCGCGACCTGGCCGGTTACGGCGCGACCCCCCCCGGCGCGGCATGGCCCAACGGCGCTGCGATCGCCGTGCAGATCGTGCTGAACTTTGAGGAAGGCGGCGAGAACAACATCCTGCACGGCGACCCGGCGTCCGAGGCGTTCCTGTCGGAAATCACCGGCGCCGCGGCCTGGCCCGGCCAACGCCACTGGAACATGGAATCGATCTACGAATACGGCAGCCGCGCCGGTTTCTGGCGGCTGCACCGGATGATGGGCGACCTGCCGGTGACGGTCTATGGCGTGGCGACCGCGCTGGCGCGGGCACCCGAACAGGTGGCGGCGATGCAGGCCGCCGGGTGGGAGATCGCCAGCCACGGGCTGAAATGGATCGAACACAAGGACATGCCCCCCGAGGGCGAGCGCGCCCAGATCCGCGAGGCGATCCGGCTGCACGCGGAGGTGACGGGCAGTGCGCCGCGCGGCTGGTATACCGGGCGCTGTTCCATGAACACGGTCGATCTGGCCGCGGAGGAAGGTGATTTCGCCTATATCGCGGACAGTTACGCGGACGACCTACCCTATTGGGTCACCGCCGGGGGCAAGGACCAGCTTATTGTGCCCTACACGCTCGACTGCAACGACATGCGCTTCGCCATCCAGGCCGGCTTCACCCATGGCGCGGATTTCGAGGCGTATCTGAAAGACAGCTTCGACCTGCTTTATGCGGAGGGGCAGTCGGGTGCGCCGAAGATGCTGTCCATCGGGCTGCATTGCCGTCTGGCCGGTCGGCCGGGGCGGGCCATCGCGCTGAAACGCGCACTCGACCACATGAAGTCCCATGACGGTGTCTGGTTCGCCACCCGCGAACAGATCGCGGATCACTGGGCCGCGACGCACCCGCCCGCACACGGCGACCGCCCGTCGCAGATGGATCGCGACAGCTTCGTCGCGGCCTTCGGCGGTATCTTCGAGCATAGCCCCTGGGTCGCCGAGCGCGCGCACGAGATGGAGCTTGGCCCCCACAGCGACCGTGCCGCGGGGCTGCACGCCGCGATGGTGCGGGCCTTCCGAGCTGCCAGCCCGGACGAACGGCTGGGCGTGCTGACGGCGCATCCCGACCTTGCGGGCAAGCTGGCCGCGGCGAAGCGCCTGACGGCCGAGTCGACGGCCGAACAGGCCAGCGCCGGTCTCGACGCGCTGACCGACGCCGAGCGGGCGGAATTCACCGCGCTGAACGATAGCTACACGGCGAAGTTCGGGTTCCCCTTCATCATCGCCGTGCGTGACAACACCAAAGCGTCGATCATGGCCGCCTTCCGCGCGCGGCTGGACAACGACCGCGACACGGAACTGGCCACAGCCTGCGCCCAGGTCGAACGCATCGCCGAACTGCGCCTGATCGAGAAGCTTGGCGCATGAGCGGGACGATCCGGATCGAACCCTTGACCGCCGCGGCCTTCGCGCCGTTCGGCGACGTGCTCGACGCGTCGGGTACGCCGGACAAGATCATCAACCAGGGGATGTGCGACCGGCATCACGACCGTGCGCGACTTGATTTCGGGGACGGGCGGGCCGGGATCAGCGTCTTCGACGCGGTGCCGCGCAGCCTGCCCCATACGCTCGACATGGTGGAACGGCACCCGGAGGGAAGCCAGGCGTTCCTGCCCATGACCGCCGCGCCTTTCCTCGTGATCGTGGCGCCGGACGACAATGGCACCCCCGGCACGCCGCGCGCGTTCCTCAGCGCAGCGGGGCAGGGGTTCAACCTGCATCGCGGGGTCTGGCACGGCGTGCTGACCCCGCTCGGCGCGCCCGGCCTCTGCGCGGTCGTGGACCGCATCGGTTCCGGCCCGAACCTTGAGGAACACTGGTTCGCCACGCCCTGGACCATCACGGACTGACACCAGCGCGCGGCAGGAGGAGCCGCGCGCATAACGGGAGGAGACCCCCAGAATGGCCGATACATCCATAGGAACGCCGGAACAGCTCCGCGATCCGAACTACACCCCGCCGCTGGTCAAGGCCGTGCCGCTGGGCATCCAGCACGTCATGGCGATGTTCGTGTCGAACGTGACGCCCGCGATCATCGTCTGCGGTGCCGCGGGCTTCGGCTTCGGGTCGAACTCGCCCGACTTCCCGCAGATGATCTACATGATCCAGATGTCGATGTTCTTCGCCGGCATCGCGACCCTGTTCCAGAGCATCGGGGTCGGCCCGGTGGGCGCGCGGCTGCCCATCGTGCAGGGCACGTCCTTCGCCTTCATCCCGATCATGATTCCGATCGTGGCAGGCAAGGGCGTGGATGCCATCGCGGTGCTGATGGGCGGCGTGTTCGTGGGCGGGCTGTTCCACGCGGTGCTCGGGCTGTTCATCGGGCGCATCCGTTTCGCGCTGCCGCCGCTGGTGACCGGACTCGTCGTGACGATGATCGGGCTCGCGCTCGTGCAGGTCGGCATCCAGTATGCGGCGGGCGGCGTGCCGGCCATCGGGACCGAGGCGTATGGCTCGGCCATCAACTGGCTGATGGCGGGCACGGTGATCGTGGTCACGCTGGGGCTGAAGTTCTTTGCCCGCGGGATGCTGTCGGTCTCCGCCGTTCTGGTGGGGCTGCTTGCGGGCTATGCGCTGGCCTTCGTGCTGGGGCAGGTCAACCTGTCGAACGTGGGCAATGCCGCGTCCTTCGCCCTGCCCAACCCGCTGCATTTCGGGCTGGAATTCTCGGTCGCGGCGATCGTCGGCTTCTGCCTGATGGCCTTCGTGTCGGCGGTGGAAACCGTGGGCGACGTGTCGGGGATCACCAAGGGCGGCGCGGGCCGCGAGGCGACGGATGACGAGATCCGCGGCGCCACCTTCGCCGACGGGATCGGCACCGCGGTCTCAGGCCTGTTCGGCGCGCTGCCCAACACGTCGTTTTCGCAGAACGTGGGCCTGATCGCCATGACCGGCGTCATGAGCCGCCATGTCGTGACCATCGGTGCGCTGTTCCTGATCCTGTGCGGGCTCGTGCCCAAGATCGGGGCCGTGATCTCTTCGGTGCCGATCGAGGTGCTGGGCGGTGGTGTGATCGTGATGTTCGGCATGGTGGTCGCGGCGGGGATTTCCATGCTGTCGGACGTGCACTGGAACCGGCGCAACATGGTGATCTTCGCCATCGCCCTGTCGCTGGGTCTGGGGCTGCAACTCGAACCGGGTGCGCTGCAGCATCTGCCGGGCACGGTGCAGGTGCTGGCAACCTCGGGCATCCTGCCCGCGGCGGTGATCGCCATCGTGCTGAACCTTTTGTTGCCCGAGGAACTGGCCGCGGAAGCCACCGAGGAAGTGTCCGGCGGCATGTCCGGCCACAACCGCGGCTCGCTGGGTGAGACGCGCTCGCACTGAGCCCCGCGCCGATACCCTGACGCGGCATCTGGCGGCGCCCCCCTTGCCGGGGCGCCGTTTTCGCTGATCAGGAGGGCTTGCGCCGTGATGGGCGCGGCGTTCCCGTGCGGGCCTTCGTCGGTAGAAGGTCCCGGCGGGTCGCCCTGATGTCGCCCAAAGCCCTAGGCCGTGTCTGCAATCAAGGGATTCCCGTTTGGTCTCATTTCTGATTCAAGATCGAAAACGGAG
>NZ_QDFI01000080.1 GCF_003254465.1 Meridianimarinicoccus zhengii
CTCCGTTTTCGATCTTGAATCAGAAATGAGACCAAACGGGAATCCCTTGATTGCAGACACGGCCTAGGGCGGGATCGACGGTCTTCATCGGCGCAGTTCCAGAAGCGGAATGGAGGTGATCGAGCCGAGCCGCTCGAGGTCGAGTGTCACGTCGAGCACGTCGGTGTCGAAGCGGACGGGCACGTCGAAGGCGAAGCCCGCGGTGACGGCGACGCCCGCGGCAGGCGCGGTGTCGAAGGTCACGACCCCGGTGGTCGTATCGACGGACCAGTCGTCGATCTGCTCAGCGCCATCGAGCGCGACCCTCACCGTGCCGGCGACCGGCTTGGCGATTGTGCGGGGCCAGGTCTGGCTGCCCGAGGCGTAGTGCTTGACCAGCTGGAAGGCTCTGGTCGTGCCGTCGCCAGTGCCGATCGACTGATCCGTGGGCGACGGCGTGCCCGAAGGCAGGCAGGACTTGTGATCGCCCCAATCCTTGAACCGGAAACCGTGCAGGCGCCCGTTGCGCGCCTCGAAGAAGGCGACGACCGCCGCCAGATCGTCGGCGCGGCGGATGCCGTAGGCGACATCGTAGCGTCGGCGCGAGTTCGCCCAGCTGGCGTTGCGCTCCTCGTCGCCAGAGGCGAGCTCGACGATCTGCGTGCGCCGCTCCGGCCCGCCCCGCGCGCCCCGGCTGATGTTGTCGGGAAACCGGACCTCGTGGAACGCCATCAAGTCTCTCCATGGTTCGTGCTATGCCCCCCGCAACCGGTTCCCACTTGCGGGGTCGCACTCACATGCCCCTCCGCCCGAGCGACACGGCGCGGGCAATGTCGGCCGCGACCTGTGTGCGGGACTGCCGGAAGCTCTCGGCGTCGCGGGCCATGATGGTGACGTTGACGCCGCCGCCCGCGCCGTAGCTCTGCGCCTCGCGGCGCGACAGCACCCGCTCGCCGCGCTGCAGGATCGCGGGCACCTCGTCGTGGCGAAGTCCGGCCATGCCGCCGCCATGCATTCGTGGGGCGGCGGCGAAGGCCATGGCCGGGACCATGCGCGAGGGCCCCGCGGACCCCACCATCCCGCCCGCATGCAGGACGTTGGCGAAGATCCCGCCCGCCCCAGAGAACACGCCGGAGAGCGCATTCGCGATCGGCCCAAGGATGAACCGCCGCGCCGCGAGCTGGGCGAGATCGGCCAGCAGCGAGGTGACCAGGTCGCGGAAGTTCAGCTTGCCGGTCTTCACGAACTGGCCCACCGCGTTCTCGGCCGACTGGAAGGCACCAACGAGGCTCTGGCCGATATCGCCGCCGATCTCGCGCGCCTTGCTGGCGTAGTCCGATAGCGCGGCGGTGACCGCCGGCCAGCCAGTGACCGCGGTCTCCACATTAGGCTCGGCTGCAGATGCGGCAGCACCCGCGGCGGAGCCGGCATCAGTTGCAGCCTGTCCGGCATCACCGAGCGCCGCCTCCAACCGCTCGGCCGCAGCAGTCGTCTCGGCCAGTGCGTCGGCGCCGTCTTCGTCGGTGCGGCGCACCACGTCGCGCAGGGCCTGCCAGCTTTCGAGAGGCGCGCGGGCGCCTTCCGCCAGATCGCGCGCGGCGCCTCGATAGAGGTTCGCGGACTCGAGCGCCCGGTTCGCCGCGTCGGTCAGGCCGAGATCGGGCGCGGTCAGCGGGTTGTCCTCGAAGGCCCGGTCGAACGCCGCCTGCGCCGCCGTCGTGGCGGCACTGGCCGCGCCCTCGAAGCGGTTCTCGATCTCGCCGAGGTCGAGAGCCGGCACCAGCGAGATGCGCCGCTCCGACCCGAGCGCTTCCAGCCCCTGGTTAATGCCGCCGATGAAGCCGTTGATGCGTGAGATCACGCCGTTCAGCATCGCCTCGACGCCGTCGACCAGGCTGTTGGCGGCCTGGAACGCCAGATCGCCGATGGCGGCGGGCAGCAGGCCCCAAATCGCCTTGATCGCCTCATAAGCGCCTTCGAAGGTGTTCGCCGCCGTGTTGCCGAAAGCCACGACGCTCTCGATGGCGCTCTGCATGCCCGAGGCGGCGTCGGCCTTCAGGTCGAAGAACATCGCCGTGGCGGCCGCGCCCGCCGCAGCAGCGCCCATCCTGATCCGTTCCCAGACCTCGACTGCGAGGTCCTTCAGGAGCGACATCGCCTCGCCGAAGCCGCCCGCACCGGAGACGAGGCGGGTGAACTGGTAGACGAGCTCGCCCGCGCCGACGATCAGCGCCCCGATGCCGGTCCGGATCAGCGCCCCGCGCAGGACGACCAGCGCCGTAGCGAGGCCACGGACGGAGAGCGCCGCGGCGGCCATGCCCGCGACCCAGCGACCGGCGAGAAAGGCGGCGAAGGTGGCGGCGTAGGTGGTCAGGCGGCCGATGTTGTCGAAGAGACCGCGGATCGCGATGCCCAGAGGGCCGGTCCTGCTCGCCACCGCCGCCATGGTGTTCGCGACGGCTTCCAGTGCCGGGGCTGCGGCGACCGCGAGCTGGTTCGACAGCCCGCGCCAGATCAGCCCGAGCCGCGAGATCGCGTCGTTGGTGCGCTCGATCTGGTCGGCATCCTGCTCGGAGACGACGACGCCGAAGGCGAGGACGTCCTCGGTCGCCTGGCGCAGCGTCGCGGTGTCGATCCGGCTCATGGCGATGGAGCCTTCCTCGCCAAAGAGCTGTCCCGCGACGGCCGCGCGCTCGGCGGCGGGCACGAAACTCTCGATGGCCGCGTTGATGGCTCCGACGCGCTGGTCCAGCGGCAATGCGATCAGGTCGTTGGCGGACAGCCCCAGCCGGTCCAGCGCGTCGGCGGCAGGGCCGGTCCCGGCGGCCGCCTGGCTGAGCCGACGCGTCAGATCCTTGGTGGCCTGCTCGATGCCGGACATCGAGACGCCCGCCAGCTCGCCCGCGCGCTCCAGCGTCTGGATCGACGCGACGGTGGTGCCGAGCGACTGCGCGAGCTTGGCCTGCGCGTCGACCGTCTGCAGGCCGGAGCGGATCATCGCCACGCCAGCGGCGGCAGCGGCAGCTACGGCGGCGGCGGCCGCGACAGCAACACGCCGCGAGAAGGCCGCGAGCCGGGCGTTGGCCGCTTCCATCTCCCGGCTCAGCCGTCCGAAGCCGCGCGACCCGGCTTCGCCGACACCTTCCAGCTCGGCGCGCACCTGCCGCCCGCCCACGGCCGCGAGGCGGACGCTGACGCGTTTCTCGGCCATCGGTCAGACTCCTTGCTTTCGCCGCATGGGCGTCTTACGTTTATGCCATCGATAAAGTGAAGGTATGACCATGGCCGAGACCGCGACCCTGTCCTCGAAGTTCCAGATCTCGATTCCCAAGGCGATCCGCGCGGCGCAGCACTGGGAGGCCGGGTTGACCTTTGCCTTCATCCCGAAAGGCACGGGCGTCCTGCTTGTGCCGGTGCCCAAGAGGGAGGCGCTGAAAGGCCTCGCGCGCGGCGCGTCCGCCGCCGATTATCGCGACCGGACGGACCGGTTCTGATGATCCTCGTCGATACGTCGGCGTGGATCGAGTGGCTCATCGGCTCGCCGACCGGCGAGAAACTGTCTGAACATCTGCCCGAACAGGCCGAGTGGCTCGTCCCGACCATGGTCCAGCTGGAGCTGGCGAAATGGCTGACGCGCGAGGTCGGCGAGGACAAGGCGGATCAGGTGATTGCGTTCACGCAGGTCTGCCATGTGGTGCCGCTCGACACCGAGATCGCACTGGCGGCGGCGGAGTCGTGCCGGGAGCACAAGCTCGCCACCGCCGACGCGATCATCTTCGCAACCGCCCGCGCACAGGGCGCGACGCTCCTGGCCTGCGACGCACATTTCGAGGGACTGCCCGGCGTCACACTGATCGAGAAGATCAAGGCCTGACCCCCGGGGCGCCATTTGCCGCCAGCTCCTCGTTCAGCTTCCGCACCATCACCGCTTCGATGGCCGGCAGCAGTTCGGCCATGGCGAGCAGCGGCACGCCGAGCGCGTCACCGAGCGCGAGCGCTGCCGACATGTCCCAGCCGATCACCGCGCCAGGCAGGACACGCAGCTGGCCGCCGAGGCGTCCGACGAGGTCCCAGACCTGCCAGCCCTCGTGGGTGAGCGGCCGGTTCAGCCGCGCCGGGCAGTCCGGGCAGGTTTGCGCGCAGGCTTCGCAGTAGCGCTCGCCCCCGCCGAAGGACCATTCGGCGAGAGCGCGGAGCCGTTTTTTTCCTGCTCCAGCAGCAGGCCCTTCGAGACGTAGGTCAGCTGGAAAGCCTCGAAGATCGGCCAGACGTCGAGCAGCGCGTCGATGGCCTCGGGGCTCGGGTCGATGGCGTTGCCGTCCGCATCGCCGATGCCCTCCCAGGCGAGCACCGCGCGGCGGGCCAGCGCCTTGGCGAAGGCGACGGCGCGTTCCTCGTCGGAGGCTTCCTCGGGCAACCCCTCGACGGCCGGATCGCTGCGGGTCGCCACCATCAGCGCGGTGGTCAGCGGGCGCAGCTGCACCCGCACGCCAGGCGAGAGGTCATGCCAGCGCGGCGCGTTTGTCAGGTCGAGCGTGAGCATCAATACGTCTCCACTTCATTCACGAGGGTGGCGGTGCACATCCGGCCGACCACGCTGTCGCGCGCCGCCTGCCAGTCGAAGGTGGCCTGCACGCCCTGCGGCCCGGAAATTTCGATGCGCGGGCGCGGCAGGTAGACCGCGTGCACGGTGAAGGTGAAGCTCTCGCCCGAGGGCAGGACGTAGGCGAATTCCATCTCGCAGGCCTCGCCGTTGATCGCCTGCGTCACCAGCGTCTGGTCGGCGAAGCGCACCTCGATCCGGCCGGTCAGCGCCGCGATGGACGGGTCGGCCCCGTCGATGCGGCCGTCCGAGCGGATGGTCTCGATCCGGTCGAGATTGTTGGCATAGGTGATCTCGGCCGAGACCACGTTGCCGAGCGCTGAGCCGTTCCGCGTGATCGCCCCGTTGAAGTGCCCGAAGCGCTTCAGCTCCAGCGCGGCGGGCGTTCCGGCGCTGGTCGTCGTGCCCACGGTCTCGCCCTGCGCCACCAGCCGCGCCGTGGCGGTCAGAAGCCCCGACCGCTGCATCTGCCAGGTGATCTGGTCGAGCACGCAGCCGGAATACATCGCGTAGCGCGGGACCTCCGGCATGCCGGTCTCGATCGACATGCTGGGCAGCGTCCAGGACCCAGACTGGAACTCGTGGGTGTACGGGGCCTCTACGCCCGTGGTCGTCGGCGCGCCGAACGCCGCCTTCAGCCAGAAGCCGAAAGCCTCGGCGTCGAGCGGCACCACGACATCGCCATCGGCGGTCACCGCGTCCTTGATCGGCGCCAGCGGATCGCGGCCGTAGCCCAGCAGCTCCGAGTTCAGCAGCGGCTGCTCGGCGCCGAGCGACGTGCTGGCGAAGGGCATGCGGGTGAAGCCGCTCACGGGCGGCGTTCCATAGGTCGTCTCGAACGCAAGCGCCATCAGCGCCCGCGCCCCCTGGGCTCGTGCCATGTCGTGGTTCCTTTCGGATCAGGTTTGGAGCGGCTCGGGAGGCCGCATCAGGCAATCAGCGCCGCCATCGCAACGGCCGCGTCTGCCCCGCGCTGGCGATTGCCTGCCGCAGAGAAGTGAATGTCGTCGCCTGGCACAGTCATGCCCGCGGGTCCGGCGACGAAGCGGACGCCCGGCGTCGCGAAGCCCGAGCCGGAGGTCTCGTCGAGAGCGGCCTGCGCCGCGGAGAGCCGCCCCTCCGGATCGCCCTCGGGTGTCGGCCCGAGGATCACCGCCGACAGGTCTGGCAGGCCGAGATCGGTTCGGAATGCGGCCAACATCGCCTGGAAGGCCGGAGGATAGGTGGCCTCCACGTTCGGCCCGTTGTCTGACTCGCCCTGCGACCAGAACAGGCCGCGGATCGCCGAGCCGGCCGGCAGCAGCGTGAGCGCCAGCTGGACCTGCGCCACGGCGTTGAGATAGGCAGTGCCAGCGCCCGGCTCCCAGTCCGCACCTTCGCCGGTCAGCGAGGTGCCGCCCTTCGCCGCGGCGACCAGCGCAATGCGGCACCCCGGCGCGAGGGTTGCGAGTATCCCGCGCGCGGCCGTCATGCCGGGACCGACACCAAGCACCGTGCCGCCATAGTGCTGGAGCGGATCGACCGCGGGGCGCATCTCTCCAGCCTTGCCGCCCAGATGCGTGGCCGTGGTCCCGGCCAGATAGGAGATCAGCGGGTGCACGTCGTCGAGGAGCGGATCGACCGGGACGGCAGACCCGCCGGCCATGTTGGACTGGCCCGCGAGAATGTAGACATCGGCCGGGCGGGACTGGATCTCCGTCACGTCGCGCACCGCCACATCGTCGATCACGCCTTCCCAGCCGCCCTGCGCGATCCAGCGCGTCCGGGTGTGCCCGGCTGAAGGGATCAGGTGGGCATGGACGCCGATCCGGCTGCGCGCCTCGTTAACGTTGTAGAAGCCGCCGCCCAGCTGGATGTTGATGCCGTTCTGGAGGTTGCTCTCGAGGATCCGGTACGAGACCAGCACCCAGCCCTCCGGGATCGCCACGTCGTATTCGAGGTTCTCGGCGAGCGCTGTCGCCGCATGCGACGCCATCCCGCCCGCGATGGACCAGGACCCGGCCGCGCTCCATGCGCCCACGGTGTCGAAGGCGGCCTCCGCCTCGGGGATCAGATTCTCAGGCAAGGGCTCGGGAGGCGGTGCCGGGGGCTCCGGATCGGCCGGTGTCGCCACTCCAAGCGGGTCGCTCAGCGAATAGTGCAGGATGACAGGGATCACGCCGGCCTTCAGGCTCGCCGCGCCTTCCACGGGCAGATCGACAGGCCGCGGTGCTTCCGCCTCGACCCAGTCGCAAAGACCGCCCAGGGTCCGGTCGGCGGCCAGGGCCGCGCCGACACTGGCAGTCAGCGTGTCAAGGGCTCCGTCCCGGTCGACGCCCTGCACGATCGCCTCGATCTCAGCCCGGTGCTGATAGTGATAGGCCAACGGCGACAGGGTTACCTCTGGCTCCCCGGGCTCGCCGTCGCGCAGAATCAGCAACCCATCGGCGGGCACGCGCTCGGGCAGCACCTCACCGCGCAGGGCCGTGGCAGGCAGCGCCGATAGCCGCGCGTGCAGCGCGGCGAGGATGGTTTCACGAGAGGTGGGCATGCTGTCCCTACTCGAGATCGCTCAAGTCTTTCCTTCGGATGAGGAAATCCGCATGTTGCCAAAACAATTCACTTTGGATGTTGAGGTATCGAGATGAAGCGAACGAGAAAAGAAGACGACGGGACCGAAACTGTCTTCAAGCTTCTGGAATTTCAGGAAAACGGTCCCTATCGCGCAGAAATCCGAGTCCGTTCACTTGATGAGCTGCGCCGCTTGAAGCGTGAAGGAGTGCTGATCGCAGTTCGAATGATCGGTGAGCCCGCGGGAAAGGTCGTGCAACGCAATCTCGTACCTTGGCAGGAGATTGAGGACTTCGACTGGAAGGCGTGACTCATCCGAGCCTTCCTTCGACCCAGTTCGACACGATCAGCCCCGGCACGCTGTCCAGCGCCTGCCCGGCGTCGCGATCCAGATCGAGCCGCTTTGGCAGCTTGACCTGCGGCACCAACAAGAAGATCGGCGCGGTGACCTTGCCGCGTCCGGTCTTCGAGCGCGACACAACCGCCTGGCCCTTCGTGTTCAGCCGCCCCTCCGCGACCAGCAAGCTCGGTCCGGTGCGGCGGTAGACGAAGCGCAGGCGCAGGCCGCGGCGGCGCTCCCATTCGCCGGGCGTGATCCTACCGCCGCGCAGGGACTTGCCCGCCGCGGGCAGCGGGATCGCCAGCCAGAACCCGTCCTTGGAGCGGATTAGCGGACCGGTGTCATGCGCGCCCACGATGACCGGCGCCTTGGACCAGACCAGCGCCGCGGCGTTCAGGCTCTCGCCGGCCTTCGGGTAGGTCTGGCTCCGGATCGAGTTCGCCAGCCGCCGGCCGAGCCCTGCGCCGGTGATCTGGCCGCGCCAGGCGGTCTTGAGCCCGGTCCCGGCCTCGCGCATGGCGGCGGTCACGGCCTTTTCGCCGGCCTTCACCTCGGCGGCCATTGCGGCGACGAGATCGGGCGTGATGTCGAGCTTCAACTTCATCGCGATCAAGCCGGGCGCAGGTCCACGGTCCAGACGAGCCGCTCGCGGTCGCGGACGGGCTCGCCCTGGATGAGGAAGGCCTCGTCGTCGATCTCGATGCGGTCGCCGGGGCGCGGGTTGGCCACCTCCGCGCGGCGCAAATCCAGCCGGGTGGTCTCCGACCAGATACGCGCGTCGCCGAAGCTGGTGACGTCGTCGGGCCGCCGCAGGATGGCGCGGACCATTGCGGGTGCGCCGCCCTCGGCGGTGTAGACGACGTCGCGCGCGAGATGCCCATCCGCAAAGAGCGCGTCGAGGGCGGCGGCGAAGGCGGCCATCAGGTCCGCCGCGCGCTGCGCAGCACCTGCGGCCGGGTGCAGATCGGCAGCGGGTTGGACTCGATCTCGAGCCTCACCCATTCGTCGCGATCCCGGTCGGGGATGGTACGCGCGTAGAGCGGCTGGCCGAGCGTGTTGACCGTCTCGAAGGTGTCCGCGGGGGCGTAGTAGATCTCGAAGAGACCCTCGATCCCCTCGGGATAGAAGAACGCCTTGTCGGTGGGCACCGTGAACCCGACACCGCCACGGTAGCGTCGGAAGGTGATCCCGCCGAAGCTGACCTCGTCGGCCACGCGACCGCGCAGATCGGCTGCCGCGGCGGTGTTGAGATAGGTCTCCCGCACTTCCTTGTGCGCCACGAGATCGGCGAAGAAGGCCGAGCCGCATTCGGCGCGCACCTGCACGGCGCCGGCCGAGAGCCCACCCATCGAGTCCTCCACGCTCTCGATGAGCGCCTGGCAGCGCTTGCGGAGCGCCCCCGAGGCCGGGCTTGCGTTGTCGAGGTCGAAGTCGATCTCGGTGGCCGGCGAGATGCCGAACTCGGTGAAGTAGTTCACCACCGTGGCGTGGTCCTTCGGGTCCTTCACCAGCCCCTGGATGCCATTCAAAAGGTGGTACTCGAAGGTCGTCTCGGCGTCCTGGCGGAGTTTCCTGAGCCGATAAGCCACCTCGGTCTGCACCTGCTGGGTGGCGCTTTCCGAGCCGAAGTCGCGGACGGACTGGATCTCGGAAGCCCAGAGCACATCCTGCTTCTTGAACTGCCGGCAGACGAAGGCGCGCATCTCGCGCCGGTCCGGGACCTGCTGCTCGTAGGCCGAACCGCGTTCGGAGAACGGGATCAGCGACAGGGTTCCGTCGCGGCTCTCGATCACGACGGTGCGGGAGCGCACGCCGCGCGGGCTGAAGAGGTTCGAGCCCGAGAGCAGCGCGGGCTTGTAGGGGATGTTCTCGAGCGCGCGGGTGAGCTCGACGATGGTGAAGGCATCGCCTTCGAAGATGTCCATGGTGGCCATGAGGATGCCTCCTGTCAGGATTGGGTCAGCGGACGAGGATGCCCGCGGCGAGGAGCGCGGTATGGGCGGCCGCGATCTCCCCCTCGCTGGGCGTGCCCGCAAAGACGAGGTCGTGGCGGTTGACGATGGCGGGACCGCGGACGACGGCGACGGCCGGCGCATCGCCAGCGCTCGCATCCGCCTTGCCCCAGAGCACAGCGACGGCGGTCTCGGTGCCGTCGACCGCGGCCGGGTCGTACACAGCGTATTTGCCCGAGGCGGTGATCTTGCCGAGCACCGTGCCGGGCTCGAGCGTGCCCGCGGCGACGGTGACCGTCTCGCGGGTGTAGTCGCGGAAGGCTTCCCAGACGAGGAAGCCGCCGGGGTGCGTGCCTTCGACGAGCGTGGTCATGGTGTCATCCTTTCAGCTTGAAGGTGCGGGCGACGATCTCGCCCCAGGGGCGCGCGGCCGAGGACCGGCCGGGCTGCGAGTGATGGGGCGCGATCTCGGGCTCGGCCTCGCACCTCAAAGCAAGGAGCGCCGCGCGCACCTCGTCGAGGCTCGCGTCTTGCTCGAGGAAGCGACCGGCCATCTGCGGCTGGCCCGCAAGGCGGCAGAGATCGACGACGGCGCGGGCATGGCCAATGGCCTCGGCCCGGATCGCGGCGGGATCCGGCGGCGCACCGCTGGGCGGTGGCGTCTCGGCCGGAGGCTGAGCGGTGTCGGCGGCGGCGGCCTGCTCTTCTTCGGCATCAGACAGCTGATCGCCTTCAGCGTCGCCGTCGGTCTCCTCGTCCGCTTCGGTTTCGGCGCCGTCGGGGTCCGGATCTGCTTCGACAGCCTCGACCAGCACCGGCGGCGCGTTGCGGAAGCGGCCAATGTCGAAGCGTGCGGCGATGCGGACAGGCTCGATCAGCCGGTCGGCGAAGCCCTGCGCCACGGCGTCCGACGCGTCGAACCATGTCTCGGCGGCCATGAGCGCGGAGACCTCTTCCGGCGTCCGGCCGGATTTCGCGGCGTAGCCGGAGACGAGGCTGCCCTTCACCTTGTCGAGCGCCTCGGCCATGGCGCGCATGTCCTCGGCCGTGCCCATCACGAGACCGGCGGGGTCGTGGATCATCAGGAAGGCGTTCTCGGGCATGACGATTTCGTCGCCCGCCATGGCAATGTAGGAGGCAGCCGAGGCGGCGATGCCGTCGATCCAGACCGTGACCGGGCCCTCGTGGCGCTTCAGCGCGTTGTGGATCGCCACCGCATCGAAGACCGATCCGCCGGGGCTGTTCAGCCGCAGATCAACCGGCGTGCCCTCGGGCAGCGCACCCAGTTCGGCGAGGAAGCCCTTCGCGGAGACCCCGTAGGCGCCGATCTCGTCATAGATCGCCACTTCCGCGCCGGTCCCCCGGGCGCGGATCGCATACCAGCTTGCCATGTCGTCACTCCTGTTCGGTGTCGGGATCGGTCGCGTCGGCGCCGTTGTCCGTGTCATCGCCGGCGCCATCATCGGGCTCGGGCCTTGTGGCTGGCGTCGCCCGTGCACCCTGCGTCTCGCCGGGACTCGTGCGGTAGCGCAGGCCGAGACCTGTCGCGCGCGCGGCGTCGGCGGCGTTCTCGCGGTCCACTTCCTCGACGTCGTAACCGGTCGCCTCGACCACCTTGCGCCGCGAGGTGATGCCGGCCTCCATTGCCAGCACCTGCGCCTGGATGTCCTTCAGCGGATCGACCCAGTCCCAGCGCGGCGGGATCCATTGCACCGGTCGCACCGTCGCGGGATCGGCATCGAGCGCGCCAGCGAGCACCGCCGTCTCCAGCCAGCGCTGCCACACCGCGCGACAGAGCTGGTGCACGATCACGCCGTGCTGCAGCTGGCCGATGCGGCGGCGGAACTCGACGAGTTCGGCGCGCAGGGACGAGTAGTTCGCCTGCCGCACATCCCCGGTCACGAGGTGATAGGGCAGCCCCAGCGAGGCCGAGACCGCCAGCAGCGTGCGGTACTGGAAGGCCTCGTAGCCGCCGCCGACATCGGCCGGAGACGAGAACTTCACGTCCTCGCCCGGCAGCAGCACCTGCATCGTGCCAGGCTCGAGGCTCGCAATGGCGGCCCCGTCGAGATCCGCTTGCGTTTCGCCAATCATGGGCTCTTCCGGCGCGGTCTTGGTGATGAACCCTGCGAACATCGCCGCGGTCTTCTTCCGGTCGAGTTCGGCGTCGTCGTACTGGTCAAGCAGGAACAGCCGCACCATGGCCGGCGCGATATGCGGCAGTCCCCGGATCTGGCCCGCATCGATCGGCCGGTAGATGTGCAGCACGTCCACCGCCGGCACGCGCACCGTCTCGGGGATCACCGCCCCCTGGTCGGTGCTGTCACCCGGGTGGCGGCGGCGGAAGTGGTAGGCCACACGCCGCCCGATCCCGTCGAACTCGATCCCGCAGCGGATGCGGTTGCCGTTGGCTGCCGTCTCGGTCTTCTCGAAGGGCAGCATCTCGGACTGGAGAAGCTGCAGCTGGAGCGGGACGAGCAGTCCGTCCTCCGCACGCCGAGGTCGGAGCCGGACGAAGCATTCGCCCGCGACGAACATCTCGCGCGCGACCATGGCCTGCAGGCCGTAGAAGTCGGTCAGCCCGTCCGCATCGGCCTCGTCCGTCCAGGCGAGCCAGAGCCGCTGCAGATGGTCGCGAAGGTTAGCGTCCCCGATCAGCGACGAGGGCTTGATCCCGTCGCCGACGAGGTTCGCGGCGAAGGCCTCGCAGGCATTGGCGGCATAGCCGTTGGTCACCACCAGCTCGCGGGACCGCGCCAGGAGCCGCGGGCCTCCCGAGGCGACCAGCGCGTTGATGTTCTCGAGCGGCGGGTTCCAGCCGCGCAGCCGACGCTTCGCCATGGCGCCTTCAAGGCGAGCGCGCATGGCAGCGGGGCCGCCGGCGGACCGGCGGCGGAAGCGGTCGAAGAAGCCCATGGGTTCAGAGCCCCTTGGCCGTCGTCACGCGCAGCTGCCGGACGATCCGGCGCCCCTCGGCCGTTGCGATCTCGCGGTCCAGCGCCTCGATGGCCCGGTCGATCTCGGCGACGCTGCGATAGTCCACGGTCTTTCCGTCATAGCTGACCCGCGCCACGCCTGAGGACCGCTGCGCGGTCAGCGCGTCGCGGCGGGCGCGGAGCTCTGCGGCCGTGGCCATCAAGTCACCTCATGTAGCTCGAGCGCACCGTGCGCCGGCGCGGCACCGTTCTTGTTGGGACGGACGGCGCGGTTGCCGTGCCGTCCGTTGGCCCGCCCTGCTTCGCCACCCCGAGCTGGGCCTCCAGATCGGCCCATCGCGCCTCAGGCCAGCGATCGGCACCGGCGATCCAGGCCGCCGCGCGGGCATAGACCCGTGTGTCCAGCGCCTCGTTGCGCTCGCGGAGCTTCTGCCATTCGAGCCGCGCGAAGCCGCGTTTCGTGCGGACCGTCACCAGCTGCTCAGCCGTCAGCTGCTTCAGCCATTCGCCATCCGCCCACTCCGGCAGGTGGATCGTACCGGGCGGGCAAAGCGCGCGGGCGGCCTGCTCTTCCCTCGTCGGCCGGTCCTGCCGCAGGAAGCGATAGGTCTCGGCCTTGAAGGTCGAGGTCGCCACGGTCCAGAGCCTCGCCCCGCGCCGCAGCCGCTTGCCGGCGATGGTGGCATCGACATAGGTCGGCCCAGTCACCGGGCTCGTCCGGGTGAACCCCTCGACGCCCTTCACCGGCGCAACCTGCGCGAAACCCACCTGGCGCGACCAGGCATAGACCGCGCTGGTCTCGTAGCCCGTGTCGATCGCGAGCCGTGCCAGCGTCATCTGCTGGCTCGAGGCATGCGACCATGTCCGGCCCAGTAGATCCGTCAGCTGCTGCCAGCAGGCCTGATCGCCGGGCCCGCCCTCGAGCACGAGGTGGTCAACGAGCCAGCTTTCCAGCCCGCGGCCCCAAGCCCAGACATCGACCTCGATCCGGTCCTTCTGCACGTCGGCGCCCGCGGTCAGGAACAGCCCGCGCTCGGGCACCGTGCCCGGGGCCCATGTCTCGCGCCGGTCGGCAAGCCGCTGCCAGTCGGGCGCCTCGCCGGTTTCCATCCAGGTCTCGCCGAGGATGGTGTTCCGGAACGCCCGCATCGCCTCGTCGCTGCCCCGTGCCGCCTCATGCGCCCGCGCGATCCGCTGCCAGCTGAGCCAACCCACCGGCGAATAGAGCGCCGACAGGTGGTAGCCGACCGTCGTGGGATCGGTAGCCGTGGCGGTCGCACGCCACTCGCCGCGCTCGAGCATCCTCGTCTTGTGGTGCTCCGCGATGGGCATGTCGCAGCCCTCGCAGTGATACTCGGCCGTCTCCGGCCGCCCCTTCTCCCAGCGCAGCCGGTCGAACTTCAGCCACTGCATCGCGTCGCAATGCGGGCACGGTACGAAGAACCGGCGCTGGTCGCTGGCCTCGAACTCGCGCTCGATCCGGCTCAGCCCCCGGATGGTCGGGGTCGAGACCAGGAACACCTTGCGCCGATGGGCGAAGGTCAGCGACCGCGCTTCCGCGAGCGTCACCGGATCGCCTTCCTCGTCGGCCGAGGCCGGATAGGCGTCGACCTCGTCGAGGAAGATGTAGCGTGCAGGCGTCGAGCGCAGCCCGACCGCCGAGTTCGCGCCCGTCATGATCAGGATGCCGCCCGCGAATTCCTTCGACAGCATCGTGTTGCCCGCATCGCGCGAGCGCGCAGGTTTGACCCGCTCCCGCAGCTCGGGGCTTTCGTCGATCAGCGGATCGATCCGCTGGCGCGAGTTGCGCTTGGCCAGTTCCACGGTGGGCTGGACCGCGAGCATCGGCCCCGGCGCCTGGTGGATGACGAAGCCGATCCAGTTGTTGCCGGCCTCCGTCGCCCCGACCTGCGCGGCCTTCATGAACACTATCCGCTGGGTCGGATCGCCGGGCGAGAGCCGGTCCATGATCTCGCGCATGTAGGGCGTGCGCGCGGTGCGGTACTGCCCGGGCTCGGCCGAAGCGCGCGAGGCGAGTTTCCGGTGGCGGTCGGCCCAACTCGAGACGGTCAGGTCCGGGTCGGGGCGCAGGCCCCGCGACCAGGCGCGGATCAGCGCGGCGGACCCGTCGAAATCGAACGCCTCCAGCCCTTCGCTTGCGCTCCGGGCGTTCGTCCCTTGCGACGGTCCACCGGACCCTCGCATCCGCTTCGCGGACCGGTTCTCACCCAAGCCCGGGTCGGATCTCCGCGAGGCTGTCGAGCTGGGCGCGGACATGGGCCTCCAGAACCTTCTGCATCAGCGCCGCCTCCACCTCGCACGCATCCCCCAGCGCCGCGGTGAGTTCCGAGGCCATCAGCGCGGCGACCCGCGCCGGCCAGGTCACCCACGCATCGCGCTCGTCGCGCGCGAGCCGGAACATCAGCGTCTCCGCACGGGCGCGGTCGACCAGTTCCCCCTTCAGCTTCTGGAGCCGGATGCGCCGCTCCTGCGCCTTCAGCACCTCGTTCGCGGTCTTCGCCTGAAGGAACGTCGTGCCGCCGCCGACGGCCGGGGCGGACAGCCCCTGTTCCCGTAGCGTGTCGCCGACGGCGGCGACGGCGGCCTCGGGCACGGGTTTCAGCTTCGGCGCGGGCGGCTTGCGGGTCTTCGACGGGTCGGTCGTCTCGGCTCGTCGCTTGTCCGAAGCCGCGGCGTCGATGCTGCCATCCTCGTGCAGGACGAGCCGGCCGGCGGCCTTAGCCTTCTGGATCGCGCCGCGCGACAGCCCGACATTGGCGGCGTACTGGCGCTCGCTCATGCCCTGCATCGACGGCTCCGATTATCATTCGAAATCATGTGCTTATAGAGTTGATAAGCGCGGCGGACAGAGGGAACGTCACTTCAACGAAGCGATGCAACTCACCAAGGAGCCACCACGATGACCACCCGCCTGAACCCGATCACCACCCCGCGCCACGAACTCTGCGCCGAGAAGGCGCGCCGGAACAAGGGTGAGACCGGTTCCGCCACTGGTTCGAGGAACCGGTCGAACGCGCTCGCTGCCTTCATCGGCAAGAAGTCCGAGATCGACGAGATGCTCGCCCGGCTGCAGGCGCTCAGCGACGACCATTTCAACGCCCACCCAGACGACGTGAACTGGGGCCATGTCGGCACCCTCGAACACTACGCGAGCCTCCTGAAGCGCATCACCGACAGCGCCTTTGGCGAGGGCGAGCACGCCCGCTGACCTCCGGCGCTGCCGGAACTCCTGCCGCGCGTGCCGCGCGCCCTGCGCGGCTCGGGGACGTAGGAGGGTCGCGACGGTCGCGGCCCCGAAACCGGAGACCCCAAATGACCAAGCTTTCCGACACGCAAGCCGTGATCCTCAGCGCTGCCGCGCAGCGCGAGGACCGCAACGTCCTGCCGCTTCCCGGCTCGCTCCGCGGCGGCGCCGCCGCCAAGGTGGTCGGCGCACTGCTCTCCCGCGGGCTGATCGCCGAGACCACGACCGACAGCCAGACCAAGGCGGACGCCGCGCTCAACCGCATCTGGCGCAACGTCGATGACGGCCGCGCCATTCTCCTGCACATCACCGACGCGGGCATCGCCGCCATCGGCGTCGAGCCGGAGGATAGCGACATCGCGCCCGCGGGCGCGACTGACGCGCCGAGCGAACAGCCCGCGCAGGAAGGTCCCGTCGAGACCGACCCCGCGCCCAAGGCGCGCACACCGCGCACGGGCACGAAACAGGCGAAGCTGATCGAGATGCTCCGCGCCGATGGCGGCGCGACCATAGACGAGATCGTCGCCGAAACGGGCTGGCAGCCGCACACTGTCCGCGGGGCCTTCGCCGGCGCGCTCAAGAAGAAGCTCGGGCTCGAAGTGACCTCCGAGAAGGTCGAGGGCCGCGGGCGGGTCTACAGCCTGCCCAGCGACTGACGCCGCAGAGCACCACGGCTCGACGCCGCCGTCCCGCTCGGGGCGGCGGCTCTCATCTCAGCGATCCGTTTTCCGCAACACGCTGTACTGGAAGCTCTGACGATTGCCCTTCGGCGTGATGTGCATGTGGCGTCGTGCGTCCAGCGTCTCGAACCGGCCCGGCAGCAGCCTGTCGAGTTCCTGCGCCAGCGCCTCGGGCGCATAGCGCACCACGGGCAGGCCCGAGCATTTTTCCGGTCCATCGTCCGCGAAGGTCGCGATGATCGCGATCCCACCCGGGCGCAGGGCAGCCGACAGCGCGCGGGCGTAACCGGCACGGTCCTCGGCCGCGGTCAGAAAGTGGAATACCGCACGGTCGTGCCAGACGGCGTAGGTCCGGTCCGGCTCCCACCTCGTGATGTCCGCCTTGATCCAGGCAACGTCGTCGCCCCGAGCGCCGAGACGCTGCCTGCTGACCGCCAATGCGGCGCCCGACAGGTCCAGCACGGTGAGAGGGCCAAACCCCTCCTCGAGCAGGACATCGACGAGACGCGATGCGCCGGCGCCGATGTCGATGAACGGCTCACCCGGATGAAGACGCGCACGGACAAGCTCGAGCGACAGAGCGGGCGTGGCCTCGAACCAGGTCAGTTCGTCTTCCGACCTCGCACCATAGACCCCGTTCCAATGCTCTTGTCCGCCCGACATTCGCTCGGTTCCTCTCATGTTCGTTTGTCAAGTTTTTCGCGCGAGGCGATGACCCGGCGCCGTCTTCGCTGC
>NZ_QDFI01000081.1 GCF_003254465.1 Meridianimarinicoccus zhengii
CGCCCGCGGCCCCCGCCCCGATGCCGGCGGCCGCCGGTGGCGCCGCCGCCGAACCCGCGGACGATCCAGCCGCCCATCCGGGCGCGGTCCCCTCGCCCATGGTCGGCACGGTCTATCTTCAGCCCGAACCGGGGTCTGAACCGTTCATCCGCGTGGGCAGCACGGTCAGCCCGGGCCAGACCATCCTGATCGTCGAAGCGATGAAGACCATGAACCAGATCGCGGCCCCCCATGGCGGCACGGTCACGCGCATCCTCGTGGAAGACGGAAGTCCCGTCGAATACGGCGCGCCGCTGGTCATCATCGAGTGACCGAGCCCATGTTCTCCAAGATCCTCATCGCCAACCGCGGCGAGATCGCCCTGCGCGTCATCCGCGCCTGCCGCGAGATGGGCATTTCCACCGTCGCCGTCCATTCCACCGCCGACACGGATGCCATGCATGTGCGAATGGCCGACGAAGCCGTGTGCATCGGCCCGCCACCCGCGAACCAGAGCTACCTGCACGTGCCCGCGATCATCTCGGCCTGCGAGATCACCGGGGCGGAAGCCATCCATCCGGGTTACGGCTTCCTGTCCGAAAACGCCGCCTTCGTACAGGTGGTGGCCGATCACGGGTTCACCTTCATCGGACCCACGGCGGAGCATATCCGCATCATGGGCGACAAGATCACAGCGAAGGACACGATGAAGGCCCTCGGCGTGCCCTGCGTGCCCGGATCGGACGGTGAGGTGACCGACCTTGACGCCGCGCGCCGCATCGCGGCCGACATCGGCTTTCCCGTGATCGTGAAGGCCACGGCGGGCGGTGGCGGGCGCGGCATGAAGCTCGCGCGCAGCGCTGCGGATCTCGATCACGCGTTCCAGACGGCGCGGACGGAATCCAAGGCCGCCTTCGGCAATGACGCCGTCTATATCGAGAAGTATCTCGACAAGCCCCGGCACATCGAGGTGCAGGTCTTCGGCGACGGCAAGGGCCATGCCGTGCATCTGGGCGAACGGGACTGTTCGCTGCAACGGCGCCACCAGAAGGTGCTGGAAGAAGCCCCTGGACCGGTCATCACGCCAGAGTTGCGCGACCGGATCGGCAAGACCTGCGCCGAGGCCGTGGCGAACATCAACTACGCGGGCGCTGGCACGATCGAGTTTCTCTACGAGGACGGGGAATTCTTCTTCATCGAGATGAACACCCGCCTGCAGGTGGAGCACCCGGTGACGGAGGCCGTGTTCGGTGTCGATCTCGTGCGCGAACAGATCCGCGTGGCGGCCGGGCTGCCGCTGTCGTTCCGACAGGAGGATCTGGAACTCAAGGGCCACTCCATCGAGGTGCGGATCAACGCCGAACGCCTGCCGACATTCAACCCCTGCCCCGGCCGGATCTCGGCCTATCACGCGCCGGGTGGGCTGGGCGTGCGCATGGACAGCGCGCTATACAACGGCTACACGATCCCGCCCTATTACGACAGCCTGATCGGGAAGCTCATCGTCCATGGCCGCGACCGGCCCGAGGCGCTGGCTCGGCTCGACCGCGCGCTGGGGGAGCTGATCGTGGACGGGGTGGATACGACCCTGCCGCTTTTCCGCGAATTGCTTGCCGATCCGGACATCCAGCGCGGCGACTACACGATCCACTGGCTGGAACGCTGGCTCGAACGGGCGCTGGCCTGAGCAGGGTCGGATGGAGCGGGCGGAACTGACCCCGGACCTGCTGCTGAAGGCCTATACGCTCGGGGTATTTCCCATGGCCGAAAGCCGCGAAGACCCGGAGGTTTTCTGGGTCGATCCGCGGCGGCGCGGCATCATGCCCCTGACGGGCTTCCACATCTCGCGATCATTGTCACGGCGGCTGCGGCGCGGGGGGGTCGAGATCACCGTGAACCGGGATTTCGCCGGGACCGTGGAGGGATGCGCGGACCGCCCCGAGACTTGGATCAACGCCACCATCTTCGATCTCTACTGTGCGCTGCACGACAGCGGCTTTGCCCATTCGCTGGAGGTCTGGCGCGAGGGCCGGTTGGTCGGCGGCGTCTACGGCGTCACGCTGGGCGGGGCGTTCTTCGGCGAAAGCATGTTCTCACGCGAAACGGATGCGTCGAAGATCGCGCTCGCCTTTCTCGTGGATCGGTTGAGACAGGCCGGTTTTGCGCTGTTCGACACGCAGTTCACGACGCCGCACCTGCGCAGCCTTGGCGGGCACGATATCCCGCGCGCGGCGTATCACCAGCTGCTTGCTGCGGCTCTTGGACGGTCCTGCGACTTCACGGCGCCCGCGACGCCGGACGGTCAATCGCTGGTGCAGCGCAACACCCAGATATCATAGCGCATGTGGTCGAGCGCGTTGAGCGCTGGGGCCGACGCGATCATCCAGCCATCGAACAGCGCCTGTCCGCTGGCCGTGTCGCGTATGCTGAGAAAGGCATAGGCATCGCCCGTGGGGTTCGCCACCGGGTAGCGGCATTCGCGCAGCTCGATCGACAGCCGCCCGGCGAAGATGACCGCGGCGCCCGCGGGCACCGGAATGTCCGTGGTGCTGCCCGAAAGCCGGTCGAGCCCCCGCAACAGCGCCCCATCGCCCGCCGCGACCTCCTGCCCCGCCGCGGGCAGCGCCGCGCCACCCAGGCAAGCCGCCGCCAGCCAGGCACAAACCCTGCGCATCAGTCGCCGCCGCTGCCCACGAATTTCGACAGAAGCTCGATCAGGCTGATCGATCCTTGCGTGTTCATGACCGTGTCGCCCGGTTCGAAATTGAAGGGCGATCCGCCGGGCTGCACCTCGACGAAGTTGCCGCCCAGAAGCCCCTCGGACGCGATCACGATGGAACTGTCATCGGGCAGGTCGACGCCATCGCGGATCGTCAGGGTCGCATCCGCCCTGAAGGTTTCCGGGTTGAGGCTGATTGCGGTCACGGTGCCCACCTTGACACCCGCCAGCTGCACATCGGTGCCCACGCCCACGCCCTGCGCGGAGCGGAAGCTGGCGGTCAGCGGGTAACCGGCGCGCGATTGCGTCGCACCCACGCTGGACGCCGCATAGGCCAGAAATCCAACGGCCACGGCCAGCACCACGGCGCCCACGGCCAGTTCGGCACGATTCTCGCTCATCGGTTCATTCCTGTCGGCTGTGTTGTCGGTTGCGGCGCGGGCCGGATCATTCTGGCGTCCATGCCTCGTAGTCGCGGCGGTCCGCAGGCACCGGACGGCGCAGCGACCCGTCGGGCGCATAGGCCATCGGCGTGCCCGTCAGGTTCTCGAGATGCGGTTTTTCCCACGCCTTGCGCTTGATCTCGCGCTTGGTCGGCGGTTCGTCCCATGTGTGGTGCAGCCAGCCGTGCCAATCGGGGCTCACGCGGCTCGCTTCGGCCTCGCCGTTGAAAATGACCCAGCGCCGCTTGCCGTCGCGCGTTTCATAGAACGTGTTGCCCTGATTGTCCTCGCCCACCTTCACGCCGTTCTTCCGGGTATACCACTGGGTCCCGAGGGTCTGACCATTCCACCAGGTCACGGCACGCAAAAGCATATTCATCGCAGGCTCCCGTTCCGAACTGCGTCCCGTATCCCGCATTCGGCGCCAAAGGTCCAGCGGTGCGCGCCCGCCAAATGCCGCAGGCCGGGCATCAGGACAGCATCGGAACATCGGGTGCCGCGTCGACCGGCAACAGCCCGGTGAGCCGCGGGTCCGGTGCCACCTCCACCCGGCGCGCGACCGGAACGAAACCGGATCGGATGTAGAACGGCAACGCCGCGGGGTGATCGAACGTACAGGTATGGACATGGAACCGGTCGATGGGCGCCGCCCAGGCCCGCGCCAGCGCCGCCTGCATCAGCAGACTACCCGCGCCCCGACCCTGCAACGCCGCAGCGACACCAAAGAACGCCAGCTCGCACGCGCCCGGCGTGCGGAAGTCCAGTTCCAGCAGCCCGACATCGCGCCCGCCTTCATCGCGCAACACGCGGATTTCAACGGCCGGGTCTGTGAGGATGGCCGCCAGATCGGCGCCCGGCATCGCCAGCCGCGAAAACCAGAGCCAGTCGCGCCCGATCTCGGTGAACAGGTGTCGGTACCAGTCCGGCGCCGGGGTCTTCACCTGAACCAGCGAGTGGCCCGGCAGCGGCGCCAAGGGGCGGGACGGTGGCGGCCTGCGCATCTCGAGAACCGTGACCACGGCGGCCAGGCATCCCGGCGGCACATCGTGAAACCCTGCGGTCAGCATGTCGGACCGTTCCTTTCGTCCGGCAAAGGAAAACGCGCGCCCGAAGGCGCGCGCCATGTGGTCGCATCGCTCTGGGCAAGCTACCCCGCGCTGACCGGTTCGCCCTTGCGGTCGGCATAGATCAGCAGCGGCTGCGCGTCCGAACTCACCGCCTCTTCGTTCACGACGACCTCTTCCACGCCCTGCGCCGTCGGCAGATCGAACATCGTATCGAGAAGGATGTCCTCCATGATGGACCGCAGGCCGCGCGCCCCGGTCTTGCGGGCGATGGCGCGCTTCGCGATGGCCTTCAGCGCATCGTCCGTGAAGGTCAGCCGCGCGTCTTCCAGTTCGAACAGGCGCTGATACTGCTTCACCAGCGCGTTCTTCGGCAGAGTCAGGATGGTGACCAGCGCATCCTCGTCCAGGTCCTCCAGCGTGGCGATCACCGGCAGGCGGCCGACGAATTCGGGGATCAGCCCGAATTTCAGCAAATCCTCAGGCTCCAGCTCGGTCAGCGTTTCGCCGATGCCGCGGTTGCTGTCGTCCTTCACGTCCGCGCCGAACCCGATGCCCGACCCCTTGCCGCGCCGCGAGATGATCTTGTCCAGTCCCGCGAACGCACCGCCGCAGATGAACAGGATGTTCGTCGTGTCCACCTGCAGGAATTCCTGCTGCGGATGCTTCCGCCCGCCCTGCGGCGGCACGGAGGCCACGGTGCCCTCCATGATCTTCAGCAGCGCCTGCTGCACGCCTTCGCCCGAAACATCGCGGGTGATGGATGGATTGTCGGACTTGCGGGTGATCTTGTCGACCTCGTCGATATAGACGATGCCGCGCTGTGCGCGTTCCACGTTGTACTCGCTGGCTTGCAGGAGCTTGAGGATGATGTTCTCGACATCCTCGCCCACATACCCCGCCTCCGTCAGCGTGGTCGCGTCGGCCATGGTGAAGGGCACGTCCAGAATGCGCGCCAGGGTCTGCGCCAGCAACGTCTTGCCGCAGCCCGTCGGGCCGATCAGCAGGATGTTGGACTTCGCCAGTTCCACATCCGCCTTGGCCGCATTGTTGAGCCGTTTGTAGTGGTTGTGCACCGCCACGGACAACACGCGCTTGGCATGCATCTGCCCGATCACGTAATCGTCAAGCACATCGCAGATCTCGCGCGGGGTCGGCACGCCCTCGGACGATTTCAGGCCCGTCGCCTTGGTCTCTTCCCGGATGATGTCCATGCACAACTCGACGCATTCGTCGCAGATGAACACCGTCGGCCCGGCGATGAGTTTGCGCACTTCGTGCTGGCTCTTGCCGCAGAAGCTGCAATAGAGCGTGTTCTTGCCGTCGCCGCTCGTGTTGTTTGCCATCCGTACCTCCGGGGCCGCCCGTCCGTCCTGTCCTGTCGCGTGTCTGTCACACAAACTAGGGCAGCACGGAACCGGCCACAATGTCAAATTTCCGCGCCGTGACCGAAGGTCCGACGCGCCGTCCCATGGCTTACTTCGCTGGATCGTCGGGCTGTGCGCGGCTCGTGACGATCTCGTCGATGTGGCCCCAGTCCTTCGCTTCTTCCGGGGTCATCCACTTGTCCCGATCGAGCGCCTGCCGCACCGTGTCGTAATCCTGTCCGGTGTGCCGCATGTACAGCTGATAGAACCGCTCCCGCGTCGCCTCGATGTGCCGGGACTGGATCAGGATATCCTCTGCCGTCCCCTGGCTGCCGCCCGATGGCTGATGCACCAGAAACTCGGAGTTCGGCAGCGAATAGCGCATGCCCTTTTCCCCGCCCAGGGCGATCACCGATCCCATCGACGCCGCAAGACCGCAGACGAGCGTGGACACCTTCGGCTTGATGTACTGCATCGTGTCGTAGATGCTCATTCCCGCGATCACCGACCCGCCGGGCGAGTTGATGTACATCGAGATTTCCTTGGACGGGTTCTCCGCCTCCAGGTGCAGAAGCTGCGCCACGATCAGGCTCGACATGCCGTCATGCACCGGACCGTTCACGAAGATGATCCGTTCCTTCAGCAGCCGCGAGAAGATGTCATAGGCACGTTCCCCGCGCGAGGTCTGCTCCACCACCATGGGGACCAGCGTGTTCATGTAGGTCTCGATCGGGTCGCTCATGTGCTCGTGCCTCTTGTTGCCGGGTGCCTGCGCACCGCCCTGCTGACCCCGGAGTCTTAGTCGTGCCATTGGGGGCCTGCAAGGCGATGCGCGCGCAAATCCGCACCGCGTCGCGGCAGCCCCTGCCCGCGAGGGTTCGCCAAGGCCGGTAAAGGCTTGGTAAAGCCCGCCTGCGCCACTGCGATGCCGCTGCACGCGGCCCGTGCAGCGCTGCCCCGCGCCACGCCGAGCAGCCGGCGCCTTGAAGGCGGGGCGCCCTGCGATACCTGCCTGAGCCAGACGCGACAGGAGTTGCCGCATGACGTTCGAACCCACTCGCGCCGCCGGGCTGAAGGCGCTCGCGGATTTTCTGCCCAAGGCGGGTGGATCCTACGCCGCCAGACGAAATTACGATCTCGGAGCGGCGGGGCATCCCCATGTGTCACGGCTCTCCCCCTGGATGCGCCACAGGCTGGTCTCCGAGACCGAGGTCCTGCGCGCCGTGCTCGGACGCCACAGCGCATCCGCCGCCGAGAAGTTCATCCAGGAAGTCTACTGGCGCACCTACTGGAAGGGCTGGCTGGAGATGCGCCCCGGCGTGTGGCGGCAGTATCGCGACGGGGTGGCCGCCGCGCGCAACCGTCTTGCGACCGAAGGCGGGCTGCGACGGGACTGGGAAGCCGCATGCACGGGCGACACGGGGATCGATTGTTTCGATCACTGGGCGCGCGAACTGGTTGCGACCGGCTACCTGCACAATCACGCGCGCATGTGGTTCGCCTCCATCTGGGTCTTCACCCTGCGCCTGCCGTGGGAGTTGGGGGCGGATTTCTTCCTGCGCCACCTCCTCGACGGCGATCCGGCGTCGAATACGCTGGGCTGGCGCTGGGTCGCGGGGATTCAGACGCCGGGCAAGACCTATCTCGCGCGGCCCGACAACATCGCGCGCTACACCGAAGGGCGGTTCGATCCCCGCGGACAACTGGCGGAACATGCCGACCCGATCCCGGCGCCGCCCCCGCCGCCGCGGATGGCGGCGCCAACGGGGGATCGGCCCGATCCGGCACTGCGGACCGGCTGGCTGATGACCGAGGACGACCTGCTCGCCGGGTTCCCCGACCTGCCGCCGGGCGATGCGGGCTTGCCGCTCTGTCTCATGCCCTGCGACGACCTGCGCAGTCCCCTGGCGACGGCGCCGCATGTCCGCGGGTTCACGGCTGCCGCCATGGGCGACGCCGCTGCCCGGCACGCGGGCATGTTCGCCGAACCGGTCACCGCGTCCGGCCACGGCCGCATCGAACAGGTTCTGGACTGGGCCGCGACCCGCGGATT
Source organism: Meridianimarinicoccus zhengii (assembly GCF_003254465.1). Classification (GTDB taxonomy): domain Bacteria; phylum Pseudomonadota; class Alphaproteobacteria; order Rhodobacterales; family Rhodobacteraceae; genus Meridianimarinicoccus; species Meridianimarinicoccus zhengii. The sequence continues at coordinate 7,626 of NZ_QDFI01000081.1, forward strand.
GCGGCAGGTCGTGATGCCCCATGCCCCCGCGGGCCCGGCCGGCGATGCCTGCGGGGACCTGTGCAAAGCCCTTGCCGCGGAAGGGATCGCACTTCGCCGCATACTCCGCCCCCATGACGCGCGGGCCTGGCCCCACGCCACCCACGGCTTCTTCCGCTTCAAGGAAAAGATCCCGGCGCTTCTGGCCGATCTCGGCGGGTTGCGCGCCGCCTGACCCGCCGGGACAGGACGCCGGATCTGGACAACAGGGGTGCGGGGGCAGCGCCCCCGCCCACGGCGCCGCGGCATCGCGGCGCAAGGCATCGTGTCACGCCGCAGGCGTGGCCGTGCGGCAGAAGCTCATGTGACGACGCAGGCGTGAGCGCCCTATGGTCGGGAGGCATCAGCGCGCAGCGCCCCGTGGTCGGCCCGACGGCGCCGCACCTGCACTTTCCATGACGGTTCATGCCGTCCATACTCGGACCCTTAGCGAAACTGCGCGCCCGCGCGCCCGATCGACCCGAAGGCCCATGACAGACCTTGCCCAGACCATAGACCTGCTCGACCGCCTCGTGGCCTTTCCCACGGTCTCCGCGGACAGCAATATCGAGATGATCGCCGCCCTGGCCGAACGGCTGGAGGACGCGGGCGCGCGCTGCGACATCATGCTCGACCATGGCGGGCACAAGGCGAACCTGTTCGCCACGATCGGCCCGGACGCCCCCGGAGGGATCGTTCTGTCGGGCCATAGCGACGTGGTGCCGGTCGCGGACCAGCCCTGGACCAGCGATCCCTTCGCATTGCGCCATGACGGGCAACACCTGTTCGGTCGCGGCACCTGCGACATGAAGGGCTTCATCGCCTGCGCCGTCGCGATGGCCCCGGTCTTTGCCGACCGTCCGCTCGCCCGCCCCATCCATTTCGCCTTCACCCATGACGAGGAAGTCGGCTGCCTTGGCGCCCGCGCGCTGTGCGCCGCACTCGCGGACCGCGACATCCGCCCCGCCATGGCGATCATCGGCGAGCCGACCGAGATGCAGGTCATCGACGGGCACAAGGGCTGCTGCGAATACAGTACCCATTTCACCGGCCTCGAAGGGCACGGCTCGGACCCGGATCGGGGCGTGAACGCCGTCGAGCACGCCGCACGCTACGTCATGCGGCTGATGGACCTGCGCGACCGGCTCAGGGCCCGCGCGCCGCAGCCGCCCGCTTTCGACCCGCCGCACACCACCATCAACGTGGGCGGGCTGACCGGCGGGGTGGGCCACAACGTCATCGCGGGCCGCGCGCGGATCGACTGGGAAATGCGCCCGGTCCAGCCCGGCGACGCGCAGTTCGTCCATGACGATCTCGACCGCTTCTGCACGACCGTCCTGCTGCCCGCCATGCGGGCGATCCATCTCGGTGCCACAATAGACACGGAGGTCGTGGGGGAGGTCGCGGGGCTGTCACCTGCGACGACCAACGCCGCGCGCGATCTCATGGTGGCGCTCACGGGCCGCAACGACGTGGGCACCGTGCCCTTCGGCACCGAGGCCGGACTGTTCCAGGCGCTCGGCATGTCGGCGGTCGTCTGCGGGCCGGGCAGCATCGCGCAGGCGCACAAGGCTGACGAATTCATCGAAATCGCGCAGATCGACCAGTGTCTCGGCTGGCTCGGCCGCCTGGCGGACCGTGCCTGCACCGCCTGACTGCCCCGATTGACGTAACTCTCGACACAGGCCTCGCCGCATGTAATCAACGTTTCAAAAGCGGGGCCAGCATGCCGACAGTCCTTGTCCTGAATGGACCGAACCTGAACCTTCTCGGACACCGCCAGCCCGAGGTCTACGGGCGCACGACCCTGGCCGAGATCGAGGCGATGTGCATCGACACGGGCGCGGCGTTGGGTCTGTCGGTGGACTGCCTGCAATCCAATCACGAAGGTGCCCTGATCGACGCGATCCACGACTGCCGCGGCACGCGCGACGGGATCGTGCTGAATGCCGGGGCCTACACGCATACCTCCGTCGCGCTGATGGATGCCATCGTCTCGGCCGAGGTGCCCGTCGTCGAACTGCACCTGTCCAACATCCACGCGCGCGAACCGTTCCGCCACCACAGCTACATCGCGCCGGTGGCCATCGGCCAGATCTGCGGCTTCGGCCCCGCGGGATACAGTCTGGCGTTGCAGGCGCTGGCACAGCATCTTGGGTGCGACGGATGAGCCTTCTGGACGATATCGAGACGATCAGCGACGCGGCGACCGTGGAGGCCGTCTGGGACGTGCTGGTGGACCGGCTCGGGCGGCACGGATTCGACCGGCTCATGTACGGGCTGACACGATACAAGACGGCGAGTTCCTTCGGCGACCCGCAGGACATGCTGATCCTGACGAACCACCCGCCCGCCTATACGGACCGCTTCATCGGCGACGCGATGTATTTTCACGCACCCATGGTGCGCTGGTCCGAAGAAAACGTGGGCGCCTGCGGCTGGCGCTGGGTGCAGGACAATTTCGACAGCTTCACACCCGCCGAACGCAAGGTGTTGGATTTCAACAGGTCCATGGGTGTCATCGCGGGTTACACGATCAGCTTTCCCCACTCCTCCCATCGCTGCCGCGGCGCGATGGCACTGACGGCACGTGCAGGCATGGCGCAGCACGAAGTGGACGCGATCTGGGCCGAACAGGGCCGCGAGATCCACGCGCTCTGCAATGTCGCGCATCTCAAACTGATGTCGCTGCCCTATTCCGGGTCGCGCCGGGCCCTGACCCGTCGCCAGCGCGAGGTGCTGGAATGGGTGGGCGACGGCAAGACGATGCAGGACATCGCCGACATCATGGGCCTGACCCCGGCCACGATCGAAAAGCATCTGCGACTGGCGCGCGACGCGCTGGACGTGGACACCACTGCGCAGGCCGTGATGAAGGTGTCGCTCCAGAACCAGATTTTCCGGTTGGAACCCTGACCGCGACGCAAGGTCAGGAATATCCGACTATCGTCGTGCCGCCCGATACGCGATCACGGGAGCGTTCCCATGCTGGCGGCCGCAGGGCCGGGGGACCGCCCGGGCGGATCCGCGATTACGGAAACCCGCCGGGCGACCTGCCCCGGCATGGGCCGGGGCGCACCGACGCGGCGCAGTCCATTCCGTGCGTTGCCGCGCCGGGACCGGCGACGGCCGCGGGGCCTCCCGCCGCATGGCCGTTGCCGGAATTGGAAAGGCCGGTGCGGGTTTCCCCGATGCACCGGCCTTTTCGCATTATGTCGGTATCCGTGCGGCGCATGGGCGACACGCCGCACAGGAGCGGAGGTTCAGCCCTGCGAGACCTTGGCAACCTCTGCGGCGAAGTCTTCCGCGACCTTCTCGATGCCTTCACCCACTTCGAGCCGGGCGAAGCCGGTGATCGTCACGCCAGCCTCGGCCGCCGCGGCACCCACCGTCAGGTCCGGGTTCACGACGAAGGGCTGGTTGAGCAGCGTCACCTCGGCGAAGAACTTCTTCATCCGGCCTTCGATCATCTTCTCGATCACGCCTTCGGGCTTGCCGCTTTCGCGCGCCTGTTCGGTCAGGACGGTCTTTTCACGCTCGGCCAGCGCCGGGTCCACGCTGCTTTCGTCCAGTGCGGCAGGATTGATCGCCGCCACATGCATGGCCACCTGGCGGCCGAATTCGGCATTGTCGCCGGTCATCGCCACGAGAACGCCGATCTTGCCCATGCCGTCCGTGGCGGCATTGTGCACGTAGGACACGACCTTTTCGCCTTCGATGGCAACCATGCGACGGACCGACATGTTCTCGCCGATCGTGGCGATCTTTTCCGTGATCGTCGCCTCGACCGACTTACCGGCCATGTCCGCGGCCTTCAGGGCATCGACATCCGACACGGTCAGCGCAACACCGGCGATGGATTTCACCATCGACTGGAACTCGGCGTTCTTGGCGACGAAATCGGTTTCCGAGTTCACTTCGACCGCGATGCCGCGGCCGCCATCGACCGCGACAGCCACGAGCCCTTCGGCGGCGGTGCGGCCGGATTTTTTCGCGGCCTTGGCCAGACCCTTGGTGCGCAGCCAGTCCACCGCGGCTTCCATGTCGCCCGCGGTTTCGGTCAGGGCTTTCTTGGCGTCCATCATGCCCGCGCCGGTCATTTCGCGCAGTTCTTTGACCAATGCTGCTGTAATTGCCATGGCTGGCTCCTCTGGTTCGTGCATGGACCTGCCGGGCTGCCTAGCCGCGGCGGGTGACAGTTTCGTGTCGCCCGGAACGGGCGCGGTCATGTCGCCCGGAACAGGCGCGAGATGCCGACCCTCGCGGGCACGGTCTGGACGGTCCCGGGCAGGTGGCGTTCCCCGCGCGCTGGCGCAGGGACCGGCACGGGGATCAGGTGGTGGCGGCTTCGCCTTCGGCGGTGGCCGCGTCGGCGTCCGCGACGGCCTCTTCCTCCAGGCCTTCCTCGAACTCGCCCAGATCGATGCCCGCGGCGCCCATCTGCGCGGTCATGCCGGACAGCGCGGCACGGGCCACGAGATCGCAGTAAAGCGCGATGGCGCGGGCGGCATCGTCATTGCCGGGGATGATGTAGTCCACGCCGTCGGGGGAGCAGTTGGTATCGACAACGGCCACGACCGGGATACCCAGCTTCTTGGCTTCGAGGATCGCCAGATCCTCTTTCTTCACGTCGATCACGAACAGCATGTCCGGCACGCCGCCCATGTCGCGGATACCGCCGAGGCTGGCCTGCAGCTTGCCCTGCTCGCGCTCGATGCTCAGCCGCTCACGCTTGGTCAGGCCGAGCGCGCCGCCGGCCATCTGCTCGTCGATCGCCTTGAGCCGCCCGATCGAGTTCGACACGGTCTTCCAGTTGGTCAGCGTGCCGCCGAGCCAGCGGTGGTTCATGTAATACTGTGCGCATTTTTCCGCGGCTTCGGCCACGGGCTTCTGCGCCTGGCGCTTGGTGCCGACGAACAGCACGCGCCCGCCACGGGCGACGGTCTCGCGCACCGCGTTGAGCGCCGCGTCAAGCATCGGCGCCGTCTGCGTCAGGTCGATGATGTGGATACCGTTGCGGTCACCGTAGATATACGGTGCCATGCGGGGGTTCCAGCGTTGGGTCTGGTGACCAAAGTGCACGCCAGCTTCCAGAAGCTGACGCAGAGTGAAATCGGGCGTCATGTCCGTTCTCCTTTTCCGGTTTGCGCCTCGGCGGGGTGTGAGGGCGAATGCCCAACCGGTGGACCCTATGGGGATGTCTCCCCCAACGGACCCGACCCTGCCTGCGAAGTGTGGCTGGCCATAGACCACGCGTTCGGGATTGACAAGCCCCGTCGCCTGCGTGCCGCTTGACGTGCCGGTCCGCGGATCGCACGCTCTGGGCGACCCGACCCAGACCCGGAGCTGCCCCGATGTTCCCCGCCTTCATCGACGCCCTGCCCGCGCTCGACATCCCCTTCCCCGAGGACGCGGTCAGCGCCCGCGCCCTGCGCTCCGACCGGGGGCTGGTGGTGTTCTTCACCTTCCACAAGGACGTCGTGCTGCCCGAACATGCACACGGTCCGCAATGGGGTACACTGGTCGCGGGAGAACTGACCATGACCATCGACGGTCACAGCCGGACCATGCGGCCCGGCGACCATTGGGACCTTCCGGACGGCGTGCCCCACAGCGTGAAGATCGCCGCGGGGTCGGTCGTGATCGATGCCTTCGCCGAACCGGATCGCTACCCGCTTCGGGGAGAATCCGCGCGGGATCACCCCTGATCAGGCCCGAAATCGATCCGGCCCCGGCTGCGACGCACCCTGCGCATCGGCGCTTGTCAAAGCCCGCGGCGCGCGCCACCAAGGGCGGCATGACAGACACGCGCCCCATCCCCTGCATCGGTTCCGTCCTGTGGGACATCATTGGCCGACACGTCCATCCCATGCGTCGCGGCGACGACCGGCCCGGCCGGATCGTGCGCATTCCCGGCGGGGTGGCGTTCAACGTCGCGCGCGAACTGGCGCGGCTGGGGCGCCATCCGACCGCGCTGACCTGCATCGGCACCGACCCCGAAGGCGCGGAACTGGTCGCCGCCTGCGCCGCAGCGGGGGTGGATACGTCTCTGGCACTGCGCCGGGCGGACTTGCCCACCGACCGCTACATGGCGATCGAGGCCGCGAACGGGCTGGTCGCCGCCATCGCCGATGCCCATGCCCTTGAGGCGGCGGGCGCCAAGATCCTCGCGCCCCTGTCGGACGGGCGGCTGGGCAGCGCCGCGGCGCCTTTTGCCGGTCCGGTGGTGTTGGATGGCAACCTGAGCGCGGCGCTTCTTGCCGAAATCGCGGACTCGCCATTCCTCGCGGCGGCGGACCTGCGGATCGTCCCGGCCTCCCCGGGCAAGGCGGAGCGGCTGGCACCGCTGCTGGCGCTGCCCAATGCGACCTTCTATCTGAACCTCGAAGAGGCTTCGATCCTGGCCGATATGGGATTCATCCACACCGCCGACGCCGCGCGCCACCTGTGCGCCGCGGGAAGCGCACGGGTGCTGGTCACGGACGGCGCGCGCCCCGCGGCGGATGCGGGGGCCCATGGCGTTCTGACCGCCCAGCCGCCCATGGTGGAACCGCGCTGCATCACCGGCGCGGGCGACACCTTCATGGCCGCGCACCTTGCAGCGGAAACCGCGGGCCATTCCCCCGCCTTCGCGCTGGAGGCCGCGTTGCAGGCCGCCGCGACCCACGTGGCCGGAGACCCGTCATGACCCACGCCCTGCCCGTCACCTATGGCGCCGAGGTTGCCGCGGCCCGCGTGCGCGGTGCACCGCTTGTCGCGCTGGAAAGCACGATCATCACGCACGGGATGCCGTGGCCCGACAATCTCGACATGGCCCGCCGGGTCGAGGCCGCGGTGCGCGACGGGGGCGCCACCCCTGCCACCATCGCTGTCCTCGACGGGGTTCTGCATGTGGGGCTCGACGACGCGGCGCTGACCGCGCTGGCGCAGGCGCAGGGCGTGGCGAAACTGTCCCGCGCGGACCTGGCCGCCTGCATGGCCACGGGCGGGACCGGGGCGACGACCGTCGCGGCCACGATGATCGCCGCCCGCATCGCGGGCATCGGCACATTCGCCACCGGCGGCATCGGCGGCGTGCATGCTGGGGCCGAAACCAGCTTCGACATTTCCGCGGACCTTCAGGAACTGGCACAGACGCCGGTGACGGTGGTCTGCGCAGGCGCGAAGGCGATCCTCGATCTGCCCAAGACGTTCGAGGTTCTGGAAACGCTGGGCGTGCCGGTCATCGCCGTGGGACAGAACGTACTGCCGGCATTCTGGTCGCGCAGCGGTCCGATCCCCGCGCCGCTGAGGATGGACGACCCGGCCGCCATCGCGCGGGCTGCACGAATGCGCGCAGTGCTGGGGCTGCCCGGCGGGCAACTGGTGGCGCTTCCGATCCCGGAGGACGACGAGATTCCGGTCGACCTGCTGGCCCCGGTCATCGCGCAGGCACAGGCCGATGCCACGGCACAAGGGATTGCGGCCAAGGCCGTCACCCCCTTCCTGCTGTCCCGGATTTTCGACCTGACCGAGGGCCGCTCGCTGACGGCGAATATCGCGCTTGTGCTCAACAACGCCCGTTTCGCAGCCCGTATCGCCTGCGCAATGTGCGACGCGCCCGAATAATCGGCATGACGGCGCCGGTCAGACGGTGCAGCCCGTTGTGACCCGTGCCCCGAGCCTCTACATCCTGCTCAATCACCCTTCGCAGCCGTGAGTCCCGATGCTCGACCCGCTTGACCCGCACCATCACGATCACGATCACGACCGCAAGAAGCCGGGGCCGTTCGCGGGCCTGCGCGCGTCATTTCTGACGGGGCTGGTGGTCGTCCTGCCCATCGCGCTGACCATCCTTCTGTTGTGGAACATCGTCGGCTGGATCGACGGCGTGGTGCTGCCGCTGGTGCCCGGTGCATGGCGGCCCGAACAGTATATCGGGATCAACCTGCGCGGCGTGGGCGTGATCTTCTTCTTCCTCTTCACCGTGCTGATCGGCTGGATCGCCAAGGGGCTGATCGGGCGGTCGTTGCTGCGGTGGGCCGAGGGGCTGGTGGACCAGATGCCCGTTGTCCGGTCGATCTACAACGGGCTGAAGCAGATCGCGGAAACCGTGTTCGCCCAGCAGGACAGCAGCTTCGACAAGGCGTGCATCGTGGAGTACCCCCGCAAGGGCATCTTCGCGATCGGCTTCGTGTCCACCACCGCCAAGGGCGAGATCAGCCGCGTCGCGGGCGCGGGTGAACCGCTTCTGAGCGTGTTCGTGCCGACCACGCCCAACCCGACATCCGGGTTTCTGCTGTTCTTCCGCGAAAGCGAGGTCACGATGCTCGACATGAGCATAGAGGACGCCGCAAAGCTGGTGATCTCGGCCGGACTCGTCTACCCGGAGGACAAGCAGCGCGAACCGGCGCCCGTGACGCGCGTTCCCGATCGTGCGGTCCGCGAGAGCTGGCGCTGAGCCACACGGCATGCTCGCACCGCTGACGGTGGGGTTCGCCACCGGATTGTCGCTGATCCTGGCCATCGGGGCACAGAACGCCTTCGTGTTGCGCCAAGGGCTGATGCGGCGGCATGTCCTGCCGCTGGTGATGTTCTGCGCGGTCTCCGACGCGGTCCTGATCGCCGCCGGGGTTGCGGGCTTCGGCGTGTTGGCCACTCGCTGGCCCGCCTTTCCCGACCTGATGGCCGCGGCAGGCGCGGCGTTCCTGGTGGTCTACGGCGCGCTGCGTCTGCGGGCGGCGTGGCGTGGCGATGGCGCGCTCGATCCTGGCGGGCAGGCCCCGACACTGGCAGCCACCCTGGGGACGGCAGCGGCTTTCACCTGGCTCAACCCGCATGTCTATCTCGATACCGTCGGCCTGATCGGCGCGGTCTCCACGCAATTCGAGGGTCCGGCGCGGTTGGCCTTCGGCACGGGTGCGGTCACCGCGTCCTTCGCGTTCTTCTTCGCGCTCGGGTTCGGTGCACGGGGGCTGGCACCCTTGTTGAGCACGCGCCGGGCGTGGCGCATGCTCGATGCCGGGATCGGGCTTGTGATGTGGGCCTTGGCCGCGAAGTTGCTGGCCGGGCTGGGCTGACGCCCGCGGGCGTCAGGATTACTGCGCCGCACCCTCGATGGTCTGCCCGGCGCGCTGGATGTCCTGCCCCGCGCCGCGCACGGTGTTGCATCCGGCCACGACGCTCAACGCGACCAGAACCACTGCCAGTTTCCGCATATGCCTGCCTCCTTGCTGCTTTTGCCCGACATTGCCACGGGCTGCGATGCGGTGTCTAGAGCGTGTCGCGTTTAATCGGTTCCGTATCCGGCGGCCTTGAAGAAGTTGTAGCACT
>NZ_QDFI01000082.1 GCF_003254465.1 Meridianimarinicoccus zhengii
GAGATATGGCCATTCCCCGGCCAGCGGGCGGTTCAGGAACTCGCCGACCCGCTCGTCGATATCCTTGCAGAGCTTGGATACCGTGCTCTTGGAGATGCCGCTCAGCCCCATTGCCTGCACCAACTCGTCGACGCGGCGGGTGGAGACGCCACCGATCCAGGCCTCCTGGATCACGGCGACCAGCGCCTGTTCCGACGTCTTGCGGGCCTCGAGGAAGCCAGGGAAGTAGCTCCCCTGCCGCAGCTTCGGCACCCGCAGGTTCAGCGTGCCCAAACGGGTATCGAGAGAACGGTCACGATACCCATTGCGCCAGGTCGTGCGCTCACCGTTGCGTTCATGACGCCCGGCGCCGATCAGGCCGTCGACATCGGCCTCCATGATCAGCTGAAGGACGGCCTCGGCGATGCTTCGCAGCAGATCGCCCTGATCGTGCTTTTGCAGAAGCTCTGACAGGTCCATGTTAGTCTTGGTCATCGGGGTCTCCGTGTGGTCCGTGGTTGAAGTCGCCAAACTCCACCTCGACCATGCACCTCGATGGCCACCAGGGATCACACCGTCGACGGTGCCGAAATTACACCACGTGCTCGGACGCTACCAGCCGCCGCACGGGACTGACGCAAGCATGCGATGCGCTGGACCCCGACGGCGACCGGATGGGTTCGCTCGACGCGGATCTTCCGCGACAAGCCTTCATCCACATCCGCGACTCGTTCGGCTCACGAACAGGGGCAGCGGCGACATGCCTGAAGGCTCTGCGCGCGGCCTACAAGTGGGGCCAGGATCGCGGGTATCCGCAAAACAGCCCGGTTTTCGGTGTGAAATCGGAGCATCGTGAGAAGGGCGGAGCCGTTCCTTGGACGGCCCGCGACGTCGAGAAGTTCCCGAAGAAGCACGGCCCAGGCACCATGGCCCGACTCTGGTTCGCGCTGGCATACTCAACGCACAGCCGCATCGGAGATGCGCCGACGCTCGGGCCGGGCAATGAAGCATGGCATGACGGCGTGCGATATCTCGAATGGCAGCCGCGGAAGAAAGGCAGCGCATTCGTCTCGATCCCGATGGAAGACATCCTTGCCGCAGCGCTCGAACACCACCCCGGTCGAGAGACGTATCTCGCAACGGAGTACGGAAAACCGTTCGCGTCTTCCGGATCGCTCGACAACCGGGTCCGAAAATGGCTCCTCGGAGCCGGCTTTAGCGAGCCATCGCGCGACGAGAAAGGCAAGCCGGTTCTCGATGAGTCGGGCAAGCCCAAGATCCGCGCGACCCGCTCACAGCATGGAATCCGCAAGGGTGTTGCGGCGCTCATGGCTGAACGAGGCGCCACGGAATACGAGCTCATGTCGTCGTTCGGCTGGACGGAGGCAAAAACGGCGGGCGTCCATACCCGCAAATTCCAGCGACGTGGCGCCGCCGCGGCGGCATCGAAGCGACTGTCCGGAGGAGTCAATTTGGAGGAAACTGGACCACGGCCCGAAACTCGTGGTCCAGTTTTGGAGCCAAGTTCCAGTAAAATAACGGCAAAATCCGCGCGTTGGCAGCCCGTAGGGGAATCGAACCCCTCTTTCCAGGTTGAAAACCTGGCGTCCTAACCGATAGACGAACGGGCCAGCGCCGTGGCGTGACGCGGGTTCTAGGCAAAGTACCATGTGCCTGCAAGGGCTTTTTCCTGCCCCGCGCACGATTTTTCCGACCGGGCCGCGTCAGGGAATGGCAGCGTCATCGAGCCTGATCTGCACCCGTGTGCGCCCGCCCCACTGGTTCAGGTCCAGTCGTCCGGCAACGTGCACGGTGCCGCCGCGCCGGGTTTCCAGCGCCGTCCCCATGGGGCCGTCGAATGCCCCGAAGGCAATCGCGTCAAGCGTATGTCCGGCCTGCGCGAGTGTCAGTTTCAGGTGATTGTCGCCCACGCGCCGGGCATCGCGGAGGACCAGGTCGGGCAAGGCGAAGCGCGGGGCGGGAGCGCCAGCGCCGAACGGCCCCGCGGCCTCCAGCCCTGCCACCAGGTCCGGGGTGGCGCCGGCAGGCATCAGCATCCCGTCGAGCCGCAGGTCGCGCGGTCCCACCGCCCCAGCGCCCTGCCGCGACATCAGGTCCGACAGGCGTGCCATGGCCGGTTCCAGCTGGTCCCGCGACAGGCTCAGCCCCGCGGCCATGCGGTGGCCACCGCCTTTTCCGATCAGTCCTTCGGCGGACAGGCGATGGACGGCAGCACCAAGGTCGATCCCGGCAACCGAGCGGCCCGATCCCTTTCCCGCGTCGCCTTCGAACCCGATGACGATGGCGGGGCGGTTCGCGGCCTCCTTCAGCCGTGCGGCGACGATGCCGACGACGCCGGGGTGCCAGCCGTCCCCCGCGGCCCAGACCAGCGGGGCGTCAAACCCACGGGCCTCGGCCTGGGCCAGTGCCGCTTCGCGCACCGCGGCTTCCACGGCGCGACGGTCGGCGTTGAGCTGCTCCAGCCGGTCGGCGAGCGCCATGGCCTCTGCCGGGTCGTCGGTGGCCAAGAGCCGCGCGCCGAGGTCCGCGGCGCCGATCCGCCCGCCCGCGTTGATCCGCGGTCCCAGTACGTAGCCGAGATGATACGCCGTGGGCGCCACGTCGAGCCGCGCGCGATCGGCGAGCGCGACCAGCCCCGGATTGCGCCGCGCGGCCATGACCCGCAGCCCCTGCCGCACCAGTGCACGGTTCACGCCGACCAGCGGCGCCACGTCGGCCACGGTGGCCAGCGCCACGAGATCAAGAAGCGGCATCAGGTCCGGTCCGGCCTTTCCGGCGTCCCGCAACTGGCGGTTCGCCTCCACCAGCATCAGGAAGACGACACCGGCAGCGCAGAGATGGCCGAGATCGCCGCTTTCATCCGCGCGGTTGGGGTTCACCACAGCCAGCGCGGGGGGAAGTGTCTCGCCGCCCAGATGGTGATCGAGGACGACGACATCCGTACCGGCGGCGGCAGCGACGGGGCCATGGCTGAGCGTGCCGCAATCGACGCAAACGATCAGGTCGTGGTCGGCGGCAAGTGCGGCCATCGCCGGTTCGTTGGGGCCGTAGCCTTCGTCGATCCGATCGGGGACATAAAGCGTCGCCGGAACCCCCATCCCGCGCAGCCAGCGGATCATCAGTGCCGCGGAGGCGCCGCCATCCACATCGTAGTCTGCGAAGATCGCGATGCGTTCCCGCGCAGCCACCGCCGCGACCACCCGTGCCGCGGCCGGTTCCATGTCGCGCAGGGCGCGCGGGTCCGGCAGCAGCGCCTTGAGCGTCGGTTCGAGAAAGGCGGGGGCCGCGTCCGCATCCACGCCGCGGCGGGCCAGCACGGCGCACAGCGCGGGCGGATGGCCGGTACGCTGCGCCAGCGCCAGCCCGGCGCGCGCGGTGGCGTCGTCAGGTCCGACCCAGCGCCGCCCGGTCAGGGACCGGGTGACGCCCAGAAAGGCCCCTGCGTCATCCGCCATCAGCGGGTGGGGTTGCGGTAGATCATCCGACGCACCGACCCGGTCTTGGACCGCATCAGGATCGTCTCGATGGTGACATAGCCCACTTCCCGCTTGATCCCCGCCACCAGCGAGCCGTCGGTCACGCCGCTCGCGGCGAAGATCACGTCGTCCATCACCAGACCGTCGAGATCGTAGACCTTGTCGGTTTCGGTGATCCCGGCCTTGGCGGCGCGGTCACGTTCGTCATCGTTGCGGAACAGAAGCTTGCCGTAGATCTGCCCGCCGAGACATTTCAGCGCTGCCGCGGCCAGCACGCCCTCAGGGGCGCCGCCCGATCCCATGTACATGTCGATGCCGGTCTTGACCGGGTCGGCGCAATGGATCACGCCCGCCACGTCGCCATCGGTGATGAGCCGGATCGCGCAGCCGGTTTCGCGCAGTTCGGCCACCATGGCGTCGTGGCGCGGGCGTTCCAGCACGCAGACGGTGACATCGGCCATGTCGCCACCCTTCGCCTTGGCCAGTGCCGCGACCCGTTCGGCCGGCGACATGTCGAGCGTCACGAGATCCCTGGCATAGCCCGGCCCGATGGCCAGCTTGTCCATGTACACGTCGGGCGCGTGCAGCATCGACCCTTTCGGCCCCATGGCGATCACGGTCAACGCGTTGGGCATGTCCTTGGCGGTCAGGGTCGTGCCTTCGAGCGGGTCGAGCGCGATGTCCACCGCGGGCCCCTGTCCGGTGCCGACCTCTTCGCCGATATACAGCATCGGGGCCTCGTCCCGTTCGCCTTCGCCGATCACGATGGTCCCGGCGATGTCGAGCATGTTCAACTGCGTGCGCATCGCGTCGACCGCCGCCTGATCCGCGGCCTTCTCGTCGCCGCGCCCGACATGCCGGGCCGAAGCCATCGCCGCCGCCTCGGACACGCGGGCGAGGCCCAGTGACAACATGCGGTCGTTGAAATCGGTCGGGGTCTTCATGGGCATCCTCGCTCTGGACTGCGGCACGTCGCGCGCCGGGAAACGGTTAACGGCTTCCCCATGGGCAGGCGGGGCAGCACACGCGCCCCGGACTTACACTTCTTCGATGCGGATCGCCACCGGCGCGGCACTCAGAACGCCGGTTGCGTCAAATTTCGCCATCGCGTGATCCAGCGCGTCGCGGGTGCCCTTGTGGGTGACGATCAGCACCGGCGCGGCCTCGCCATGGCGGCCGTACTGCCGCATCCGGTCGATGGACAGCCCCTCGTCGCCCAGGACCGTGGCGATGCGCGCCAGCGCGCCGGGCTTGTCCAGCAGCGACAGCCGCAGATACCACGCCGCGGGCGCCGAGGCGGCGGCGGGCGGCACAGCCTTCAGGGTGCGGGCGGGCTGGCCGAACACGGGCAGGATCAACCCCCGCGCGATGTCGAGAACATCGGCCATCACCGCGGACGCGGTCGGACCTTCGCCCGCGCCTGCGCCGCGCAGCACGATCTGTCCGCAGCTGTCGCCGTCGATCACCACCATGTTGGTCGCATTGCGCAACTGCCCCAGCGGCGACTTGCGCGGCACGAGGCAGGGGGTCATGCGCTGCTCCAGCCCCCGCGCCTCGGACATCTGCGCCACCCCCAGCAGCTTGATCCGGTAGCCCATGTCGCCCGCGCGGGTGATGTCCTCGATCGTGATCCGGTCGATGCCTTCCAGATGCACGTTGTCGAAATCGACCTGCGTCCCGAAGGCGATGGACGCCAGCAGCGCCAGCTTGTGGCCCGCGTCGATCCCGCCCACGTCAAGCTGCGGGTCGGCTTCCAGATAGCCGAGGTCCGCGGCCTCCTTGAAGACCTTGCCATAAGGCAGGCCCGACGCCTCCATCCGGGTCAGGATGTAGTTGCAGGTGCCGTTCATTACGCCCATCACGCGGGTGATCCGGTTTGCCGAAAGCGACTCCGACAGCGCCTTGACCACGGGGATGCCGCCGGCCACCGCCGCTTCGAAGCGCAGGGCGACGCCCGCCGCCTCGGCTTCCTCGGCAAGGCCTTGCCCGTGCACCGCCAGCATCGCCTTGTTGGCGGTGACCACGTGCTTGCCTCGTGCGATCGCGGCCCGGGTCGCGGCGCGCGCGGGTCCGTCGGTGCCGCCCATCAACTCCACGAGCACATCGACGTCGTCGCGCCCGGCCAATGCAACGGGATCGTCCTCCCAGGCATAGCCGGACAGGTCCACGCCGCGGTCCTTGTTGCGCGACCGCGCCGACACGGCGCTGATCGTCACCGGACGCCCCGTCCGCGCTGCCAGCATGTCGGCATGGGTCTGCACGATCTTCACGACGCCGGTACCGACGGTTCCAAGCCCGGCAATCCCGAGGCGCAGGGGGTCTGTCATGGCATCGCTCCGTGATTGATTTCGATGATTTCGATGGCCGCTCGCGCGGGTCCGGGCGGTGTTAGCGGGCTTTGACCGGGGGTGCAACGCGCGGGGGCGTTCAGGGCTGAGCGGCCCGCAGCGCATCCGCCCGGTCGCGCAGCCGTGCGCCGCGATCCTGCAACTCGGTCGTCGCATCGGCGGTGCGCCCGTCATCCTCCGCCGCCGCCGCGAGGATCGCATCGACCGGTTCCAGTTCCGGCATCGTGCGCGGGGCGCTGTCGCCGAATACCCGGTCTTCGGGAAAATCGGGCGGCGCGCAGGCGGCCAGCACGGGCAGGGCGGTCAGAAGGGCGATCAGGCTCAGGCGCATCGGCAATCCCGCTATCAGGGCAGCATGTCTGGCCATAGCATCCCGCGGACGCTCGCCACCAGCACCGTGCGACAGGCGCTGGCCTGCGGGGCGGAAAATCCCGCTCGCACCCGCCGGACGCTTCGGGTAACCGAAGCGCATGGATCAGCCCGTCATCTGTACGCTCAGCCCTTCGCCGGTCCGCCGCGTCACCGCCACGGTGACATTGGCGGGTGTGGCGCTTCTCCTGCTCTGGGTCGTGCTGGCGACGCCGCCGCAGCATCCCGGATGGCTGCTGTTCCTGCTGGGAACGGGCGCGGGGATGCTGTGGCTGTCCGTGCGCTTGTGGCAGGCGACCGACCGGCGCATCATCCTGACCCGTGCCGGGCTTTTCGACAGCAACGGCACCTGCATCGCGCCGCTGGAACAGATCGTCGAGGTCGATCGCGGCGTTTTTGCCTTCAAGCCGTCCGGCGGGTTCGTGCTGCGCCTGACGCACGCGCCGGGGCGGGCCTGGGCGCCCGGGCTGTGGTGGCGGCTGGGGCGCAAGCTTGGCGTCGGCGGCGTAACGGGCAACGCACAAGGCCGCGCCATGGCCGAGATGATCGCCATCGTCCTGTCGGACCGGGACGGCAGGCTGCACGGGTCCGACCCTGACGCCTGAAATCGCCTCGGACATGTCGGAATTCCGCTGGGTTTTGGTCACATTCCCGCGTTAGGCTGAGGGAAAGGGCTGCGCGACAGCCCGGTTCAAGGGAGGGACCGTCATGAACCAGATCACCGGGACGCACGAGCCGAGTTTCCGCGACAGCGTCAACCTCATGTTCAACCGCGCCGTGGCGCTTATGGACCTGTCACCGGGGCTGGAGGAAAAGATCCGCGTCTGCAACGCCACCTACACGGTGCGCTTCGGTGTGCGGCTGCGCGGTCAGATCCACACATTCACCGGCTACCGCTCGGTCCATTCCGAACACATGGAACCCGTGAAGGGCGGCATACGCTATGCGTTGGCCGTGAACCAGGACGAGGTGGAGGCGCTGGCGGCGCTGATGACCTATAAATGCGCGCTGGTGGAAACGCCCTTCGGCGGATCCAAGGGCGGGCTGTGCATCGACCCGCGCGCATGGGAAGAGCACGAGCTTGAGCAGATCACCCGGCGTTTCGCCTATGAACTGGCCAAGCGCGACCTCATCAGCCCGTCGCAGAACGTCCCCGCGCCCGACATGGGCACGGGCGAGCGGGAAATGGCGTGGATCGCGGACCAGTACCGCCGGATGCACACGACGGACATCAATGCGAATGCCTGCGTGACCGGAAAGCCACTGCACGCGGGCGGCATCCAGGGCCGGGTGGAGGCGACGGGGCGCGGCGTGCAGTACGCGCTGCGCGAATTCTTCCGCCACCCGGAGGACATTGCCAAGGCGGGGCTGTCAGGCGGGCTGGACGGCAAGCGGATCATCGTGCAGGGGCTTGGGAACGTGGGCTACCATGCCGCCAGCTTCCTGCGGGCAGAAGACGGCGCGAAGATCACCGGCATCATCGAGCGCGACGGTGCGCTGCATTCCGAGGACGGGCTGGATGTCGAAGCCGTCCATGCGTGGATCGCCAAGCATGGCGGCGTCACGGGCTTTCCGGATGCGACGCACACGACCGACGGCGGATCGGTTCTGGAGGCGGACTGCGACATCCTGATCCCGGCCGCGCTTGAAGGCGTCATCAATCGCGACAACGCCGCACGCATCAAGGCGACGCTGATCATCGAGGCGGCAAACGGCCCCGTGACCGCCATGGCCGACGAGATCCTGCGCGAGCGGGGCGTGGTCATCATCCCCGACATGTACGCCAATGCGGGCGGGGTGACGGTCAGCTATTTCGAATGGGTCAAGAACCTGTCGCATATACGGTTCGGCCGGATGCAGCGCCGGCAGGAAGAAGCGCGCCACCAGCTCGTGGTGGACGAACTTGAACGGCTGGACCGCTATCTCGGCGACGCATGGTCCATGACGCCGGATTTCAAGGCGAAATACCTGCGCGGCGCGGGGGAACTGGAGCTGGTGCGCTCCGGACTCGATGATACGATGCGCACGGCCTATCAATCCATGCGCGAGGTGTGGAACGGTCGTGACGACGTGACGGACCTGCGCACCGCCGCGTACCTGGTGGCCATCGGGCGCGTCGCGGCAAGCTATCGCGCGATGGGACTGTAAGGGACACGGGCCGCGCTTTACACCCGCGCGGTGCGGCCCGATACTGCCGGGCATGAGTCTCCCACCCGGTTTCCTTGACGAGCTGCGCACCCGCGTGAGCCTGATCCATGTGGTGGGGCGCAAGGTCGCGTGGGACAATCGCAAATCCAATCCCGGCAAGGGCGACATGTGGGCGCCATGTCCCTTCCATCAGGAAAGGACGGCGAGCTTCCATGCCGACGACCGCAAGGGCTTCTATTACTGCTTCGGCTGCCAGGCGAAGGGCGACGCGCTGAAATTCGTGATGGAAACCGAGAACATGTCCTTCATGGAGGCGGTGGAGACGCTGGCGCGCGAGGCCGGCATGACCATGCCCGCGCCCGACCCGAAGGCGCGCGAGAAAGCCGACCGCCATGCGCAACTGGCTGAGGTCCTGGAGGCCGCCGCGGGGTTCTTCAGCTTGCAGTTGGCGGCAGGTGTGGGGCGCGCGGCGCGCGACTATCTCGATGGGCGCGGGTTGTCCGCCGCGGCACGGGACCGCTTCGGCATCGGCTACGCGCCCAACGGACGCACGGCGCTCTGGCAGCATCTGACGGGCAAGGGCTTCGCCCCCGCGCTGATCGTGGACAGCGGCATGGCCATCGCGCCCGACGATGGCGGCGCGCCCTACGACCGCTTCCGCGACCGGATCATGTTCCCGATCCGCGACGTGAAGGGCCGCTGCATCGCCTTCGGCGGGCGGGCCATGTCGCCGGAGGCGCGGGCGAAATACCTCAATTCGCCGGAAACCGCGCTCTTCGACAAGGGCCGGTCGCTCTACAACCAGCAGGCCGCGCGGGCCGCGGCAGGCGGGGACGCCGCCCTGATCGTGGCCGAAGGCTACATGGACGTGATCGCGCTGTCCGAGGCCGGGTTCAAGGCGACGGTCGCCCCGCTGGGCACGGCGATCACCGCGCCACAGCTGGAGCTGATATGGCGGATCGCGCCCGAGCCGATCATCGCGCTCGACGGTGACAACGCGGGCCTGCGCGCTGGCATGCGGCTGATCGACGTGGCGCTGCCGCTGCTGCAGCCGGGGCGCGGCTTGCGTTTCGCGCTGCTGCCGGAAGGGCAGGACCCGGACGACCTGCTGCGCACGGGCGGTGCGGCCGCGATGCAGGCCGCGATCGATGCGGCGCAGCCGATGGTACAGCTTCTGTGGCAACGGGAGACGAATGGCGAGCGTTTCGACAGCCCGGAACGGCGCGCGGGTCTCGACAAGCGGATCAACGAGTTGACCGCCCAGATCCCCGATCAGTCCGTGCGCCACCATTACCGGCAGGAATTGCGCCGCCTGCAATGGGAGACGTTTCGCCCTGCGCGCAATGCCGCGGGGAATGGCAAGGGCTGGCGCGACCGTGCGAAGACCGACACGCCCCCCAGCACGGGTGCACGCCGGTCGCTGCTGGCGGCGGTGGACGCCGCAGAGGTCGATACGGCGCTGCGCGAACGGGTGATCCTCGCCGTTGCGTTGGCGACGCCGGCCGTTCTCGATCTCGTGGCGGACGCGCTGGCCGACTTGCCGCTGTCCGACCGTCTGCATGACGGGCTGCGGCGCGCGATGCTCGACTGGCACGTCAGCCCCACGGGCACTTTGGCGGACTGCATCGCCGCCAGCGTCGGCCCTGGAGCCCTTGAAACCCTGACGGGCCATGCGCATGTGGCATTGGTGCCCGCGGTCCGGCGGGCCGGGGACGTGGGGCTTGCCGAACGCACGATCGCCGAGGAAATCGACAAGCTGGCCACGGCGCGCGGCCACGCCGCCGAATTGCGTGAAGCCTTGCAGGATGTGGCTGGCGATGACGACACGCTGCCCGAACGGGTACTGTGGCGCATCGCGCAGGCGACCGAGGCGCGCAACCGCGCACGACGCCCCGATCTAGACGACCGGGCGGAATTCGACCTCGGCGCGAACGGCGCCAAGCTGAACAGGGAAGAGCGCAGCACCTTCGACCAACTGATTCGTGACATTTCCTTCACGAAACCGGGCGGCAGGCCGTCCTGACCGCCATTTTTCGAAGGAAATGTCGAAAAAAACCGCTTACACACGGGCGCGAATCGCTTCAGTGCCCTATGTGATTCTCTCGTACCCCGGCCAGCCCGGTGATCGCCCATCGTCGCCACCAAGGAGACCCGCATGGCTGCAAAAGACACCGAAGATCGCAAGCAGGACAATGCCGACGCCGAACCCATGCTCGACATGAGCCAGGCGGCGGTCAAGAAGATGATTGCCGAGGCACGTGAACGCGGTTTCATCACATACGACCAGCTGAACCAGGTCCTGCCGCCCGATCAGGTGTCCTCCGAGCAGATCGAGGACGTGATGTCGATGCTGTCCGAGATGGGCATCAACATCATCGAGGAAGAAGAAGACAGCGACGGCAACAAGAGCACCGAACTGGTGGCCACCAGCGGGTCGCGCGATGTGACGGTGGCGCATTCCGAGACCGAAAAGCTCGACCGGACCGACGATCCGGTGCGCATGTACCTGCGCGAGATGGGGTCGGTCGAACTGCTGTCCCGCGAGGGCGAGATCGCCATCGCCAAGCGGATCGAGGCCGGTCGCAACACGATGATCGCGGGCCTGTGCGAAAGCCCGCTGACATTCCAGGCGATCACCATCTGGCGCGACGAACTGCTGTCCGAAGACATCCTGCTGCGCGACGTGATCGACCTTGAAACCACGTTCGGCAACGCGATGGACGAGGACGGTGAAGGCGATGTGGCCCCCGTCGTGGCCCCCGTGACCGATGGCGCCCCCGCCCGCGAATCGAAGGACAAGGATGCCGAGACGGAAGTCGATGCCGACGGCAACCCGATCCAGCATGACGACGACGACGACGACGACGATCAGGCGAACATGTCGCTGGCGGCGATGGAATCGGCGCTGAAGCCGCGGGTTCTGGAAACACTCGACCGGATCGCGCTGGACTATGAAACGCTGGCGGAAATCCAGGATCGCCGCATGACGGCCACGCTGGAAGGCAAGAACGGCTTCAGCGACGCGGACGAGGCGACCTATCAGAAATTGCGGTCGGAGATCGTGGAACTGGTCAACGGGCTGCACCTGCACGCCAACCGGATCGAGGCGCTAATCGACCAGCTTTACGGGATCAACCGCCGGATCATGTCGATCGATGGCGCGATGGTGAAGCTCGCGGACCAGGCACGCATCAACCGCCGCGATTTCATCGACGCCTATCGCGGGGCGGAACTGGACCCGAACTGGGTCGAGCGGATGAAGGCCAGCCCGGGCCGCGGCTGGCAGGCGCTGTTCGAACGCTCCGCCGACCGGGTGGACGAGTTGCGCGCCGAAATGGTGCAGGTCGGCCAGTATGTCGGCCTCGACATCCAGGAATTCCGCCGCATCGTGAACCAGGTCCAGAAGGGCGAAAAGGAAGCCCGTCAGGCCAAGAAGGAAATGGTCGAAGCGAACCTGCGGCTCGTGATCTCCATCGCCAAGAAATACACGAACCGTGGCCTGCAATTCCTTGATCTCATTCAGGAAGGCAATATCGGCCTGATGAAGGCGGTGGACAAGTTCGAATACCGCCGCGGCTACAAGTTCTCGACCTACGCGACATGGTGGATCCGGCAGGCGATCACGCGCTCCATCGCGGATCAGGCCCGCACGATCCGCATCCCCGTCCACATGATCGAGACGATCAACAAGCTGGTGCGCACGGGTCGGCAGATGCTGCACGAGATCGGGCGGGAAGCCACGCCCGAAGAACTGGCGGCGAAGCTCCAGATGCCGCTGGAAAAGGTCCGCAAGGTGATGAAGATCGCCAAGGAGCCGATCAGCCTTGAAACCCCCATCGGGGACGAGGAAGACAGCCAGCTTGGCGACTTCATCGAGGACAAGAACGCGATCCTTCCGCTCGACAGCGCTATCCAGGACAACCTGAAGGAAACGACGACGCGGGTGCTGGCCAGCCTCACGCCGCGCGAGGAACGGGTGCTGCGGATGCGCTTCGGGATCGGCATGAACACAGACCACACGCTGGAAGAGGTGGGCCAGCAGTTCAGCGTGACCCGCGAACGGATCCGGCAGATCGAGGCGAAGGCCCTGCGCAAGCTCAAGCACCCGTCCCGGTCGCGCAAGCTGCGGTCGTTCCTCGACCAGTGACACGAAAAGCCCCGGCGGATGGCGCCGGGGTTTCTCACTTGCAGCGGGCGAAAAGGGTCGTCAGAAACTGTCGCTACCCGCCTGCCACGGTTTCACGAGATTGCCGAAGCGCGTGAAGCGGCCCTCGAAGCTCAAATCCACCGTGCCGATGGGGCCGTGGCGTTGCTTGCCGATGATGACCTCGGCCTTGCCGTGGACACGCTCCATCGCCTCCTGCCACTTCGCCATCTCGTCCAGCTTCTCGTCTCCGGGCTTTTCCCGTTCCTTGTAGTATTCCTCGCGGTAGACGAACATCACCACGTCGGCGTCCTGTTCGATGGAGCCGGATTCGCGCAGGTCGGACAGTTGCGGGCGCTTGTCGTCGCGGTTTTCCACCTGGCGCGACAACTGCGACAGGGCCACCACGGGGATGTCGAGTTCCTTGGCGATGGCCTTCAGCCCCTGCGTGATCTCCGACACCTCGTTGACGCGGCTGTCCTTGGCCGTCGCCGGGCGTACCAGTTGCAGGTAATCCACGAACAGCGCATCGAGCCCGTGGGTTCGCTTCAGCCGCCGCGCGCGGGCCGCCAACTGGCTGATCGGCAGGGCGGGCGTGTCGTCGATGAAGAGCGGGCAGGATTCCAGCGCCTTCGCGGCTTCGACGAAGCGGCGGAACTCGGCCTCGGTCATGTCGCCGCGGCGGATCTGTTCGCTGGGCACCTCGGCGGCCTCGGACAGCACGCGCGCCGCAAGCTGTTCCGATGACATTTCCAGCGAGAAGAACCCCACTACGCCGCCATTGACCGTGCCCTCGGACCCGTCGGGGCGGACGCCCTTCTGGTAGCCCTTTGCGATGTTGAAGGCGATGTTGGTGGCCAGCGACGTCTTGCCCATGGACGGGCGACCGGCGAGGATCAGCAGGTCCGACTTGTGCAGGCCCCCGAGTTTCTTGTCGAGGTCGTCAAGCCCGGTGGCGACCCCCGACAGGCCCCCGTCGCGCAGATAGGCGGCGTTGGCCACGTTGATCGCACTGGTCGCCGCCGACAGGAAGGACTGGAACCCCTGCGTGACCTGCCCGGTCTCACCCATCAGGTAGAGCTGCTGTTCGGCTTCCACGATCTGGCCGCGCGGGTCGCTGTCGGGGGTCACGCGGCCCGCCTTGTCGGCGATATTGCGCCCCAGGTCGATCAACTGCCGCCGCATGGCCAGATCGCGGATCAGTTCGGCATAGTCCTTGGCCGCGTAGGTCGAAATCGACGCGGCGGCGAGCCGCACGAGGTAGGCTGGCCCCCCCAGCTCCTTCAGCCCGGAATCCTCGGCCAGGAAATTTGCCAGCGTTACCGGCGTCACCAGCTTGTTGTCCGACAGCCGCGCCACCGCGGTTTCATAGATGCGCCGGTGCACGGGGTCGAAGAAATGCGCGGGGGCAACGATCTGCGCGATGCGGTCATAGACCTGATCGTTGGTCAGAAGCGCGCCAAGAAGCTGCTGCTCGGCCTCGATCGAATGGGGCAGGGTGCCTGCGGCCTCGTCGTTCCCGGACGGCGCGGCAGGCGGGTTGGCGGGGGTAAGGCCGGTGATCTGGTTCATGGCTGCTCCCTGCATTGTGATCCCCCGGTCGGATGCCGGTGGTGCAACTGACTACGCCTTCGGCCGGACGCAGGCAAATTGTATAGTCCTGTGGGCGGCCTGTGGATCGCCTGTGGATAACGTTCATCTTGCGGCAGGCATGCGCCAGCCGTCAACATCTTGCGGTACTGCGCCGAAAATTCAGGTGCGGGCGGCCTGCCATGCGCGCGGGTCCGCCAGGAAGCTTTCGACCTCGGCCAACGTTTCCGCGTCGAAGTTGCCCGCCGCGCGGGCCTCGGCCAGAACGTCATGCCACGTGCACAGGTGATGCAGCCGCACACCGTGATCGCCCAGAGTCTTTTCCGTTTCCGGGAATATCCCGTAGTAGAAAATTACCGCCGTGTGGTGGCAACTGGCGCCTGTTTCGCGGATCGCGTCCACGAAGCTGATCTTGGACCCGCCATCGGTGGTCAGATCCTCCACCAGCAGCACGCGCTGGCCCTCGGTCATCACGCCTTCGATCCGGGCGTTGCGGCCGTAGCCTTTCGGCTTTTTGCGCACATAGGTCATGGGCAGGCCCATGCGTTCGGCCACCAGCGCCGCGAAGGGGATGCCCGCCGTCTCGCCGCCCGCGATGTTGTCGAATGCCTCGAAGCCCGCGTCGCGCATGACGGTAACGGTGAGGAAATCCATCAGCGTGCTGCGGATGCGCGGGAAACTGATGAGCTTGCGGCAATCGATATAGGTCGGGCCGGGCAAGCCCGAAGCATAG
Source organism: Meridianimarinicoccus zhengii (assembly GCF_003254465.1). Taxonomy (GTDB): domain Bacteria; phylum Pseudomonadota; class Alphaproteobacteria; order Rhodobacterales; family Rhodobacteraceae; genus Meridianimarinicoccus; species Meridianimarinicoccus zhengii. The sequence goes on from NZ_QDFI01000082.1 coordinate 14,809, forward strand.
ATGTAAGGCTCCTGCGCGTTGAAATGCACCGCGCCGATTTCCAGCAGCATCCGGGCGGACAGGCGGGCGATCTCGGCCCGGTCGGGAAAGGATGTGGGGATCATGTCACGCCTCCACGCGCCAGTGCAGGGGGAAACCGGGGTCGAAGACCGTCACCGGCCCGTCCTCCGTGTCGATGGCCGCCGGATAGGTGACGGGATCCCCCTTCACCAGCGTGATGGTGCCCTCGTTCACAGGCAATTTGTAGAAGGCAGGCCCATGCAGCGACGTGAAGCCCTCCAGCCGGTCCAGTGCGCCTTCGCGCTCGAACACTTCCGCAAGGCAGGACAAGGTGTTGGTCGCCGTGAAACAGCCCGCACAGCCGCAGGGCTGCAGCTTGGCCGCATCGAGATGCGGCGCGCTGTCGGTGCCCAGAAAGAACCGCGGATCGCCCGAGGTGGCGGCGGCCACCAGCGCATCCCGGTGCGTGGCGCGTTTTGCCACGGGCAGGCAGTAGTAATGGGGCCGGATGCCCCCGGCGAGGATATGGTTGCGGTCGATGATCAGGTGATGGGTCGTGATCGTCGCGCCCATCGTGCCCTCGGGTTGCGACCGGACATAATCCACGCCTTGCCGGGTCGTCACATGCTCCAGCACCGTGCGCAGCTTCGGCAACCGTTCGCGCAGGGGGGCGAGCACGGTGTCGATGAACACGGCCTCCCGGTCGAAGATGTCGATGTCGGGGTCCGTCACCTCGCCATGCAGGCACAGCGGCAGGCCGATCTGCGCCATCGTCTCCAGCACGCGCATCACGCGGTCCAGATCGCGCACGCCGGATGCCGAGTTAGTCGTCGCCCCTGCCGGATAGAGCTTCACCGCCGAGATCAGCCCGATCTCGGCCGCGGCGCGCACATCCTTCGGGTCCGTCGTTTCGGTCAGGTACAGCGTCATCAGCGGCTTGAAGCCGTTGTTCAGCGGCTTCGCGGCCATGATCCGGTCGCGGTAATCGGCGGCGTCCGCGGCTGTCACCACCGGCGGCACGAGGTTCGGCATGATGATCGCGCGGGCGAAATGGCGCGCGGTTTCGGGCAGCACCGCGCGCAGCATGGCGCCGTCGCGCAGGTGCAGGTGCCAGTCGTCGGGCTGGCGCAGGGTCAGGCGGTCGGTCATGGCCTGCGCGATAGCGAATCCCGCCGTCCCTGACCAGACCGCATCTGCAGCCGGGCCTTGCCCAAATAAGTGGCATGCTGCACGAATTCGCGCGCGTGGCCGGTGATGGCAGTTGTCGCCGGACCATGTGCGCGACTAGGGTCAGACCGATGACCGACCTTGCACCGCTTCCGCCACTCGCTGCCCCCGTCAGCCCGCACCAGCGCGTGCGCGGTCGGGCCGACGTGGCGCTCGAGTCCGGTCCGCGCGTCCCGCGTCTGACGCGGCTGTTCCAGCAGGGGTCGGCCAAGGCGATGCTGCCACGGGTTCATTCCGACCGGCCCGAAGTGGTGTTCCTGAACACCGCCGGCGGGCTGACCGGTGGCGACGATCTGCACCTGTCGCTGTCTCTGGGCGCCGGTGTGCGCGCCGTCGCGGCCACCCAGACGGCCGAGCGCGCCTATGCCAGTCTCGGTGCGCCCGCGCGCATGACCGTGCGGATGCGGGCCGGGCCGGGCGCCGTGCTGCACTGGCTGCCGCAGGAAACGATCCTCTTCGACCGCTCGGCGCTGCACCGGCGCACCGAGATCGACCTCGCCGATGACGCGGAACTGGTCATGGGCGAAACGCTCGTGCTGGGCCGCAGCGCCATGGGCGAAACGGTGCGCGATATCTCCTGCCACGACCTGCGCCGCGTGTCGCGCAATGGGCGTCCGGTCCTCGTCGATCCGTTTCGTCTGACGACCGATGCGCTGGCGCGGCGCACCGGACCGGCCATGCTTGGCGATGCCGTGGCGCTGGCCGTTCTGGCGCGTGTCGCGCCGGGTGCCGAGGACGGGCTGGGCGCCGTGCGCGCGGCGCTGGCGGAGCTGCCGACGGGCG
>NZ_QDFI01000083.1 GCF_003254465.1 Meridianimarinicoccus zhengii
CGGCGGCACTGGCCGACGGGGCGGCGCAGGCCGTGGCGGCGCTGGACGATCTCGGCATCCGGGCGCAGGCCACCGACGCGCCGCGCGCCGCGGACGAACCCGCCACCGGGGCGGCGTTCTGGCATGTGCCGGGCAAGCGCCGCGCCTGGGTGGATTTCCAGAACGACGTGACGGTGAAGGACATCACCCTCGCGCGGCAGGAAGGCATGGGCGCGGTCGAACACCTGAAACGCTGGACCACGCTCGGGATGGCGACCGACCAGGGCAAGACGGCGAACGTGACCGCGATCGCGGTCATGGCGGAACTGGCGGGCAAGGACATCCCCGCGACCGGCACGACCGTCTTCCGCCCGCCGGTCACGCCTGTGTCGTTGGGCGTGCTGGGCGGCGGCGACACCGGCATGCAGTTCCGCCCCGCGCGGCTGACACCGACCCATGCCTTCGCCGAAGCGCGGGGCGCCGCGTTCACCGAGGCCGGGCCGTGGCTGCGCGCGCAATACTTCCCGCAGGCGGGAGAGACCCATTGGCGGCAATCCGTGGACCGGGAGGTGCGCGCGGTGCGCGCCGCCGTGGGCCTGTGCGATGTGACGACACTGGGCAAGATCGACGTGCAGGGGCCGGATGCGGCAGCGTTCCTCGACCGCGTCTACGCCAACACCATGAGCACGCTCAAACCGGGGCGGGTGCGCTATGGCCTCATGCTGCGCGAGGACGGATTCGCGTGGGACGATGGAACCTGCGCCTGCATGGCTCCCGGCCATTACGTCGTGACCACGACCACGGCGAACGCGGGCGCGATCTACCGCCACATGGAGTTCGCGCGGCAATGCCTGTGGCCCGATCTCGACGTGACGCTGATCTCAACCACCGACGCCTGGGCGCAGATCGCCGTGGCGGGGCCTGCGTCGCGCGACCTGCTGGCGCGGGTGGTGGACGGGTTCGACCTGTCGAACGACGCCTTTCCGTTCATGGCCTGCGCCGCGCTGACCGTGTGCGGCGGCCTGCGGGCGCGGCTCTTCCGCATCTCGTTCTCGGGCGAGCGGGCATACGAACTGGCGGTGCCCGCGCGCTATGGCAACGCGCTTATGGACCGGCTGATGGCGCTCGGCGCGGATCTGGGGGTCACGCCCTACGGGACAGAGGCGCTGGGTGTCCTGCGCATCGAAGCCGGGCACGCGGCGGGCAACGAGTTGAACGGCCAGACCACGGCGACCATGCTGGGGCTGGGGCGCATGGTGTCGGCGAAGAAGGACGCCATCGGCGCGGTGATGTCGCGGCGCGCGGGGCTGGCGGACGACCCGCGGCGGCTGGTGGGGCTTGTGCCGGTCGATCCCGCGCAGCCGGTTGTGGCCGGGTCGCACCTGTTCGATGCTGATGCGCCGCAGGACATGGCGCATGACCTCGGCTGGGTCACGTCGGCCTGTTTCTCGCCGCATCTGGAAACCTCCATCGGGCTCGGATACCTGAGCGGTGGCGCGGACCGTCTCGGGACCGAGGTGATCGCCGCCAACCCGATCGAGGGGCAGAGCGTGCGTCTGCGCGTGGTAGCCCCGAAATTCATCGACCCCGAAGGGACCCGCCCCCGTGATTGATCCGACAGACACGACCGATCTGACCCCGCTGACCGCCCTTGGCGATACGGCCCCCCGAACCCGCACCATCGGCGCCCTGACCCTGCATGAGGATGACCGTCTGGCGCTTGCGTCCCTTGCCGCACCCGACGATGCCCCCAGACCATTCGGCATGGCGCTTCCGGCGCCGGGCGGCTGGGTGGCTGCGCCGGACGGGCTGGGCGCGTTCTGGATGGCGCAGGGCCAGTGGATGATCACGGGCGCGGGGGCCGCAGACCGCGACTTCGCCGCCGAGGTGGCACTGGCTGCACCGCAGGCCCGCGTGACCGAACAGACCGACGCATGGGCTGCCATCGCGATCACGGGCGATGCCGCGGCGCTGGCATTGCTGCTGGAACGGCTGGTCAACCTGCCGCCGCGCGCCACGGCACCGGGGCGCTCCACCCGGACGCTGCTGCATCACATGGGCGTTTTCGTGATCCGGCCCGCCGCCGACCGGCTGTTCGTGCTGGGCATGCGCAGCGCCGCCGGGTCGCTGTGGCACGCGCTGGCGACCGCCGCCGACCGGCTGGCCGGGCGGGAGGACGCGGCATGAGCGCGCATATCCTCGACGGGAAAGCCTTCGCCGCCACGGTCCGCGGGCGCGTCGCGGACCATGTCGCCCGCCTGCGCGCCGACCATGGCATCACGCCGGGGCTTGCCGTGGTGCTGGTGGGCGAGGACGCGGCGTCCCAGGTCTATGTGCGCAACAAGGGCCGCCAGACGGCCGAGGCGGGGATGGAAAGCTTCACCCACCGCCTGCCGGCCGACACGGTGCAGGCCGATCTTCTGGCCCTGATCGACCGGCTGAACCAGGACGATGCTGTCCACGGGATCCTCGTGCAACTGCCGCTGCCGGCGCACATGAACGCCGACGCGGTGATCAATGCGATCGACCCCGCCAAGGACGTTGACGGGTTCCATATCTCCAACGTCGGGCTGCTGGGGACAGGGCAGGCAGCAATGGTGCCCTGCACGCCGCTGGGGTGCCTGATGCTGCTGCGCGACCATCTGGGGGATCTGTCGGGCCTTGATGCCGTGGTGCTCGGGCGGTCCAACATCGTCGGCAAGCCGATGGCGCAACTGCTGCTGCGCGACAGCGCCACGGCGACGATCGCCCATAGCCGCACTCGCGATGTCGAAGCGGTCTGCCGCCGCGCCGATATCCTGATCGCCGCCGTAGGACGGCCCGAGCTGGTGCGCGGCGACTGGGTGAAACCGGGGGCCACCGTGATCGACGTGGGCATCAATCGCATTCCCGCCCCGGAAAAGGGCGAGGGGGGAACAAGGCTGGTCGGCGACTGCCATTTCGACACGTGTGCCGCCGTCGCAGGGGCCATCACCCCGGTCCCCGGCGGTGTCGGGCCCATGACCATCGCATGCCTGCTGGCCAATACCGTCACCGCCTGCTGCCGCGCGGCGGGCCTGCCCGCGCCCGACGACCTGACCGCCTGACCACCAAGGAACCACGCGCCATGAAATACTGCCTGACCGTCGCCTGCCCCTCGGCCCGCGGCATCGTTGCCGCCATTTCGACCTATCTTGCCGAGAATGGCTGCAACATCACCGACAGCGCGCAGTACGACGACGTGGAGACCGGGAATTTCTTCATGCGGGTCAGCTTCGTGCCCGAAACCGGCGCGACGCTGGACGCGCTGACCGACGGGTTCGACAAGACGGCCACCGAATTCGGCATGACCTATACCTTCCGCGACGAGACGGCGAAGATGCGCGTGGTCATCATGGTGTCACGCTTCGGGCACTGCCTGAACGATCTGCTCTACCGCTGGCGGATCGGGTCGCTGCCGATCGAGATCGTGGCCGTTATCTCCAATCACATGGATTACCAGAAGGCGGTGGTGAACCACGACATCCCCTTCCACTGCATCCGCGTGACGCCCCAGAACAAGGCGCAGGCCGAGGCCCGGATCATGGAGGTGGTGGAGGAAACCGGCGCGGAACTGGTCGTGCTGGCGCGCTACATGCAGATCCTGTCCGAGGAGATGTGCGCGAAGATGTCCGGGCGGATCATCAACATCCACCATTCGTTCCTGCCCAGCTTCAAGGGGGCCAACCCCTACAAGCAGGCTTTCGCGCGCGGGGTGAAGCTGATCGGGGCGACCTCGCACTACGTGACGACGGATCTGGACGAAGGGCCGATCATCGAACAGGACACGGTGCGCGTGACCCATGCGCAAAGCCCGGACGATTACGTCAGCCTCGGGCGCGACGTTGAAAGCCAGGTGCTGGCCCGCGCGATCCATGCCCATGCCAACCACCGGGTGTTCCTGAACGGCAACAAGACGGTGGTGTTCCAGGCATCGCCGGGCGCGTATTCGTCCGACCGGATGGGCTGACATGACAGCGCCCGCCGGATGGGGCGGGCGCGTCATGCGATCTGGGGGCCGGGATCAGGCCGCGTCGATCTTGACCAGTTCGATCTCGAAATTCAGCGTCTCGCCCGCAAGCGGGTGATTGGCGTCCAGAACGACCGTGTCCTCGGTTACTTCGGCCACGACCACCGGCATCGCCTGCCCCTGCGCGGTCTGCACCTGCAACTGCGTTCCGGGATCGAGCGGGATGTGATCGGGGATCTCGGCCCGCGGCACGGCCTGCCGCGCCTCGGGGTTCACGGTGCCATAGGCGTCTTCGGGCGCGATGGTCACGGCCTTGGTTTCGCCCTCGGCCATGCCGGGCAGCGCGCTGTCGAGACCGGGAATGATCTGGCCCGAGCCGACCTCGAACTGAAGCGGCTCGCGGTCGCGGCTGCTGTCGAAGGTCGTGCCGTCGTTCAGCGTGCCGGTGTAGTGGATGGAGACGGTATCGCCCGCCTTGACCTCTGCCATGGGTCTCTCCTGTGATGATGATGTGGGGGAAGTTGCGGTTGCAAAATGGCGGGGCACACACCCCGCCGACGAATGACCATAGCGTAACAGGCGACGCGGCGGTGTAAACCGGCCCGCCTGCGCGGTATCGCCGCCCCGCGTCCCGGCGCGCGCGGGGCTATATCCGGGACGACGCGACGATCCCGAAAGGCCCTCGATGACCGTAATCCTGACCATCACCGTCAACCCCGCGCTGGACCTGTCCACCGCAGCACCAGCCGTCATCCCGGACCGCAAGCTGCGGTGTACCGCCCCGCGGGTGCAGCCCGGTGGCGGCGGCGTGAACGTGTCGCGCGCGATTTCCAACCTGGGCGGGACCAGCTCGACGCTTCTGGCTTACGGGGGCCCGACGGGCGCTGCGCTGACGGATGCGCTGCGGGCGGAGGGGCTTGTGCCGCGATCCCTGGGGGTGGATCACGCGACACGGCAGTCCCTGACGGTGCGCGATGCGGGCACCGGGTTGCAATACCGCTTCATGATGCCCGGGCCGGACTGGAGTGGGGCCGATTGCGCCGCGGCGCGGGCCGCGATCCTTGCGGCGCTGGAACCGGGTGCGCTGGTGATCCCGTCGGGCAGCTATCCGCCGGGGCTTCCCAACGATTTCTTCGTGGCGCTGAACCGGGAGGTGGAGGCTGCGGGCGGGCGCATGATCCTCGACACATCGGGGGCCGCGCTGCGGGCGGCGGCACGCCCGGGCACGGGGCTTTTCGCGCTGCGGATGGACCAGGAAGAAGCGCAGGAACTGTCCGGCGCGCGGCTGAAACGGCTGGACGAGATCGCGGATTACGCCAGCCGCCTGCACCGGGACATCGGCGGGCAGATCGTGATGATCGCCGCGGGTGCCATGGGCACGGTGATTGTCACGCCGGACTGGCGCGGGCTCTTGCGCCCGCCGGTGGTGGTGCCTGTGTCCAAGGTCGGCGCGGGCGACAGTTTCGTGGGCGGCTTCGCACTTGCGCTGTCGCGTGGCGACGACCCGGTGACCGCCTGCGCGCTTGGCGTGGCGGCAGCCGCCTCTGCGGTCACAACACCGGATACGGACCTGTGCGACCGGGATGACGTGGAGCGGTTCGTGACCGAGGTGACGCGCAGCCCCCTGTAAAGAGAACCCCCGCCACGACACTGCGCGGCGGGGGTTCGGTACGTCAGAGTTCCGGGACAGGCCCGGCTGCCATGCGCGCCTTACGCGGCTTCGGCGAGATGCTCGAACCGATCAGCGTTCATGACCTTGGTCCAGGCCGCGACGAAGTCGTGCACGAATTTCTCGTGCGCGTCGTCCTGGGCATAGACCTCGGCATAGCTGCGCAGGACCGAGTTGGACCCGAACACGAGATCCACGCGGCTCGCCGTCCACTTCGTGTCGCCCGACGCGCGATCGACGATGGCATAGCTGTTCTTGCCGGTGGGTTCCCACTTGAAGGCCATGTCGGTCAGGTTGACGAAGAAGTCGTTCGTCAGCGCGCCGACCCGGTCGGTGAACACGCCATGCGCGCTGCCGCCGTGGTTGGTGCCAAGAACGCGCATCCCGCCGACCAGCACGGTCATCTGGTGCGCCGTCAGGCCCATCAGTTGCGCACGGTCGAGCAGCAGTTCCTCAGGGCCGACGACATAGTCCTTCTTCACCCAGTTGCGGAACCCGTCATGGATGGGCTCCAGCGGCGCGAAGCTGTCGGCATCGGTCATCTCGTCCGTGGCATCGCCCCGGCCCGGCATGAAGGGCACGTCGACAGCGATGCCCGCAGCTTGCGCGGCCTTTTCGATGCCCACATTGCCCGCCAGCACGATCACGTCCGCGACGCTGGCACCGGTTTCCGCCGCGATGGGCTCCAGCACTCCCAGCACGCGAGCAAGACGGTCGGGTTCGTTGCCTTCCCAGTCCTTCTGGGGCGCCAGCCGGATGCGCGCGCCGTTGGCACCGCCGCGCATGTCCGACCCGCGGAAGGTCCGCGCGCTGTCCCATGCGGTGGCGACCATGTCGGCCACCGACAGACCGGCATCGGCGATCTTCGCCTTGACCGCGGCCACGTCGTAATCCGTGGACCCCGCGGGCACAGGATCCTGCCAGATCAGGTCTTCCTGCGGCACTTCGGGACCGAAATAGCGCACTTTCGGGCCCATGTCGCGGTGGGTCAGCTTGAACCATGCCCGCGCGAAGGTGTCCGAAAAATAGTCGGGATCCTTGCGGAACCGCTCCATGATCTCGCGGTAGACCGGGTCCACCTTCATGGCCATGTCGGCATCGGTCATCATCGGCATGACGCGGATGGACGGATCCTCCACATCGACCGGCATGTCCTCTTCCTTGATGTCCACGGGCTTCCACTGCCACGCACCGGCGGGGCTCTTGGTCAGCTCCCATTCATGGTCGAGCAGCATGTCGAAATAGCCCATGTCCCACTTCGTCGGGTTCGTGGTCCATGCGCCTTCGGGGCCGCCGGTCACGGTGTTCCGTCCCACGCCGCGCGACGTGTGGTTGTTCCAGCCGAGCCCCTGCTCGTGCACGCCCGCACCCTCGGGCGCCTCGCCCAGTTGCGCCGCGTCGCCATTGCCGTGGCACTTGCCCACGGTGTGGCCACCCGCGGTCAGCGCGGCGGTTTCCTCGTCGTTCATGGCCATGCGGGCGAAGGTCTCGCGCACCTGCCCGGCGGTCGCCTGCGGATCGGGTTCCCCGTTCACGCCCTCGGGGTTCACGTAGATCAGCCCCATCTGCACGGCCGCAAGCGGATTTTCCATCGTGTCGGGCTTCGAGACGTCGTCATAGCGGGCGTCGGACGGCGCCAGCCATTCCTTTTCCGCACCCCAGTACACGTCCTTTTCAGGGTGCCAAACGTCGGCGCGCCCGAAGCCGAAGCCGAAGGTCTTGAGACCCATGGATTCATACGCGACATTGCCCGCCAGCAGGATCAGGTCGGCCCAGCTGATCTTGTTGCCGTATTTCTTCTTGATCGGCCACAGCAGGCGCCGGGCCTTGTCGAGATTGGCGTTGTCCGGCCACGAGTTCAGGGGCGCGAAACGCTGCTGGCCCGTGCCGCCGCCACCGCGCCCGTCCGCGATGCGATAGGTGCCCGCGGCGTGCCATGCCATGCGGATCATCAGGCCGCCGTAATGGCCCCAGTCGGCCGGCCACCAGTCCTGGCTGTCCGTCATCAGCGCGTGCAGGTCAGCCTTCAACGCGGGCACGTCGAGTTTCTTGAGTTCCTTACGATAATCGAAATCCGGCCCCATCGGGTCGGTCTTGGAGTCGTGCTGGTGCAGGATGTCGAGGTTGAGCGCGTTGGGCCACCAATCCATCACCGACACGCCGGCCGCCGTCAGGCCCCCGTGCATCACCGGGCATTTGCCCTTCGCGTTCACATCGTTGCCGTCCATGATCGTCTCCCGCTTGCCTGTTAGGTTGGCGCGAGGGCCGAGTCGCCCTCGTTCGCACGATCCATATCCGACAGGTTCAATAAAGCAAAATACCGTTTTCTGAATGGTTCCATAAGCCTGCCTGATGTATGCGCGACGAGTTCATCTTTTGATTGCACTGTCGCGTCACAGCCCTTTCTGCGTTATCCATGGGTCAATTAATTGACCAGGGAGGCCAGAATGGCACATGACGGCGCGGCGGATTTTCTTCAGAAGCTTCGGGCCTTTCACGCCCATGGCGCGACGCAGGATCGCCTGTCGCTGGCCGGCAAACCCGGCACATCGGCGCTTTCCGGCTGGTTTCTAGGGCCGATGGGCGAGAACCGGGACCTGTTCCGCGAACTCGTCGGCATGGCGCTCGATGCCAATTGCGACGCGCGCGAAGCCTATGGCAAGCAGTTCGGCGACCCGCTCTACGTGACCGCGGCGCGCAAGGCGCTGCCGGGCTACGCGCACACCACCGACGCGCTGCGCGACAACCTGCGCGAGATGCTGCACGACCTGCACGGGTCCATCCCGCTGTCGAGCTATCGCAACCAGTCGCACATGTACTGGGATGTCACCCTTCCGGGCATGGTCGGGTATTTCGCCGCGATGCTCTACAACCAGAACAACGTCGCCGCCGAAGCCTCCCCCGTCACGACCCTGCTCGAAATCGAGGTCGGGCGCGACTTGTGCGCGATGCTCGGCTACGACACCCCGACCGAGGCCGAGATCCACGCGGGCGCCATCGCACCTTGGGGCCATATCACCTGCGACGGGTCCGTGGCCAACGGCGAATCGATGTGGGCGGCGCGCAACCTGAAACTGCTGCCCATCGCCCTGGCCGCCGCGATCAAGGGGATGCCCGAGATGGCGGCGGGCCGGATGCTGACCGTGCCCTGCCCCACGGGCGGGCGCGCGCATCTCTTGGACCTCGACACATGGTCGCTTCTGAACCTGCGCGTCGATGACGTGATCGCCCTGTCGCCGCGTCTGCAATCGGAATGCGGGCTGGACGCCAAGACGATCGAGGCAGCACTGAACACCCATTCGGTGCAGGCGCTGGGGCTGGCCGAATTCCAGCGCCGGTTCCTTGCCGCGGACGCGCCGCACCTGCCGGTCGTCATCACCCCCGCCACGGCACATTATTCGTGGCCAAAAAGTGCAGCACTCCTGGGGTTGGGGTTCAGCCATGTGTGGAAGGTGCCTGTGGACCTCGACGGGCGGATGTCGCTGGTCGAACTGCGCCGGATGCTCGACCAGTGCCTCCGCGAAAAGCGCCCGGTCATGGAAGTCGTCGCCGTCATGGGCACGACCGAGGAGTCCGCCGTCGATCCGCTGGCCGACATCGTCGCCATGCGCGAGGAATACAGGCAGATGGGGCTGGAATTCGTGCTCCATGTCGATGGCGCATGGGGCGGGTATTTCAACAGCATCAACCGTGTGCCCTGCGGGGCCGACCCGGACGGTCCCGTGTTTCAACCGGACGAGGCGGAGGCGGGGATGGAACACACCCCGGCCATGCTGATGAGCGACTACGTCACCCGGCACTACGCCGCCCTGCCCCATACCGACAGCCAGACGGTGGACCCGCACAAGGGCGGGTTCATTCCCTATCCGGCGGGCGCGCTGTGCTATCGCAACGGCGCGATGCGCGACCTCGTGGCCTTCACCGCGCCGGTGGTGTTCCATGGCGGCGTGGACCCGACCGTGGGCGTCTACGGCATCGAAGGATCGAAGCCCGGCGCGGCGGCGGCGGGGGTATACCTGTCGCACGCCATCATCCGGCCTGACCGGTCGGGCTATGGCAAGCTGCTGGGCAAGTGCATCTTCAATTCCAAGCGGCTCTATGCCGGGCTGGTGTCCATCGGCTACGGCAAGGGCGCCCCGGCGGAATCGATCCGCGTCGTGCCATTCCAGCGGATGCCGGTGGAAAAGGCGGGCGGCACCGCGGCGGAACTGCGTGCGCAGCTCGATTTCCTGCATGACGAGATCGTGCCGCGGGAAAACGACGACCTTGTGGCGTATCTCGCCGACAACCAGGACGCGTTGCAGGTCTTCCGCGATCTCGGGTCCGACCAGAACATCATCACCTATGCCGTGAATTTCCGCACGGCGGAGGGCTGGAACAGCGACATCGGCCTGATGAACGAGCTGACCAACGCGATCTACCGGCGGCTCAGCATCAGCGACTTCAACGGCGGCACCGTGCCCGAAAAGCCGATGTTCGTCACCGCCTCCAGCTTCGAAGTCGCCGATTACGGGCAGGATTTCGTCGATGCCTTCGCCGCGCGCGCAGGCGTCGGGCCGACCCATGGCACGGGCATCCAGTTCCTCGTGTCCACGACACAGGACCCCTGGGTGACGGCCACCGCCAAGGGAAATTACCTGCCCTATGTGGTCGATGCCTTCAAACGCACGGCGCTGGACTGTGCCGCTGTTCTTGTGCGCGAACATGGGTTCACGCCCTTCGATGGGGTGGCCTGAGCGATGGTCGAAACCCTGCCCTACGGCGCGTGGCCCTCGCCCATCGCGCCCGACGACCTTGCCGCCGGCGCCCGCAAGTTCGAGCTGACCGCGCTCGACGGTGATGCCGTCTGGTGGATCGAAAGCCGCCCCGACGAAAAAGGCCGGTCGGTGGTGATGCGCTGGACCGGTGCGGCGGGGGCGGAGGACGTGACCCCGCCGGGTTATAGCGCCGCGACGACGATCAACGGCTATGGCGGCGCGGCGATGGGTGTGCGCGACGGGGTGGTGTGGTTTTCCAACATGGCCAGTGCGCAGGTCACGGGCACGCGGGACCTGCGGCTCTACCGGCAGGTGCCGGGGGAATATCCCGCGCCGGTCACGCCGCTGGTGGCCGGGTGCCTGTCGGAAATCACGCCCGACCCGACGCGCGGCGTGGTGTTCGCCGTGCGGCAGGACCCGGACCGGCCGCTGAACGGGCAGGCACGGCAGACCCTCGTCGCCCTCGACATGGAGGGTCGGCGGCTGCCGGTGACGCTAGCCGAGGGCGGGGATTTCTACGCCATGCCGCGCCTGTCGCCCGATGGCCGGCACATGGCGTGGATCACGTGGGACTACCCGTCGATGCCGTGGGACGGCACGCGGCTGCAGGTGGCGGACCTGGACGCTTCTGGTGCGGCGATCTCCGTGCGCACGATCGGCGGCGCACCGGCGGCGGACATAGACCCCGCGCTGAACCCGGTCTTTCAGGCCGCGTTGCGCTATTCCGACGAATCGATCCTGGAACCCGTCTGGGGACCGGACGGCACGCTTTACGTCGTCTCCGACCGGCTAAAGATCGACGGCACCCGCTGGTGGAACATCCACCGGGTGGACGGCGACGACCTGGTCCCGGTCACGCGGGACTCTGCGGAATTCGCGTCGCCGCCGTGGCGGCTGGGCACGGCCAGCTATGCGATCCTCGACGCCGACACCGCGCTTGCGACATGGACCAGCGGCGGGCTGTGGCAGTTGGGCCGGGTCTGCCTGCGCAGCGGCGCGCTGACCCCGATCGACACGCCCTACACCAGCATCACCCACCTGCGGGCAGCGAATGGCGTCGCTGTCTTCGTGGGCGGGCGGTTCGACGCGCCCGCAGCCGTGGTGCGCATGGACCTTGCCACGGGCGCGATGCACGAAATCCGCAGTGCCAATCCGGGCCTGTCCGACGCCGCACGCGCCTGCCTGCCGGTACCGGAACCCATCCGCTTCGCAACCGGCCCCGACCATGGCGACAAGAAGGAAACCGCGCAGGCTTTCTTCTATCCGCCGACAAACCCGGAAGCCCGCGCGCCGGAGCACGACCGACCACCGCTCATCATCGTGATCCATGGCGGGCCGACCGGCCCCGCAGGCGCGGCGCTGTCGATGGATATAGCGTTCTTCACGTCGCGCGGGTTCGCCGTGCTCGACGTGAACTATCGCGGTTCGACGGGATTCGGGCGGGCCTATCACCAGCGCATGTATGGTGACTGGGGCGTCGTGGATATCGAGGATTGCGTGGCCGCCGCCCGGCATCTCGTGGCGCTGGACAAGGTGGACCGCTACCGCATCGTGTCGCGCGGCGGATCGGCGGGGGGCTATACCACGCTGGCGCTGGCAACCTTCACGGATCTGCTGTCGGCGGGCGCGAGTTACTACGGCATCTCCGACCTGCAGGCCATCGCGCGCTTCACCGACAAGCTGGAGGCCCATTACGCCGAGCTTCTCGTCGGCCCCTACCCGGCGGCACAGCGCGTGTTCAAGGCGCGCTCACCGCTGTACCATGCCGACAGGATTGCCTGCCCGCTCATCATCTTCCAGGGTGAGGACGACCCGGTGGTGCCGCGCGCGCAGGCGCAGGTACTGATCGACGCCATGCTTGACCGCAAGTTGCCCGTCGCGTGGGAGTTCTATCCCGGCGAAGGCCATGGCTTCAAACAGCGTGCCCATATTGTTCAGTCCCTGAGCGAGGAACTCGCTTTTTACGGGAAAATCATGGGCTTCGTGCCGCAGGGTGTGACAATCCAGCCTGACATTCGCAACCGGGAGGGGTAAGGTCCCGACAACCGCAGGGAAGGCAACGCCATGTTCAAGATCGTGACCGGTCACAGCGAAGACCCCGAAACCGACATCGCCACCCACGAGGCGCTGGACAATGCGCTCGAACGGCTGAACGGGACGCCCCCGCGCGGCGCGCTCGTCTTCGCCGCGATCGACATCGACCTGCCTGTCATGGCTGCGATCCTGCGCGACCGCTTGCCGGGCGTGCCAGTGTCGGGCTGCACCACGGATGGCGAATTGAGCGGCCCGGCGGGGTTCCTTGAGGACAGCATCGTCATCACCCTGATCGCGTCCGACACGGTGGAGGTCAGCGTGGGCTACGGGCAGGGCGCGGCCAGCGACCCCGCGCGCGCCACGGCCGACGCGGTGGCAATGGCGCGCGCCGGGAGCGGCCAGGAACCGGCCCTGTGCATCGCCACGCCCGAGGGGATCGGCACCAACATCCACCACATCCTCGACGGTCTGCGCGCGGCGCTGGGATCGGATTTTCCCATCGTCGGCGGGGCCGCGGGGGACCAGTTGCGCTTCACCAAGACCGGGCAGATCTGCAACGACGCGGTGCTGACCGACGCGGTCGTGGTAATGCTGCTGAGCGGGCCGCTCGTGGTGTCGAGCGGGGTTGCGACGGGCTACGCCCCGCTGGGATCGCGCCACATGGTCACGCGGGCCGAAGGCGCGGAGATCCACGAAATCGGCGGCCGCCCGGCGGTGGAGCTTTATGACGACTACGTGCAATCGCATTCCGTGCATTTCCCGCTGGCGGTGCATGTGCCCGAACGGGGCGGCTACGTGCTCAGCACGCCGCAGCGGTTCGACCGCGACAGCGGGTCGATCCATCTCGTGAACCCGATCCCCGCCAACAGCGAGGTGCAGATCGCCACCGCCACCCGCGACGAGATCATCGCGGCGGCGCGGTCCGCGGGCGAACAGGCCATGGCCGGCTTTCCCGGCGGCAAGCCCGAGGCGGCACTGGTGTTTTCCTGCGCCGGGCGCCGCGCCGTGCTGGGCACCCGCACGAACGAGGAATACCGCTGCCTGACCGAGATCATCGGCACCGAGATACCGACCGCAGGCTTCTATACCTATGGCGAGATCTGCCCCGGCGGACCGAATGGCCGGTCGCTGACCCATACGAACGCACTGGTGGCGGTTCTTCTCGGCACACGGGCTGGCTGAGGGGGTTTCGACCCATGGATGGCGCACGCGACAACGCGACGGACGCGTCCCCGGACAAGTCGCACGACACCGGCCGGGAACTGCGCATCCTGCGCAAGAAGCTGGACAAGGCACGGCGCACGCAGGCCGAGCTGGAAAACCTGATGGATGCCAGCCACACGTTCCAGCGCAACATCATCAAGGAAGTCGAAGCGTCCCGCGCGGAAATCGAGACCAAGTCGCGCGAACTGGAACAGGCCTATGCCTCGCTGCAGGCGGAACAGGCGCGCACGGACCAGTTGCTGCGCTCGATCATGCCCGACGACGTGGCGGCTGAGTTGAAATCCACCGGCCGGGTGCAGCCGCGCCGGGTCGAAAGCGCCACGGTCATGTTCGCCGACTTCGTGGCCTTCTCGGCGGCGACCGAGCGGCTCGACCCGGTGGCGCTGGTCGAGATGCTCGATCATTACTATTCCGCCTTCGACCGCATCATCGCGGGGCACGGTGTCGAGAAGGTCAAGACCATCGGCGACGCCTACATGTGCGTGGCGGGCATGCGCCCCGGCGACGACGCGTCCCACGCGCGCCACATGCTGGGCGCCGCGCGCGAGATCCTGATGTTCGTGCGCGACGCGCGCGCCCGGCCCGGCAAGTGGCCGCGCATGTGGGACGTGCGGATCGGGCTGAACAGCGGGCCGCTGTCCGGCGGGATCGTGGGCCATGACCGGCTGAGCTATGACATCTGGGGCAACACGGTGAACACCGCCGCGCGGGTCGTGAAGGCCTGCGCGCCCAACACGATCACCCTGTCGCAATCCACCCGCGACCTGCTGGGCGGCGATCCCGCGCTCCATGCCCTTGGCGCGGTGGAGGCCAAGGGTATCGGCGACGTCACCGTCTATCGCTTCGAGATCTGACCGCCCCAGCGATCAGAACATCATCACCGGTCCATGTAGATCGGGTGCACGGGCACCAGGCTGTCTGGCGTCTGGTAGTCCTGGTGCACCGACGCCGCCACGTAAGGAAAGCGGTCGCTCAGCGGCTGGTCGCTGTAGCGCGGCAGCACCGTGCCTTTGGGGGCGAAATAGAACGGGTTCACGTTGGCGATGGTCCAGAACACGCTGTCTTCGCGCAGGCTGCGCTGGTGCGGATAGCCGCGCGGATCGGCATCGGCGTCCCAGTGCAGGATGTCGGGCAGGTAGAACTCCACCCGCTCGTCGATCCGCGCTTCTTCCATCTCCAGTTGCGCGAAGCGATACGCGAACTGGTCGCCGTACAGCGCCGGGTCGTCGGCGGGCGCGGTGCTGTTATAGGCGTCGTTCAGATCGCCGATGGTCGGATACTTCGCCCGCTCCCGCGGCAGATACAGCTCCGGGTTGCGGCCCGGCGGCGGATCGACCAGGAAAATGCCCTGAATGCCCGTGCGCCCCATCCGGTCCACGGCGGTGCCGGCGTCATTGGCGACCACGGACCAGAACCCGGCCTGCCGCAATTCGGGGATCATCGGCACCTCCAGCACGATGACCGTCATGTCGGTCTTGCCGAAGGCGAGGATCGACGACGGCTCGGCGGGCAGGTCGTCCCCTGCCCCGAGCGCCTGCCGGATCGCCAGTTCCGTGGGCGCCTGCACATCGGTGAAATCGAAGAAGAACGGATCGCGCCGGACGCCCGCGAACAGCAACTCGCCCGCCTTGCCCTCCGCCACCTCCAAGGGTGCGTTCAGGGCGGTCGTGAAGCCCTCGGCGATCACGTCGCCCTGCCAGCCATTGGCGCGCGCTTCGGCGCCCGACGCCCGGCGCAGCGTGATGCTCTGTTTCTGCGGTTCGCCGTCGATATCCGCCGCCCGCAGCTTGTAGGCGATGTCGGCGCGCGCATCGCCATCGGTGTCCAGCTTGAACTGGTAGACCAGCGTCGGATCGAGCTTGATGCTGTCCGAGGGCGGCGAGTCCTCATCCGGCGCGCCCGACAGCGGGTTGACCGTCATCACCATGGCAAGACCGCCGGTCTGCGGGCCTTCGAAGATGAAGATGTCGCCGATATCCGCCGCCGGGTTGGCGCGCGTCGCGGGGCTGTCCTTGTGATCCGACGCCGCGGCGCACCCTGCCGCCACCAAACCGGCGGCCATGACCCCTGCCGCCAGCCGGCTCCCGGTTCGTGCCCTTGCATGACCCGTCATCTGCACCCCCTGCTCTTCCATGCTGCGACGCTAGCCGCTCTGCCCATGCGGGTAAAACGGAATCCACGGCGGCACCGTGTTCCAGCGCACTGAAATCGGTTGTCACCCCGTGGCCCCTGCGCCAACCTGCGGCGCACGCACGAAGGCGGGGCCGCAAACTGATCGATCCGCAAGGAGGCGACATGTCCGGACAGGTGGCACAGGGCGCGGGGCTCGCGGGCGTCGGCATCTACATTCTCGCCTACGGGCTCTTGCAGGCCGGGCTGCTGCGCGGGACCGGCTATCTCTACCCGGCGCTGAACCTTGCGGCCGCGCTGTTGCTGCTGGTCAGCCTCAGCCAGACCTTCAACCTTGCCGCAGCGCTCGTGCAGGGCTGCTGGGTGGCGATCAGCCTGTTCGGGCTGGCGCGGCGTTTCCTGCGCGACCGGCGGGTGCGCATGACGCCCGAGGAAGAGGCGCTTGTCCGCGCAGCCTTCCCGCGGCTGAGCCGGGAACAGGCGCGGCGCGTG
This sequence comes from Meridianimarinicoccus zhengii, assembly GCF_003254465.1. Taxonomy (GTDB): domain Bacteria; phylum Pseudomonadota; class Alphaproteobacteria; order Rhodobacterales; family Rhodobacteraceae; genus Meridianimarinicoccus; species Meridianimarinicoccus zhengii. Next base: position 16,274 of record NZ_QDFI01000083.1, read on the forward strand.
CTCGATGTCGGTTTCTGGCGCAACATCGCGCCGGGTACCACGCTCACGCAGGAAGGCGCGCCGGTCACCACGCTTTATCACATCACCCATGGGCAGGCAGAGGTCGAACAGGGCGGCGTGATCGTCGCACGGCTGGACCACGGCTTCGCGGGGGAAATCCAGGCGCTGCGGCAGGGGCCCGCATCGGCAACGGTCCGGGCGCGCGAGGCGCTGCGCTGCTTTGCTATGTCCGGCCCGGCCCTGGCGGCCCTGCTGGCGCGGGATACCGACCTGCGCGCCGCCGTGCTCGACGATCTGCACAGGGACACGGCACGCAAGCTGACCGGCGCAAGCCACGATCCCCAGCGGGCATGACGCGCACCGGGGCCGGGCCCGGCGGGTTCAGGCGACCTGCCGCCCTGCCGCCCAGACCCCGCGCAGCGCCGGCACCGCGCCGGCCAGCCCGAAGCGGATCACGTCGGCCCGCAGGCCC
>NZ_QDFI01000084.1 GCF_003254465.1 Meridianimarinicoccus zhengii
CTCCGTTTTCGATCTTGAATCAGAAATGAGACCAAACGGGAATCCCTTGATTGCAGACACGGCCTAGAGCGCGTGGCCCCTCTTGCTGACCGTGCGCTTGCGCGCCACGCGCCGCTCCGTGGCTGTGATGAGCTTGACCACGGCGCCTTCGGCGGCCAGGTCCGGGCGCCGTGCGCCATGGTGCACCTTGATCGGCGGCTTGCCCGCGGCGCGGGCCTCGATCCCGCACTGGTAGACATCCATCCGCGCGTTCGTATCCTGGTTGAGGGCGATATACACCTCCAGCCGGGTGAACAGGTCGCCGAAGCGACGCAGCTTGTCGCGCAGGATCCCGTCGATCTCGGCTTGCACCTCCGCCGAGACATCCTTGTCGCCGTGAATGTTGATCTGGACCTTCATGCCGCGCCCTCCTGTCATGGTTTCCCGGCTTCGATGCCGCCCCGCGCGGACCGGATCCGGCAAGGAACGGCAGACTCCCGTTCAGATCTGTCCCCGCAACGTCCTGCCGCCGCTTGCCGTAAACTTGCCGAGCTTAGGGCCAGACCATCGGCGTCTCCAATCACTTTCTCCGACACGGTCCCCGCGGGATCACGGCAATTGCCCGGAGACGGCCTTGCAAGACGCCGGTCTTCGGTCCAGCCTTTCCAGCGGGCGCACCCGAAACCGAAAGGCCCCTCGGCATGATCCGTCACCTGATGCCCGTTGCGGCACTTCTGCTGGGTTCGGGCCTGCTGATGTTTGCAGGGGGCATGAACGCGCTCATCCTGCCCGTGCGCGGCGGCGCGGAAGGGTTCTCGGCACTGGCTCTTGGGGCGCTTGGCACCGGCTGGGCGCTGGGATACGTGGCCGGGTGCCTGACCATGGCACGGCTCGTCGGGCGGGTCGGGCATATCCGCGCCTTCGGGGTAATGGCGGCCATGGCGGCCGTCGCAGTCCTTGCCTCGCTGGTCTTCGTGCACGCGTGGGGCTGGATCGTCCTGCGCGCGCTGTCGGGATTCTGCTTCGCCGGGGCAGCGATGATCGTCGAAAGCTGGCTGAGCGAGCGTGCCGATGCAAGGTCGCGCGGGACGATCTTCGGCGTCTACACCATGGTCAACCTTCTGGCGACGACGGCGGGGCAGCTCAGTCTGTCGCTGGGCGACACGACCGGGTTCCTGTTCTTCGTGCTGCCCGCCATGGTCTATTGCGTCGCGCTGGTGCCGACGGCGATTTCCGCCTCGCCCACGCCGGCGCCGCTGGTCAGCGTGCAACTCGATCTCGGGTCGCTATGGCGGAATTCGCCTGTCGCGGTGGGGGCGGTGTTCGCCGTGGGGATTTCGAACGGCGCCTTCGGCACGCTGGCGCCGGTCTATGCCAATGCCGAAGGGCTGTCGGTTGCCGATGTGACGCTGTTCGCCAGCCTGCCGCTTCTGGCCGGGGCGGCGGCACAGCTTCCGCTCGGCCTGATCTCGGACAGGATAGAACGCCGCGCCCTTCTCGTGCTGCTGGCGCTTGCGGCGCTTGCGGCGACGGCCGTCTTCGTGCTGGTCAGCCCCGAACCCCGGATGGCGAAGATTGGGCTGGGCGCGGCGTTCGGGGCGGCGATCTTCACCATGTATCCCGTCATCGTGGCCCATGCCAACGATCACGCAAAGCCCGGCACGTCGATCCAGGTGGCAGCAGGGCTGCTGATGGTCTTCGGTGTCGGCACGATCATCGGTCCGACGCTGGGCGGTGCCATGATGGCCCGTTTCGGCAACGCGGCGCTGTTCGCCGTCACCGGCGGCGCGCATGTCTTCATCATCCTGTTCACCCTTCTGCGTATCTTGCGCAGCGCCGCGGTTCCCGATGCGCTGAAGGGCGACACGCCGCGCGTGGCTGTGATGGGGGTGAGCACGCCAGAAACCGCGGCGCTGGCGACAGGCGAAGACCCGGCGCAGCCCATCGAGAGCGTCGATTTCGACGTGGCGGTCCAGCGGACCGGCACGCCCTAGAAGTCGAGATTCGCCACGCTCAATGCGTTGGACTGGATGAATTCGCGCCGGGGTTCGACCACGTCGCCCATCAGCTTGGTGAAGATGTCGTCGGCCTCGGCCACGTCCTCGACCTTCACCTGCAGCAGCGTCCGGGCCTCCGGGTCCAGCGTGGTTTCCCACAACTGGTCCGGGTTCATCTCGCCCAGACCCTTGTAGCGTTGCAGCGTCAGGCCCCGTTCGCCTTCGGCCAGCATCGCGTTCAGCAGGTCGAGCGGGCCGTAGATCGGCATGCCCTTGTCGCGGCGCAGGAGCGTCGCGGGGCGCGTGTAAAGGTCCTGCAAGCCATCCGTCAGCATGGCCATGCGCCGTGCCTCACCCCCGCGCAGGATCGGGCCGTCGAGAAGCCGCGCCTCTTCCACGCCGCGCACGGTGCGGATCAGCCGGATGCCATGGTCCTGCGTGGGCCGCCCGAGCCAGCCGCGTTCGTATTCCACCGATATGAGGTCGAGCCGTTCGGCCACCGCGTCGGCGGTGCCCTGCAGGTCCGCATCGACCTGCCCCGGCTTGAACGCCCCGGCGATGGCGGCCTGTTCGAGGATATGGGTCGCGTAATGGGTCGGGAAGTTCGCCAGCGCGCGGCGGGTGGTGCGGGCCTCTTCGACGACGCGCAGCAGGTCCTGGCCTACGATCTCCTCGCCCGACCCGAGCCGCAGGGTCGCGCCTTCGATCCCCATCTCGATCAGGTAATCCTCTAGCGCGGGCTGGTCCTTCAGGTAGACCTCGGACTTGCCGCGCGCGACCTTGAAGAGCGGCGGCTGCGCGATGTACAGGTACCCGCCTTCGATCAGTTCCGGCATCTGGCGGAAGAAAAACGTCAGCAGCAGCGTGCGGATATGTGCGCCGTCCACGTCCGCGTCGGTCATGATGATGATCTTGTGGTAGCGCAGCTTGGTGATGTCGAACTCGTCCCGCCCGATGCCGGTGCCGAGCGCCGTGATGAGCGTGCCGATTTCCTGGCTGCCGAGCATCCGGTCGAAGCGCGCACGTTCCACGTTGAGGATCTTGCCGCGCAGCGGCAGCACCGCCTGGTTGGCACGGGCGCGGCCCTGCTTGGCCGACCCGCCCGCGCTGTCGCCTTCCACGAGGAACAGTTCGCGGTCGGCTGGGTCGCGGGCCTGGCAATCGGCAAGCTTGCCGGGCAGGGACGCAACGTCGAGCGAGGATTTCTTGCGCGTCAGTTCCCGCGCGCGGCGGGCGGCTTCGCGGGCCAGGGCCGCTTCCATGATCTTGGTGATGATCGTGCGGGCATGGGCGGGATTTTCCTCGAACCACTCCGCGAGCTTTTCGTTCAGCAGCCCCTCGACCGCCGGGCGGACCTCGGAGCTGACGAGCTTGTCCTTGGTCTGGCTGGAGAATTTCGGATCGGGCACCTTCACAGACAGCACGCAGGTCAGCCCCTCGCGGGCGTCGTCGCCGCTGAAGGTGACCTTTTCCTTGCGGGCGATCCCGGACGAGCCGGCGTAAAGGTTCAGGGTCCGGGTCAGCGCGCCGCGGAAGCCTGCAAGATGGGTGCCGCCGTCGCGCTGGGGGATGTTGTTGGTGAAGGGCAGCACCATCTCGTTGTAGCCGTCGTTCCACCACATCGCGACCTCCACCGTGACGCCGTCGCGGGTGCCCGTGATGAAGATCGGTTCGGGCAGGAGCGGTGTCTTGGACCGGTCGAGATAGCGGACGAATTCCTTCACGCCGCCTTCGTAGAAAAGTTCCGACCGCTGGTGTTCGGCCTGGCGTTCGTCGGTCAGGATGATGCGCACGCCCGAGTTCAGGAAGGCCAGTTCCCGCAGGCGGTTTTCCAGCGTCTTGAAGCTGTATTCGGTGTTGGTGAACGTGGTGTCGGAGGCAAGGAAGCGCACCTCGGTGCCCGTTCGGCCCGGTGTGTCACCGACGACGCGCAGGTGTTGCACCGTGTCGCCGCGCTCGAACCGGGCGTGGTGTTCCTTGCCGTCGCGCCAGATGCGCAGGTCCAGCCAGTCGGACAGGGCGTTCACCACGGACACGCCAACGCCGTGCAAGCCCCCGGAAACCTTGTAGGAATTCTGGTCGAACTTGCCGCCTGCATGGAGCTGGGTCATGATGACCTCGGCCGCCGAGACGCCTTCACCTTCGTGGATGCCGACGGGGATGCCGCGGCCGTTGTCGCTGACCGAGACGGAGTTGTCGGAATGCAGCGTGACGTTCACCGCGTCGGCATGGCCGGCGAGTGCTTCGTCGATGCCGTTGTCCACGACCTCGTAGACCATGTGGTGCAGGCCCGAGCCGTCATCGGTGTCACCGATATACATGCCGGGCCGCTTGCGCACGGCCTCCAGCCCCTTGAGAACCTTGATGGAATCGGCGCCGTATTCTTCGGGTGCCGGGATCGGATCGGCCATCTGTCATGCCCTTCATTTTTCTGACATTTTATATCGGGCGCGCGGGGGAATGTCACGTGCCGCGGGGCAGAAAAACCCGTCAGGTAAAGGGGATGACGAGGCCGACCACGATCAGCAGGCATCCGGCGGTGAGATTCATGCGGCGCAGGGCGGCCGGGCTGGTCAGCAGGCGGCGGGCGCGGTCGATCACGGTGGCGAAAATCAGGTTTCCGATCAAGGGGATGACCATCGAGAGCGCGACGATGGCGGCGATGTCGGGCGCGGTGATGCGCGTCAGGTCGAAGAAGCCCGGCAGCACGCCCATGTAGAACAGGATCGCCTTGGGGTTGCCGAGGATGACGGCCAGCCCCGCGACGAACCCGGCGAGCTTGCCGGGGCGGGTCAGGCGGCTGTCGGCGCCGATCTGCCGGTCTGCGTGGCGGATCAGGGACACGCCCATCCAGACGAAGACGGCGACGGCGACGAGCCGCAAAACCAGCATGAAATCAGCGTATTGACCGACGACCCAGGACACGCCGAGGATGGCGAGGAAGGGCCAGACCGCGTCGCCGATCACGACGCCAAGGGCCAGCGGCCAGGCCGCCGGGAAGCCCCCCGCGAGGGTGCGGGCGGACAGGGCGAGCCAGACCGGACCGGGGGTCAGGAACAGCACGAACAGGGCCGTGGCATAGAGCGCGAGGTCGGTGGCGGCGAGGGTCATGGCGCGGTTTAGGCCGCTGTTCGGAGGGCTGCAAGCAGGTGTATGACTTGCGTATGATTCCCGTATGACTCTTGTATGACTCCGTTTCGGGTCAGGCGGTTAGCCGTTCGCGGCCTGCACGCGGCTTTCGCCCCCGTCCTCGGTCACGGTCAGGTGCTGCGCGCGGTCCCCGAGATCGGCGAAGAGCGTGGCATCGGTGCCGGTCAGGAAGGCCTGTGCGCCGAGGGCGCAGATCTCGTCGTAGAGCGCCGCGCGGCGGGCGGCGTCGAGATGCGCCGCGACCTCGTCCAGCAGCAGGATCGGCGGCGCGCCGAGGTCTTCGGCCAGCGCGCGGGCATTGGCGAGGACGAGCGACAGCAGCAGCGCCTTCTGCTCGCCGGTGGAACACTGGGCGGCGTCCGTGCCGCGGGCGGTGTAGGTCGCGGCAAGATCGCTGCGATGCGGGCCGATGCGGCTGCGGCCCGCGGCCATGTCGCCGCGGCGGGCGGCGGCGAGCGCGTCGCGCAGGGCGTCGGCGGTGTCGGGCAGCGGGCCATCCGGTGGATCGACCAGCGCGAGCGTTGCGGCGGGAAAGGCGGTGGCGGCACCGTCCTGTGCCGTTGCCAGCCGGTCGAGTGCCGTGCGGCGGGCGGCGATGATGTCGGCCCCGGCGTCGGCCATGCGGGATTCGAGGACGTCGAACCAGCGGGCGTCGGTGACGCGGTCGCGCAGCAGGCGGTTGCGGTCGCGCATGGCCTTGTCATAGGCGAGCGCGGCATCGCCATGGCCGGGGAAGAAACTGAGCGTGGCGCGGTCGAGAAAGCGGCGACGGCCGTCCGCCCCTTCGATCCAGAGCCGGTCCATGGCGGGGGTCAGCCAGAGCACGCGGGCGAGGCGGCCAAGGGCCGCTTGCGGGGCGGGGTCGCCGTCGACGGTCTGGGTGCGGGGGCTGCCCGGTTCGGCGCGCAACTCTATCCGGTGGGAGCCGTCGGGCGTGTCGAGCGTGGCGGCAACGCGCCAGCCGATGGCATCGGGGCGGCGGGCGAGATCGGCGGTGGCCGCCCGGCGCAGGCCCCGGCCGGGCGACAGGAGCGAGACGGCCTCGACCAGGTTGGTCTTGCCCGCGCCGTTGGGGCCAAAGATGACGACGGGCCGCCCGTCAAGCTCCAGCGCCGCTCGGCGGTGGGACCGAAAATGCGAGAGGGCGAGGTGCGTGACGGCGAGGCGCATGCCCGCGGGGTTAGCGCGCGGGTGGGGTGGTGGCTAGGGGGGGTAAAAAGCAATGACCTCTTTGCGCCCACACTCGACCACTGCACGGAGTTGCACAAACAGTAGCTTGCATGGCACTTTGTCATGAAGGCAAGCAATACCTAGAGCCTTTATCACCATAGGCTTAATCTCAGGGCGCATGATGTCAGACGACGAATTCATTCCTACCCTAACCCACGCGACCGAACGCGACATCGATCTTTTGCTGGTTGAGGAGCTACACTCTTCGCCAGATTTTCTTGTATGGCTTTCTGCACTTTGCAGGCTTTCTGGGCAACTGGTGTCATGGGACGTGAAGCACTCCAAGCGTCGCACTCGTTCGCGCAGGGAAATAGATATTTTCATCGAAATCCAATACTCCGACGGAACTCGCGCGGCGCTTCTTATTGAGAACAAACTGGATGCAGCCGAACAACCCGACCAAGCAGAAAGCTACCGAGAGGAATTGGCTATTCTGGATGATGGATTTAATCATGCAGCCATGGCAATTGTTTGTCCTGAGGCTTATGGTGCGGAACATCCAAATTTTACAGGGAAGTTCGATGCGATCATCACATATGAAATGATTGCCAAATGGTTCCGCGACCAAATTGATGAGGCTGGTTCTGACACGGTTTTGCGCTACGATTTTCGCGCATCCATTCTTGACCAAGCGATCCACAAGCACCGGCGAGGATACACATCCATTCCTGACAAGGTCGTTGGTGATTTTAACAAACTATATGTATCTCTTTTGGAGCAACTGGCACCTGCCATTCACCCCGGTGCGACGATGCTTAAACCCGCTAATCCGCGAGAAAGCACGTCGATGATTTTTGACCAAAATGTTACACTTGAGGCTCTGCCAAGGGACATTCGTCCTCGCCGATTTGCACATGAGCTTGGACGCGGGTCCGAGCGCCGCGCCAACTACGTCGCCGTGACGTTTCCAGCTTGGGGAGTAGCGTTCCCGAGCATATGTGCTGAACTGGAAGCTGACGCGAGGGATTTAGGAGCCAGTTTCGACGCGCCAAAGCCAACGAAAACTAGGCCAAACCCGGGGCTGAAAATGTCGATCCCGTCACCGCCGGTCGACAACCAGGCAAGTTTCCATTCACAGCAAGACAAAATAAAAGAAGGAATTTTAGTCGCCATCAGGTTGCGTCGCTGGCTAATTGACAATCAAACTACACTCCGCCGTTGGCGAAAGCTCGCACAAGAGAGTGAGAAATCGTGATCTTGCCGGTATGTACTTATCTCGACTGGCGGACGTAGTTCACTTTGTGACAGAATCCGTTTAAATCTTTTTACCTAAAATTTGGCATTGTACGATAAACGACCGTTTCCTACGCAAAAGTGCCAAGTCAATAAGCGACTTTGTCAGTCAGCCCACCACTCCTCACACCCGCATCGGCATCACCACATAGACGGCACTGTCGTCGTCGCCTTCGCGCATCAGCGTCGGGTCGCCGGCGGCGTTGAAGAGGAAGGTGGCGTTTTCGCGGTCGACCTGTCCCGCGATCTCCAGCAGGTATTTCGCGTTGAAGCCGATCTCCAGCGGCTCGTCGGCATAGGCGACGGCCAGTTCTTCCTCCGCCGCGCCCGCATCCGGGGCGGTGACGGACAGGACCAGCCGGTCCTCGTCCAGCGACATCTTCACGGCGCGGGAGCGTTCCGAGGACACGGTGGCGACCCGGTCCACCGCGCGGGCGAAATCGGCGGCGTCCACCTGCATCTTGCGCGTGTTGCCCTGCGGGATGACGCGCGTGTAGTCGGGGAAGGTGCCGTCGATCACCTTGGACGTGAGGCTGAGTTCCGGCGTGGCGAAGCGGATCTTGGTGTCGGACACGGACACGGCGATGTCGGCGTCGTCGTCTTCCAGCAGCTTGCGCAGTTCGCCCACGGTCTTGCGCGGCACGATCACGCCGGGCATCCCTTCGGCGCCCGCAGGCAGGGGCGCGTCGATGCGCGCGAGCCGGTGGCCGTCGGTCGCCACGCAGCGCAGGGTCAGTTCGCCCGCGCCGCTGTCGGCGACATGCATGTAGACGCCGTTGAGATAGTAGCGGGTTTCCTCGGTCGAGATGGCGAATTTCGACTTGTCGAAGAGCCGGCGCAGGAGGGCGGCCTTGGCGGTGAAGTTCACCTCGTACTCGCTGGTGGCCATCACGGGGAAGTCTTCGCGCGGCAGGGTGGCGAGCTTGAACCGGGCGCGGCCGGCGGTGACGTGCAGGAGGCCCGCGGCGCTGTCGGCGGTCAGGTCCACGAGCGCGCCGTCGGGCAGCTTGCGGATGATGTCGTGGAAGGTGACGGCGGAGACGGTCGTGGCGCCCGCCTGTTCGACCTGCGCGGGGGCCTGGTCCACCACCTCGATATCGAGATCGGTCGCGCGGAACCGGACCTGCGCGCCTTCGGCGTCGATCAGCACGTTGGCGAGGATCGGGATGGTGTTGCGCCGCTCCACGACCGACTGTGCCTGGGCCACGGCTTTCAGAAGGGCGCCGCGCTCGATACTCAGTTTCATGGCAAGGGTCCTCGGGTCTGCAGGGACTGTGACGCTAGCCGATTTCCGCCGGGGCACAAGGGCATTTTGTGCCGTGGCGGGCACGCGTCCCGCGGGGGCGCGCGGCGGCTGGTGTCACGGTGCGGATCAGGCTTCGAGCGCGCGGCGCAGCAGTTCGAGATCCTCGGCGAGCTGGCTGTCGCGGGCGCGCAATTCCTCGATCCGCTTGACGCCGTGCAGGATCGTGGTGTGATCGCGCTTGCCGAAGCGGCGCCCGATTTCGGGCAGGGAGCGCGACGTCAGCGTCTTGCACAGGTACATGGCGATCTGGCGGGGCCGGGCGACGGTGCGCACACGCGTGGGCCCGATCAGTTCCGACAGGCGGATGTTGTAGTGTTCCGACACGCGGCGCTGGATTTCCTCCACCGTCACCTTGCGGTCGGAGACGCGGAGGACATCGGCGAGGCAGTCCTGCGTCATGTCGAGCGTGATCTCGCGGCCCACGAGCGAGGCCATGGCGAAGAGCCGCACGAGCGCGCCTTCGAGCACGCGGACATTGGTGGAGATGCGGTGTGCCAGGAATTCGAGCACGCCGGGCGCCACCACGAGGCCGCGATACTGTTCGGAGTAGAGATCGACCTTCTGCTGGAGGATGCCGAGGCGCAGTTCGTAATCGGTCGGGTGCAGGTCCACGACGAGGCCGCATTGCAGGCGCGACTTGATGCGTTCCTCCATCCCTTCGATCTCGCCGGGGGCGCGGTCGCCGGAAATGATGATTTGCTTGCCCTGATCCACGAGCGCGTTGAACGTGTGGAAGAATTCGTCTTGCGTGCTGTCCTTGCCGGCGATGAACTGCACGTCGTCCACCATCAGCACGTCGACCGACCGGAAGAGCTGCTTGAAGGTCATCATGTCCCGGTCGCGCAGCGCCTGCACGAAGCGGTACATGAACTGTTCCGCGGAGAGGTAGACGATGCGCATCTCCGGGTCGGACTGGCGCATCTGGTGGGCGATGGCATGCATCAGGTGGGTCTTGCCGAGACCCACACCGCCATAAAGGAACAGCGGATTGAATGTGACCGGTCCGCAATCGGCGACGCGGCGTGCGGCGGCATGGGCCAGTTCGTTCGACGGGCCGACCACGAAACGGTCGAAGGTGAAGCGCGCGTCGAGCCGGGCGCCGGGCAGCGGGTCGCCCGCATCGGTATCGGCACGGGGCGCGTCGGCCATGGCCGCCGCCGCGGGTGCGGTGCCGTCATTCGCGGCCTCGGCGACGCGGGCGGCGGCAAGGCCGGGGCGCGGGGCGTGGACGTTGAATTCGATGCGCCGCACCTCGGCCCCGGCGGAATGCAGGTGCTGAAGGATCTTGTCGGCGTAGTTGCGGTTCACCCAGTTGCCGATGAAGGTCGTGGGCACGCGGAAATGGGCGACGCCGTCTTCGCAGGTGGTGAACTCGATCGGCCGTATCCAGGTCTTGTAGTTGTTCTCGCCAACGGAGTGCAGCAACGCTGTCTGCACTTCGCCCCAGATTTCATGCGTCATCGTCCGCCACTCTGTTGTTTCCGGGCCGTTTCAAGCGACCCTTGCCCCGTTCCGTGCGGCTCACGACGATCGACACGACCTGCCCGCCCCGCCGAATGCGGGTTTTGCAGATGCCGGGACAAACCTGTCCTGTCCCGGTGCCCGGAATGGCGCTGGCAGGCGCCCGGTCCGGACCGTATCTCAAACTTCGGACCTGCGACCGGCGGAAAAGACCGCCGATACACCCTTCGGCTGGCCAAACCCCTCTGGCCTGCCGACCCGTTCGGATCGCGTCCCGGCTTTCGCCGGATCGACGCACCTTTCCGGTGGCGCGACAGTGCGCGCTGACGGGCTGTGCGTGCTATGCGGTCCTCATGTCCCCCAAGACGACGTGAATCGCCTGAAGACGATAGCAACGGGGGTGCTCGGGCCGCAACATAACTTACACATTGACAGCGACGGAGCCTGTAAACGAATCCGAACGACGTAAAAAATATAACGAAAACAATGCGGTTGCGAATTTTGCAATTGTGTGTCCAGAGCGGCACAACCCTGGATTGCACACGTGAAAAGGGGCCCGGTTTCCCGTGCCCCTTTGCGACATTTTCACCTGCCGGTGCCGGAAAGGCCCGGCGGAGGTTCGGCGGAGATCAGCCGATCGCGTTCACGCGCGACGACAGGCGCGACATCTTCCGCGCCGCGGTGTTCTTGTGCAGCACACCCTTGGTCACGCCGCGCATGATTTCGGGCTGTGCCGTGCGCAGCGCGGTGGCCGCGGCATCCTTGTCGCCGCTGGCGATGGCTTCCTCAACCTTGCGCAGGAAGGTGCGGATGCGCGAGCGCCGCGCGGAGTTGATGACCTTGCGGCGGTCGTTCTGGCGCGCGCGCTTCTTGGACTGGGGCGTATTTGCCATGTTATGCTTCCCAAGGTTGGGGTGAATTCCGATAAAGACGGGCTACTAGCCACGACGGGCGGGCAAGTCAACCGGCGTCCGCGTGCCCGCGCGGCACGGTGCGTGCTATTTGTCGCGTCTCGCCCCGCGTGTCACTTGTCGCGGAACTGCGGGTCGCGCTTTTCGAGGAAGGCGGCCATGCCTTCGGCCCGGTCGGCGGTGGCAAAGAGCGCGTGGAACAGGCGCCGTTCGAACAGCAGCCCTTCGGAGAGCGGCGATTCGAAGCTGCGGTTGACCGCTTCCTTCACCGCCATCGCGGTCAGGCGCGACCGGTCCGCGATCTTCGTGGCGGCGGCGCGGGTTTCCTCCAGGAGCTTCTTGGCGGGCACCACGCGGCTGACCAGCCCGCTGCGTTCGGCTTCGTCGGCCAGCATGAAGCGCCCGGTCAGGTGCATGTCCATCGCCTTGGCCTTGCCGACCGCGCGGGTCAGCCGCTGCGTGCCGCCCAGTGCCGCGATCACGCCGAGATTGATTTCCGGCTGCCCGAACTTGGCGGTATCGGCGGCGATGACCATGTCGCACATCATCGCCAGTTCGCAGCCTGCGCCAAGGGCATAGCCCGCGACGGCGGCGATGATGGGCGTGCGGCAGTCGCGGAAGGCCCGCGCGAGCCGGGCGGACTGGTCGGCGCAGAACACGTCGGCGAAGGTCTTTTCGGCAAGCTCGGCGATGTCGGCCCCGGCTGCGAACACCTTGTCCGACCCGGTCAGCACGATGCAGCGCGCCTTTTCGTTCGCGTCGAGCGATGCGAGCGCGTCGCAGAGTTCACCGATCATGGCGGCGTTGAGCGCGTTCTTCGCGTCGGGCCGGTCAAGCTTGATGAGTGCGACGTGGTCTTCGATCTCGACGATGAGCGTCTCGTAGGCCATGCGGTCCAGCCGTATCTGTTGCAACAGGGACGGCCCTTAACAGTTTGGCCGCGGGCGGCACAAGCTATCTTTGACAGCGCGGGCAATGGAAGGACGACCGGCCCGCCTGCACGGTCCGCACGATGGTGCCGGTGCAGCCGGGGGTCGTGCAGGGCTGGCCGGTGCGGCCGTAGACCCGGAAGGCGTGCTGGAAATAGCCCAGGTCGCCGTCGGCCTGCCGGTAGTCGCGCAGGGACGACCCGCCCGCGGCGATGGCCTCGGTCAGGGTGTCGCGGATGGCGGGCACGAGGCTGGCCACGCGGCGCGCGGAGATGCGCCCGGCGCGGCGGGCAGGGCTGATGCCGGCGCGAAAGAGCGCTTCGCAGACGTAGATGTTGCCGAGGCCCGCCACGGTGCGCTGGTCCAGGAGCGCCGCCTTGATGGGCGTGTCGCGCCCCCGCAGCCGTGCGGCCAGATAGGTGTCGTGGAAAAGGTTCCCGAGCGGTTCGGGGCCGAGCGTGGCCAGCCATTTGTGGTGGTCGAGCGTGGCCGTGGGCGCGAGGTCCATCGCCCCGAAGCGGCGCGGATCGTTGAAGGTGACGCGCGCGCCGGTCCCGAGGTCGAGCACGACATGGTCGTGCTTTTCGGGCGCGGGGTGGGCGTGGTGGAACTGCCCCGGCATGTCGCGGCCATGGGCGCCGGAAATCAGCATCCGCCCCGACATGCCGAGATGGATCATGAGCGTCTCGCCCCCGGCGAGATCGGCAAGGATGACCTTGGAGCGCCGCCGCAGGCCGAGGACGCGCTGGCCCGCCAGCCGCGCGGCCATGTCCGGCGGAAAGGGCCAGCGCAGGTCAGGGCGGCGGATATCGGCGCGCGCGATGGTCTGTCCCTCCATCACCGGGGCGAGCCCGCGGCGGACGGTTTCGACTTCGGGCAGCTCTGGCATGGCGGGCTCCTGCGGCGTGGCATCGCCCCCCGTTGCGTTGTATCGGCGGGGCAGCGCCCTATAAGAAGGGGCAGGCAAGGGATCGGCAAGAGCATGACGGACAGCGACGGACGCCAGAGCGGCGAACGCACCACCCATTTCGGCAACCGCGACGTGCCCGAGGCCGACAAGGCGGGGCTGGTGCGCGGCGTCTTCTCCAGCGTGGCGCAGAAATACGACGTGATGAACGATGTCATGTCGGGCGGCGTGCACCGTCTGTGGAAGGACGCGATGATGGACTGGCTGGTCCCGCGCGATGGCCAGCGGCTGCTGGACGTGGCGGGGGGCACCGGCGACATCGCGTTCCGGTTCCTGCGCCGTGCGCCGCGGGCCGAGGCGGTGGTGCTGGACCTGACCGCGCCGATGCTGGAGGCGGGCCGCGCGCGCGCCGAGGCGGAGGCGATGGCGGGCCGGATCGACTGGGTCGTGGGCGATGCGATGGCGCTGCCCTTCGCCGACGCCAGCTTCGACGTCTACACGATTTCCTTCGGCATAAGGAACGTGACCCGGATCGCCGATGCGCTGTCCGAGGCGTACCGCGTGCTGCGCCCCGGCGGGCGGCTGATGGTGCTGGAGTTCAGCCAGTTGCCGAACCCGGCGCTGCAATGGGCCTATGACCGCTATTCCTACAACGTGATCCCGCCTATGGGGCAGGCGATCGCGGGGGACCGGGACAGCTACCAGTACCTGGTGGAATCGATCCGCAAGTTTCCCGATCAGGACACGTTCGCGGCGATGATCCGCGAGGCCGGGTTCGGGCAGGTGCGGTTCCGCAACCTGTCCTTCGGGATCGCGGCGCTGCATTCGGGCTGGAAGATTTAGTGCGCGGCCCCCACAATATCTGGCGGCTCATCCGGACCGGCGCCACGCTGGAACGCACCGGGGCGATGGGCGACGTGCTCGACGCGTTCGGGGCGCCGGCGCATCTGCGGCTGGTGGCGCGGATTCTCGGCTGGCCGTTCAGCCCGCTGGGCCTGAAGGGCGATCCCGACGTACCGCCGGTGGTGCGGGCGCTCACGGCGCTGGGCCCGGCTTACATCAAGTTCGGCCAGATCCTGTCGACACGGCCAGACGTGGTGGGTGCGCGGCTGGCGGGCGAGTTGTCGGTGTTGCAGGACAAGCTGCCGCCCTTCCCGGTGGAGGTCGCCAAGGCCGAGGTCGCGCGCGATTTAGGGATCGACGTGGACGCGGCCTTCACGGATTTCTCGCCGCCCATCGCGGCAGCGTCCATCGCGCAGGTCCATTCCGCGCGGCTCGTCGGCAGCAACCGCAAGGTGGCGATCAAGGTGCTGCGCCCCGGCATCGAAAAGGCGTTCCGCAAGGATATCGACGCCTTCTACCTGATCGCGTCGGTGATCGACCTGCTGGCCCCCGGTGCGCGGCGGCTGCGGCCGATGGACGTGATCCGCCATTTCGACGGCGTCGTGATGGGCGAGCTGGACCTGCGGCTGGAAAGCGCGTCGGCGGCGGAATTCGCCGCGACCACGGCCAGGGACGCACGATTCGGCGTGCCGCAGGTGCATTGGGTGCTGTCGGGCAAGCGGGTGATGACGCTCGACTGGGTGGAGGGCGTGTCCGCGAACGACCTGACCGCCATCCGCGCGGCGGGGCACGATCTGCCCGAACTGGGCGAGCGGGTGTTGCAGCTGTTCCTGAAACAGGCGCTGCGCGACGGGTATTTTCACGCCGACATGCACCAGGGGAACCTGAAGATCACCGCCAGCGGTGATTTGATCGCGCTCGATTTCGGGATCATGGGGCGGATCGACGAATACACCCGCCGGGTCTATGCCGAGATCGTCTATGGCTTCATCCGCAAGGATTACCGCCGGGTCGCCGAGGTTCATTTCGAGGCGGGTTACGTGCCGGCGGACCGGGATATCGATGAATTCGCCCGCGCGCTGCGCGCGGTGGGCGAGCCGATCTTCGGCATGGATGCGAGCCGGATCTCGATGGGGCGCTTGCTGGCCTATCTCTTCGAGGTGACGGAGCGGTTCGGGATGGAGACGCGGACCGAGCTGATCCTGCTGCAGCGCACCATGGTTGTGGTCGAAGGCGTGGCGCGGTCGTTCAACCCGCATATCAACATATGGGATGTCGCGCGGCCGGTGGTCGAGGACTACATCGCCAAGAATGTCGGGCCGCGGGCCGTTGCGCGGGATCTGGCGCGCACGGGGCGGGTGCTGGCGCGGTTCGGGCCGCGGCTGCCCGCGCTGGTGGAACGGGCGCTGTTGGAACAGACCGGCACCCCGCGGGAGGCACCGCGGACCGACTGGCGCGGGCGCATCGGCTGGATCGCGGTGGGGGCGGTCGGCGCGGCCGTGGCGGGCGGGCTGCTGGAACTGCTGGTACTTTAGCTTTGGCGGTCGGCGCGCGGGCCGTCATGCCGGCGGCAGGGCGCGCAGGGCCGTGATTTCCGCGTCGTGCGCCGGACCGTAGGCGCGGTCGCCACGCTCCTGCCGCCACAGGCAATGGCCTATCATCAGCCCGTGATGCAGGGCCGCAGTCGCGTCGAGCCGCGCGGTCGTTGCCGGGCATCCATAGGCCGCGAGGAAGGCGCGCCTTTGCGACGGGGTGCGCGGCGGCAGCCCATGGATCACCTGCATCGCCGGGGACAGCGCGAGGGCGAGGTCGTGGCAGGGGTCGCCGCGGTGGGCACTGTGCCAGTCGATCAGCCGCGGGCCGTGGGCGCCGTGCACCACGTTCCCGGGCACCGGGTCGCCATGGAGCGGGCGGGCGCCGCCGGGCGGCGGGCACCGGGCGGCGTCG